>JAGPVP010000065.1 GCA_018066965.1 Zhongshania sp. | reverse complement strand
TTGTCGGCATTTGGCTCCTTAAAATCTGCACTCACCAATTTCCAGTCTAGCCTCAGTACCCTTAAAAATTCCGCCACGTTCACCAAGCATACGGCGGTGATATCTGATCCGACTATGTTTTCTGCTACTACGTCTGGCACTGCGGTTGCGGGTAATTACTCAGTACAAGTTGAACAGCTGGCAGCCAGCCATAAAATTGCGTCTCAGGCATACACCGACAGTGATACCAGCGTTGGTAGCGGTGAGCTGAGCATAAGTGTGAATGGCGAAGCATTTACGATTACCGTCGCTGAAGGCGAGGATTCGCTTACTGCAATCCGCGACGCCATTAACGCTGCGGAAGATAATAGCGGGGTCAGTGCGTCTATCGTAAATGATCAAGATGGCGCCCATTTGGTTTTCTCGGCGACTAAGTCGGGCCTTGGAAACGCGATTAATATTAGTGCAGTTAACGGCGCGAGTGGTGACCTAAGTCAGCTGGCCTTTGATACGGGGTTAGCAACCCAGCTAAGTAGTATGGTCGAAAAAAATGCGGCGCTAGATTCCCGTATTCTTGTTGATGGCTTTACTCAAACCAGTGCGAATAACAAAATTGAAGGCATGATTGAAGGCGTTACGTTTGATCTGCTTAAGGCCTCACCGGGGGATGTGTTTAGTCTCACGGTTAAGCAAGACACGGCAGTCGTTAAAAAAGCCGTAGAAAGTTTTGTTACTAACTACAATACCTTAATGACAACCATTAACGACCTTACCGCATACAATCCAACGGCAAAAACCGCAGGATTACTGCAGGGGGATTCCTCCGTGCGAAGCGTTGCAAACACGCTTAGGCAGGAAATGGGGACTATTGTTAGCGGACTTGATAATGAATTGGATTCTCTGTCTGAAATTGGCGTAACCACCGGCGATAAAGGCAAGTTAGTCATTGATTCTAGTAAGTTGGCGGATATTATCGCCTCTGATTTTGACAGTCTTAGCGGCATATTCTCCAGTGAGAATGGTTATGCTACTAGGTTAGATAGTGTGATCAGCGGACTTACCGCCAGTGGTGGCATATTGGCGAGCCGCACGGAGAGCTTGTCTCAGCAAGTGACTCGTATTACTCAGCAGCGCGAGGCTTTAGATTTGCGAATAGCGAGTATCGAAGCTCGCTATAAAGCGCAGTTTAGCGCTTTAGACAGCTTGCTGGGGCAGCTAAACAGCACGGGTACATTTCTTACCGAGCAGTTAGCCAATTTGCCCGGCTCAGTTTACAAAAGCTCTTAGATTTACCGCTGTATACGTATAAATACCTTGAGATAAGGCTAAAGAAAACCACTGAAAAGTCGTCAATTAGGATAAGCAACGAGGCTTATCAAGAGGAAATAACATGAGCTATTCAGCAGGTAGAGCAACTCAAGCATACGCATCGGTAGGGGCTCAATCTAGGGTGTCGGCAGCAAGTCCGCACCGCTTAATTCAGCTTTTAATGGATGGCGCACTTGATCGTCTCGCGATTGCTAAAGGCCACATGCAACGTCGCGAAGTACCGCAAAAGGTCAATGCGGTAAACCGCACCATGTCGATTATCGACGGTTTGCGAATGAGTCTAGATCACAATATTGATCCCGCGATGAGCGATAATCTTGAAAATTTATACGATTATATGAACCGCCGACTTTTACTGGCCAATATCAACAATGATGTTGCAGGTTTAGACGAAGTTTCATCGCTATTAAGAGAGTTGAAAGAGGCATGGGATGCCATCCCAAACAACTTGCAAAGTGCTGAATCGTCTGGTGAAGCGTTAGGTGCTCGGTCAATGTAGTACTGAGCTTATGGGTGTAGTGACTTTGCTTTGTCCGCGGCACGCAGGCTGCGGGCAGGGCAATTTTTAAGGTGACTAATGAATAATATTGAATATATATCTACCGCACTTAATGCTAGGCAGCGCAGCTTACAGGCGCTTATGGGCTTGACTGAAAAAATTCGTGAACTTGCCGAGAGCAGTGACTGGGCCGGTGCGCTTAGTGAGCAGCGTCGACGCCGAGAATTAATGGACGATTTTTTTGCTACCCCGTGCACGCCAAATGAGAGTAGTGAAGTAGCCAGTGTTATTGAGAATATACTCGCGGTCGATCAGTTGGTCAGTGACCTGTTGTACCGCCAGCGCGGCGGTTTGACCCAAGAGGCGAGCAATTCTCGCCGTAATACGCGCAATGTTGATCGCTATTTAAGTAACAGTATTTAAGCTACCGTATGTAAGTGATAGTGCCTTCTAAGCTTTTCGCCTAGGTTTTTAGCTGCTTCATGGGCCATTTTTGCATTACGGCCTGATGAAAACCTAGGACATCCACGTATACACATCCCCCCCCAATGTTTTGCATGATAGGGACATTAGCAATGCGTAGTGATATCGCGACGTTGCTTATGAGCCTATTCAGCAATATTGTTTTTATATCTATTGCCGGGCGCTATTTTCATTGAATGAGCGGACCTTCAATGCAACAGAATAATAAATTGATCTCTGATGGCTATGATTTGGTTGCCAAGAAGACAATGGAGTCAGCAGCAATGCGCGATCTTGACGAGTTGATTTCTCAGGTATCGACATTCGACACCTTGGTACTGATTCGCGGTGAGTCTGGCAGCGGTAAAGAAGTGGTTGCGCGGCGTATTCATAATGCCTCTCCTCGCGCCGGCAAAGCTTTTGTTCCCGTTAATTGCGGCGCGATTCCTGCTGATTTATTAGAAAGCGAATTATTTGGCCACGAGAAAGGGGCCTTCACCGGCGCTATTGCAACTCGCCAAGGGCGTTTTGAACTGGCAGAAGGTGGCACACTATTCCTAGATGAAATTGGCGATATGAGCCTGCCTATGCAGGTTAAATTGCTGCGGGTATTACAAGAGCGCTGCTTTGAGCGCGTTGGTAGTAACGACACTAAACACTGTAATGTTCGCATTTTGGCGGCTACCCATCGCAATCTTGAAGAGATGGTTAAAGAGGGTACGTTCCGCGAAGACTTGTTTTATCGCTTAGATGTTTTTCCTATCGAGGTTCCTGCCTTAAGAGAGCACACCGAAGATGTAGCAACATTGATGTCGCTGTTTATGGAAAGACTCGAAGCCAAAGGAATGCGTACTCCACGATTTTCAGCCAGCGCCATGCGTGCTCTAAAACTGTATGGCTGGCCTGGTAATATCCGCGAGTTAGAAAATTTAATGGAACGTTTGGCAATCACTCATGCCGGAAAATTGGTAAGCATGAATGATTTACCTAAGCAGTTTCGTTCTATGGGCATGGTCGAATTTGAGGTTGATCAAGAGCGTGAAGGTCAAGACGCATTAATGACTGCGTTGCTGGCGCGTCCTTGTGAGGACGATGTTGAAGTGGCGTTGTCGGTAGAGCCGAGTAATGGCAAACCACCATTGCCCGCAGAAGGCATTGATCTAAAATCTTATTTGCAAGATATTGAGCAGTGGTTTATTTCTGAAGCACTGCGCAAAGAAGAGGGTGTTATTACCCGTGCGGCGCAGTTGCTTGGGCTGCAACGTACCACCTTGGCTGAGAAAATGAAAAAGCTAGGCGTGTTGTAATGCCGCGTTAGGGCGGCATTACATAGTATTCCTTTATAAAATTTATTCCCTTCTATAAAGCTATAATAAACTCATAATTATTTAATCTAACATTTTATATTAGCCTATTTATTTTGGTAAGTATAAATTCGTGTGACCCTCCCTTTAATCTCGATAATCAGTGCCAAAAAACGCCCGCCAAAATTCCGTCACATAATATAAAAATATTCATAAGTAATTGTATTTAATAGTTTTTATTTGGTGGCATGAGGATTGCTTTGTAACTCGTAAGTAACAAATATGAGTCCGCCGCGATGCGCAGAGATAAGAACAAGAAGAGTCAATTTAACGAAGGCAGTAATGTGTTCGACGTTCAGTGTTTGGCGCTTTGTCATCAAGAAATTACCTATGCTACACAGCGCCTAGCTGCAGAGTTGTCGATTCTGAACAGCATGACCTCGCGTAGTGCGATGGTTAAAGGAGGACGTGTCAATGGCTGATTTAATTGTTGCCGATAAGGCGTCTAAGGCGGTAAAAGAACTCGCTTGCCGCGTTGCCAAGACCGATGCCACGGTGCTGATTAGTGGCCGGAGTGGCGCTGGCAAAGAGGTGTATGCGCGCTTCATTCATAGCCAGTCACGTCGCGCCGAGGCACCGTTCATTGCCTTAAATTGTGCGGCTATTCCAGAAAATATGCTTGAGGCCATGTTGTTTGGCTACGAGAAGGGCGCCTTTACCGGCGCCATTAATAGCCATACCGGCAAGTTTGAACAGGCGCAGGGTGGCACGTTATTACTTGATGAAATATCTGAGATGGATCTTGGGCTGCAAAGTAAGTTGTTGCGGGTGTTGCAAGAGCGTGAGTTGGAGCGCTTGGGCAGTCGCAAAACATTAAAGCTGGATGTGCGGGTGATTGCGACCAGCAACCGCGATGTACGTGCTGCGGTCCGCGAGGGCGATTTCCGCGAAGATTTATTTTACCGCCTAAATGTATTCCCTTTGCTTGTACCCACGCTGGCCGAGCGCCGTGGCGATATTTTGCCACTGGCGCAGTATTTTTTGAGCCGTGATAGCAGCGTACGAGATCCAGCTGCCATGTTGAGCGATGACGCGATTAATAAACTACTTGGCTATGCGTGGCCAGGTAATGTGCGGGAGCTAGACAATGTGATTCAGCGAGCGTTGATTCTTCGTCAGCAAACCGTGATTAGCGAGCGCGATATTCAGTTTGAATCGGGTTTTAGTTTTATTAGTGATTTTGACGAGCGTTTTAATGTTGCGGTAACGCAAGCCGAAAATACGGATGCGTCTTTATCTGATAGTGGCGTGCTAGACGGCTATATGCGAGATCAGGAGCGGCGCGTTATTACCGATGCGCTGCGCGTGGGGCGCTCTAAAAAAGAAGCTGCCGAAATTCTGGGTATTAGCCCACGCACTTTGCGCTACAAACTCGCGCGGCTGCGTGAACAAAGCTATATCGCCGGTTAAGGAGACGAATGATGTCGGATATGAAAGTAGACCAAATTCTTACCCAGATTCGCTCGCTCCGCGACCAAACGGCTATCGCGCGACCTGAAGCTGATCCAAATAGCTTAGGTGCTATCCATGTTGGTAACACGCCAAAAGTCGATTTTGGTTCAATGCTTAAGCAATCCATTGATGCCGTAAATGCGACTCAACAGAATTCCGGTGCGTTGGCGGCGGCGTTTGAGCGTGGTGATGACAACGTGAGTCTCACCCAGGTGATGGTCAATATGCAGAAGTCTGAGGTCAGCTTTAAAGCCTTGGTAGAAGTCCGCAATAAGTTTGTGGATGCCTATCAAGAAGTGATGAGGATGTCGATGTAATGACAGTGATCAGCGTAAGAGCGATGGCGGAGAATCATCATGGCTGAAGCAAAAAGTAATCCTACCGCGAATTTATTGGCGCAGTTGGCCGGCAACGATGTCCTGCGTCAATTACTTATATTAGTCGGTATCGCTGCTAGTGTGGCGGTGGGCGTGGCGGCGGTGATGTGGTCGCAGAGCAGCGATTTTCGCACTTTGTATGCCAATGTCGAACCCCAGCGGGCTGCCGGTGTGGTTGATGCGTTAACGGCTGCGGGTATCCCTTATAAAATTCAGGACAGCACTGGCTCTATCATGGTGCCATCTAAGCAATTACACGATGCCCGCATCAAACTTGCTGGACAAGGTGTTATGCGCGACGGCTCGGGTATGGCCATGCTAGAACAAGAGCAAGGTTTTGGCGTTAGCGAGTTTATGCAATCTAAGAAATTTCATTACGCCTTAGAGCAAGAATTGGCTCGCACCATCGAAAGCATGCACCAAGTGCGTAAGGCGCGGGTGCATTTGGCGATTCCAAAGCAGTCTGTGTTTGTACGCGACCGCAAGGCGGCGAGCGCATCGATTATGTTAGATGTGTTTCCGGGCAGTGTTATCGACAAGCAAAATGTGGGGGCGATCGTAAATTTAGTGGCCTCTAGTATCACCGGCTTATCGCCAGAGCAAGTGACGGTGGTAGATCAACAGGGGCAGCAGTTGTCTTACCAAGGTGATCAGGACGACCTAGGTTTAAGTTCGCGTCAGTTTACGTATCGTCAGCGCATTGAAGAAGCGTATCAGCAAAACATAGAGGAATTGTTGGGACCATTGGCAGATGCCGGTCAGGTTCGCGTAAAGGTGGCGGCAGATATTGATTTCTCTAGCGTGGAAGAAAGTCGAGAAAGCTGGAGCCCCGATAGCAAAGTGGTCCGCAGCGAGCAAATTAACGAACAGATGAACAGCGATGTTAACGCCAATGCTAGCGGTATTCCCGGTGCCTTAAGTAATCAGCCGCCGTCGAATGGCGGTGCGAAGGAAGAGACTAAAGCAGATCCTGGTAATCGATCCATTGTGCGTAACTATGAAATAGAACGCATTTTGAATCACTCATCAACCCCGACTGGCATGGTTCGTCGCCTGTCTGTTGCGGTAGTGGTGGCAAATCGCCTGAGCACAGATGAGCAAGGACAAAGTGCCACGGTCGAAATATCGCCAGCTGAATTAGAAAAACTAAATTTGCTAGTGCGCGACGCGATTGGTTTTGACGCTGCACGTGGCGATCGCGTAACGGTGGTGTCAGCGGACTTTAGACCGGTAGAAAGTACCGAAATGGATATGTCGGCACCGGGCTTTTGGGAGCTACCGTGGTTTGCGAATTTGGTTAAGCAGTCCTTAGTGGGTGTTGGCGTGTTAATTATTATTTTCGCTGTCTTGCGACCTGGTATGCGTACCCTAATGCAGGCGCAAATCAGTAGTGCGCAGCAAGCTACGCCACGGGCCTTAGCTAATAGCCGTGATGGCGGTGTCAGTGGTGAGGTATTGCACCCAGCCATTGCCGCGCTTGGTGCGCCACCAATGGCCGGACGGATGGGCTTTGAAGACAAGATGACCGAGGTGCGCTCAGTAGTGGATGAAAATCCACAGCGGGTTGCTCAAGTAATGAAAAAATGGGTGGCAGAAGAAAATGGCAAATCCTGACATGGCGATGAATTCCGGTAGTAATGGCAGTGAGAAAGCAGCTTTGTTTCTGCTGATGCTGGGAGAAGAACAGGCATCTAAGGTATTGAAGTTTGTAGAACCTTACGAGGTAGAGCGTATTGGCACCGCTATGGCATCCATTCGCAGTGTTGATAACCGTTTGGCCGAAGCAGTGGTTGATGATTTCCGTACGGCCTTGCACCAAGAGACTTCTCTGGGTGTGGGCGTGCAGGGCTATGTGCGCAAATTATTTACTTCAACCTTAGGTGATCAAAAAGGTACTACCTTGGCTGACCGGGTACTGGGCGATGAAGAAACTCAGGAGATGAGTTCGCTGCGTTGGTTAGAGCCAGAGGCCTTGCTGCATATGCTGCAGGACGAGCACCCACAAATCATTGCCATCACCATGGCGCATATGGATCAGTTGCAAGCGGTGGCGGTACTTAAGCAAATGTCACCCGCGCTGCAAGACGACATTGTGTTGCGCATTGCCAATATGAAAACCATTCCGCAGTCGGCAATGCGTCAATTGCAGTCGGTGTTGAAGAAAAAACTTTCGGTTACCGCTACGTTTAAAAATCGCAAAATAGATGGCGCAATGACCGTTGCCGGCATTATGAATGGCCTAGATCCTGATTCTGAAACTCGTATTTTGGAGTCGGTTGCTAAAGAGAATCAAGCCTTGTCTGAGCGTATACAGGACTTGATGTTTGTATTTGGCAACCTGGTTAATATCCCCGATAAAGGCATTCAATTACTGCTGCGCGAAGTTGGCTCAGACGTGCTGCCACTAGCACTTAAAGGAGCCGATGAACAAGTTCGAGAAAAAATACTGGGGAATATGTCTAAGCGCGCCCGCGAAATGTTGCTTGAAGATATGGACTCACGCGGCCCCATGAAACTAAGCGATGTAGAGGCTGCCCAGAAAGATATTTTGGCAGTAGCCAGAAAATTGGCAGACGCCGGGCAGATTGATTTGGGTCGCGGTGGCGAAGATTACGTTTAATTGTAATCGCTCAGTTTGAATGTGAGTTGAGCATTAAGGAGCGATCATGACAGATGTTTTTCAAGTTTTTAGCCCGCGCGTTATCACTGCCGATGCCGTGCTTGCAGAACCGCCAATTAAGCCGCCAGTTGCAGAGGGCGCGTATCAAAGCTGGGTGTTGCCACGGGTTAGCGGTGTGAAGGTTAAAACTGCAGCAGCACAAAATGATTCGTCCCCCCAGAACGATCTGGCTAATGAACTGGAGCTCGCCCGTGAAAGCGCTAAAAACCTAGGTTTTCAGCAGGGTTTAACAGAGGGGCAGGCAGAGGCAAAACGTATTCTGGCCGAGCAAAGTCAGCAATTACAATTGGCGATGGCCGCGCTGCGTGAGCCCCAAAAATGGGTGGATGCAGAATTAGAACGCGAATTATTTACCATGACCCTGGCATTGGCGCGTCAGCTATTACGACATGAATTGAGTGTTAGGCCTGAGTTAATAGAAAATTTAGTGCATCAGGCCGTTGAGGCGTTACCGGTGACCAGCGGTGAGTTAAATGTTTATCTTAATCCCGCCGATGTTGAGGTGTTGCGGCATTTAGCTGAAGAGCGAGGTGCGACTATTGACTCATCATGGATACTATTAGATGACCCCACAGTAAGTCGTGGCGGCTGCCGCATCAGCAATGAGTGCTCGCGTATTGACGAAGAGATTGAAACCCGCCTGCAACGTATTACTGCAGAAATGTTGGGCGAACAGGCAGAGCTATCGCCAGTCGATGGCCCCTCGCATGGATAGTGCATCGTTCCAGATTGAAGGAATATCAATGACAAACCAAGACCATCATCATTTAGCCGCTAAGTTTGCGCAGTATCGCCAGCGACTTAGCGGCGCAGATCGGCCAGTGGTTGAAGGCCAGCTTAAGCGCGTTGTCGGCACTATGTTAGAAGCGGTGGGCTGTAAAGCGCCGGTGGGTGGTTATTGCTTAGTTGAGGCCGCAGATGGTGAGTGGTTGGAAACCGAAGTGGTCGGCTTTGCCACCGATAAAATCCTCTTAATGCCCACTGGCGAACTGCGCGGAGTTATGCCAAACGCCCGTGTAATCCCGATAGAAAAGGGCTCAGACTTTCCCGTTGGCGATGGTCTGCTCGGCCGAGTTTTAGACGGTTCAGCAAGGCCGCTTGATGGTCGCGGACCTCTGCAGTGCACACAAACGCGGTCGATCTCTGGCGTACCGATAAATCCCTTATTACGTCAGCCAATTCGCGAGCCTTTAGATGTTGGCGTGCGTTCAATAAATTCTTTATTAACGGTTGGGCGCGGCCAGCGCTTGGGTTTGTTCGCAGGAAGTGGCGTGGGCAAAAGTGTTTTACTCGGCATGATGACGCGGTTTACCGAAGCAGACGTTGTGGTTGTGGCGCTGATTGGTGAGCGTGGCCGAGAAGTTAAAGAGTTCATAGATAGTATTCTTGGCACCGAAGATATGAAGCGTGCCGTGGTGATTGCAACCCCTGCAGATCACCCGCCGTTAATGCGTATGCGCGGTGCGTGGTTGGCAACCTCCATCGCTGAACACTTTCGCGATGAAGGTAAGCAGGTGTTACTACTTATGGATTCTCTTACCCGTTTCGCTCAAGCTCAACGTGAGGTTGCACTGGCGACGGGTGAGCCGCCTGCCACCAAAGGTTATCCGCCATCGGTATTTGCGCGCTTGCCAGCCTTGGTAGAACGGGCCGGTAATGGCGCAGCTGGTGGCGGATCGATTACGGCGTTTTATACCGTGTTGGCAGAGGGCGATGATCAGAATGATCCGATTGTTGATTCTGCCAGAGCGATATTAGATGGGCATATCGTGTTGTCGCGAAGCCTTGCAGATGCGGGGCATTTCCCAGCGATCGATATTGAGCGATCAGTAAGTCGCGCGATGAATGATGTAACGGACAAGAGTCATCAAGATCAGGTTCGTTACTTTAGGCAAATGTATTCCTTGTACCAACAGAATAAAGATTTGATCACTATCGGCGCGTATCAGCGTGGTAGCGATGCGAGATTAGATGAAGCGGTAACGGTATGGCCGAAAATGGTGAAGTTTTTACAGCAGGCCTACGATGAATCAGAGGGCTTTGACAGTTCATTAGATCAGCTCAATGTACTGTTAGAGGATTAAATGCAGCGATTGTACGTTTTCTCAGCAGAGGTTTAAGAATGAAGAAATCTAAGCGCATGGAAACCGTGAATACTATCGCGGAACGGGAAGAGCGCGAGCAGGCCAATAAATTTGCCAAGAGCCAGCAGCACTGTGACGCACAGCAGAAGAAACTCGCAGAATTAAAACAATATTACCGGGAATACGCAGAATCTAGTCGCAAGTCGACTGGGGAATTTTTAGATATAATTCGAATGCAAGAGTCTCGCGCATTTATGGCTAAGCTGGCTGCCGCAATTTCTCAACAGAGCGACATTATTCGTAAAGCTGAATTAGCTATGAATGCAGATCGTAAACACTGGATGGACAGCCGTCGCCGTGCCATGAGTATGCAAAAACTTACCGAGCGCTATGTTCAACAAGAACTGTGTCAGGCTGAGGCAACCGAGCAGCGATTAGCGGATGACCTCAGCAGTCAGCGCTTTGTATGGTCTATGCGGCAAAACAATGCAATGGCATAAACATTGCTCATAAATATTATATTGCTAAAAATATCTGATAATACATTTTATTAAATAGTGAGTTTTAAACTTGCTAAAGAATACTTTCAATATGAGTTGTTTACCTTGTTAAGGTAATAAACAGGTCTTAAGCCATGCAAAACAGTATTAGTTCGGCATTACCTAAAATAGATGGCAGTGTAAAATCCAGTGCGCAGGGCGGAACTGCTGGCTATGCTTCGTCTGCTGCACGTGCTAATAATTCGGATACACCGTTTAATCAGTTGTTGAGTACAGCGCAGGGTGCTGTGCCTAGTGATGATGTTATTGCCGACGATGCGGAAATGAGCAGTGACGATAAGCTGAGTGCAGACGTGGATATATTCTCTGACTCACTCCTGGATATGGGTTTTGGCGGAACAGCGCTGCCGAAATACGGACAGGAATTGCCGCTTTCTGATCAGGAGCTACGTAGTCTTGCACTTACAGAAGACCGTGACGACAGCAATGTATTAGTGACATGGCAGCAGTCTCAAATTGATTGGTCTAAGCAGTCTAGCCTCCTGGGATCAAATCCTGCGACTAACCCAAACTCCTCAGCAAATGTCGCCGGTATGCCGTTAGATGCTAGCGAAGATCTTAGCGCCGTATTGCTCGCAAAAAATGAACAATCGGCAGATAGTAAATTAAACGCCAGCGTTATAAGCACCGCCGCGAGTGAATTAAGCAAGCCAACTACGGGTTTTGCCACAGCTATGCAGCTGAGTTCAGCCGCAATGTCGGCGCCACTAGTTAAAGCTGCTAATCAGGCTATTGAATTAGCGTCTGATTCGATGACGGGGTTTGAGCTATCTTCTGCGCAGCAAACGAGAACTGTGGATAGTAGCGCCGCACGTGCGCCAGTTGCATTAACTGTTACGCAAAATGCATTAAATGATCCGGCGTGGGCGCAGGCCATTTCGGCAAAAATTTCTTGGATGGCGGGTAATGGCGTACATACCGCAACCATGCAGTTACATCCGGCTGAGTTAGGCAGTATTCATATTCAATTGTCGGTTAATGGCGATACCACCTCAGTACAGATACAGGCCCAGCATAAAGATACCTCTGACTTGATGGAAAAAATGATGCCGCGCTTACATAGCGGTATGGAAAATCAAGGCTTGCGTTTGGAAGAGGCCAAAGTGACTCATAATCCAAACTTGAATGATGGTGCTGCAACAAATGCTGGCCAGCAGTTCGCAGGGCAATCGACGGGTGATCGTTCTGGTGCCGCGAACAACGGTCGCGATGCTAATCAAACCGGTCTTGATAATAATTTAGACGGCGACGATGCTAGTTTGCAGGGGGCACTACACGCAACCGTCACCCTGCAAAATAGCGGAGTGGATTACTACGCATAGCCAACTTGATCTGTTTGTTTTTGTGGCTTAAACATACACTTTTTATCAGACTTCCTTGCAAACGTTTTTAACGCGTCTATTTAAAATTCTCTCGGCTATGCTCTTAGCTAATCTCCGGCCAAAATCGATATTTCTACCTTCTCTACGTCTTCTGCGGCTTCTTTGCGCGTACGCCTGCTGTGGTTATTACTAATAGCTGCAATTTGCTGTGTTGTTAGAGTGTCATCTGGGTTTATTGCATAGCGCCAAATTTTTGTCGCATTCCAAGATTGTTTTTATAAGTTATTGTTATTTAAGTATAAAATTGTCTGGCATAGGCTTTGCTATAACCCTTAGGAATATGATTTTTGGCTATTAAGGATTTGGAATCAGGTATGAATAAGAAAATTATTATGATTGCGGTACAAGTGCTGGTGTTAATAGCCGCAGTGGGTGCTACCTGGTTTTTCGTACACGAACCTGCACCAGAGCCAGTCGCCGTAGTTGGCGAAGACGGTAAGCCTACCATCGAAGTTGCAGGGCAGAAAAAGGAGCCTGAGTACTACAGCTTGTCGCCATCTTTTGTTGTTAATTTACAAAATGAGCGCGGTATTCGGTTTTTGATGGTTGAGATAGATTTAATGTCGCGGCGCGACGATGTCTTTCCACGCGTTGAACAATACGAGCCACGTATTCGCAATGACTTATTAATGTTGTTCAGCAAGCTAGACCGTGAAGCGATAGCGACCGCCGAACAGCGTCAGCAGCTTCAGGACGAAGCGCTGGCCACGATCAATGCAGTGCTTAACGCTGAATCCGGAAAAGGCGGCGTAGACGCCGTGTATTTCACCAAGTTTGTGATTCAGTGAGGGTGCCGACATGAGCGATATTCTCGATCCCGAAGAGCTAGAAGCCTTGATGGCGGGTGAAGATGAAAATGATCCCGGTCGCGCAAAATATAATTTAGCTAGGCAGGACTATGCGATTCAGCGTTTGATCCCGGCGCTGTCACTTATTCAGGCCCAGTTTGCCACTGCAACCCGCGATCGTATGCGCGAGTTTGTATCCACGGTAGACGCTGTTCGTGTTGATAAAATTACGGTGATGAAATTTGACGAAATGTTAAATACTTTGCCAGCGCCATGCAGCATTTCGGTAGTACGTGGATTACCCATGAACGCCAATATTTTATTGGCCTTTGAGTCTGATTTGGTTTTTCAGATGGTGGATCGCTACTTTGGTGGTTCGGGTAGTTTACAAAAAGGGCAGCGCGAACAGCTGTCGGTTTCTGAATTCAGCTTTATGGAAATGCTCAACTCCGCATTATTAAGTGATGTGGGTAGCGCATGGAAATCAGTTATTAAAACTGAACCCAGTATTGCCGTTCAGGTGAGTGATCCGCGGATGCTAGACAGTATTGGCGAAGCTGACTCGTTGGTTGCCACCCGCTTTATTGTCAACGTCGGCCAGTTTTCCGGCGGTTTGTGGTCGATCGTGCCATGGAGTGCCATCGATGCGGTGCGCGATAGCTTAAGCGATCCAGCTAAACCTACCAACAAAGCATCTAGCGCAGATTGGCGCGAACGTCTACGCGAAGGCTTGGAAATGGCGCCGATTGAGTTGGTGGCGATATTGGCCCAAACCCGTATGAGCTTGAAGCGTGTGTCGTTACTTAAAGTGGGCGACGTCATTGATATCCCCTCGGCAGAAGACGTGGTTCTTATGATTGATGACACACCTTTTATGCACGGTAAATTTGGCAGTAATGAAGAAAAATTGGCTGTTCGCTTGACCGGCAGGTCGGAAGCTAATCGACATCAGCACTGAGGATTGACGATGACTGATCAAATAAACGATGAGCAATTAAGCGGTGGTGACACCACTAATCAACAGGCTTTCGCGGCTTCTGCGGAGAGTCAAATTTTGAGTGAGAATAATGAAGTACACACGTCACCTGAAAAAAGAGCAGCAGAAAATACAGCATCAGCAAAAACAGGAAGCGGGCGCATGAGCAAGGATATGAGTCTGGATATGATTATGGACGTCAACGTGAGTGTTGCCGTTGAAGTAGGGCGAACCAAAATGAGTATTCGCGACCTACGCGATTTAAACCAGGGGGCCATTATTGAATTAGACCGCGCCGCTGGTACACCCTTAGATGTGCTAGTAAACGGAACCTTGGTGGCGCGCGGTGAGATTGTGGTAGTGAAAGATAAGTACGGCATTATGCTGACCGAAGTGGTTGGTCAAGAAGAACGCGAGCGCCACTAATGGCCAATTTCTGCAAGCAACTTCAGCGCAGTTTCGCCGCAATAACACTAAGCCTTGTGGCATCACCGCTTTTCGCACAAGACGCGGCAAGCAAACCGACGCCTGCAACGAGCTTACCCGCCGGGCCGACGTTCGATGTAACGGGAATGATTGGCAGTTTGTTGTTCGTAATTTTATGTATTGTGGGTTTAACGTGGTTGCTGCGACGCAGCCGCTTAGTGTCGGCAAGCGGGCAGGGTGGCGTGACACTGGTGTCGCAAATACCACTGAGCATGAAAGAAAAATTATTGGTAGTGCAGGTCGGCGATGAAAAGTTGCTATTGGGTTGCACGGCCACTGCAATTAATACCTTACATAGCTGGGTGTCGTCGCCAGACGATAACAATGCCAAGCCAGCTGAGTCGGCATTCGCGAAGTTACTTGCTAAGCGTCAAATGATGGCGCCAGTTAAGACCGCTAAATCCGAAACTAAAAGTCCTTCAACTAAGGGCGAATCACAATGAAGCTAGCGCGTATCTTACCGTTGTTGTGCCTGTGCGGCTTGCCGTTGTTTGCCGATGCCGCGCCATTGGCTTTACCCGCGGTGACGTCTGTACCTACTCCAGCGGGTGGCCAAGAATATACGGTGTCGCTGCAATTGTTAGCGGTGATGACGGCGTTGACCTTGTTGCCAGCGCTGCTATTAGGTATGACTGCGTTCACTCGGATTATGATTGTCTTGTCGATTTTACGGCAGGCGTTGGGCACGGGCCAAACACCGTCCAATCAGATTTTGTTAAGTTTAGCTTTGTTTCTCACCTTATTTATCATGCATCCGGTCGCTGAAGTTGCTTATACCGACGCCATTAAACCTTATATTGCAGAAGAAATTACCTTCGATCAGGCGCTTGAAAGTGGCTTTCAACCGTTTCGTGAATTTATGTTGCGGCAAACCCGCGAAGAAGATATCGGCCGCTTTGCCGAGATTGCCGGCATGCAGCAGTTTGATAAGCCAGAAGACGTACCGTTCACTATTTTGATGGCGTCATTTCTAACGAGCGAATTAAAAACGGCGTTCCAGATCGGCTTTTTATTATTTATTCCCTTTGTGGTTATCGACTTAGTTGTCGCCAGCGTGTTGATGTCGATGGGTATGATGATGTTATCGCCCATGATGATTTCGCTGCCCTTTAAAATCATGCTGTTTGTTTTGGTGGATGGCTGGGGCTTGGTTATGGGTTCCTTGGCGGCGAGTTTCTATCAGTGACGACCTTAATGGCAGTGCCAACAGTAAATAGTGCAAGACTAATAATCGCGATTAACCAATTCAATAAGGCGGCGCTATGAATGCAGACACGGTAATCGAAATCGGCCGCCAGGCAATGAATGTCACCGTGATGTTAGCTGCCCCCTTGCTCTTGTCGGCACTGGCTGCAGGTTTAGCGATTGGTATGTTTCAGGCCGCAACCCAAATTCAAGATATGACCTTGAGTTTTATCCCTAAGCTTGTGGTGCTAATTGTGGTATTGGGCGTGACCGGACCGTGGATGCTGGGGCAACTTATAGACTATACCCGCCAGTTATTTGCCATGATTCCGAGCTTAGTCGGGTAATTTAGCAAATGATCGCGCCAACGGCAGACCAACTCAGCGTTATGCTCGCTACCGCGTGGTTACCGTTTTTGCGTATTGGCGGCGCCATGCTAACTGCGCCGCTATTCAATGCGGCGTATGTGCCCCCACGGGCGCGTATTCTACTCGCGGTATTTATCACCGCCGTTATTTTGCCAATGCTGCCGCCGCCACCGGTAATGAATTTAATCGGCTATGAAGCGATATTTCTGGCGGCTAATGAATTGCTGATTGGTATCTGTATTGGTTTTATTATTCAGCTAGTATTCGATGCCATTATTCTTGCTGGTCAGATTATTGCGATGGGTATGGGCTTGGGTTTCGCGATGATGGTTGATCCTCAGCGCGGCGCCCAGGTACCGGTCTTGTCACAGTTTTTGCTCATTTTTACCATGCTCATTTTTGTTGCCATGAATGGCCATATCGACTTCTTAGCGTTATTGGCTCGCAGCTTTGAATACTGGCCGATAGCCGGCGATGGCGTGTCACCTGATCAGCTCAGCGTAGTGTGGATGCGTGGCGCCGAGATATTTACTGGTGCGATTAGGGTCGCTATTCCGGCGGTTGTTGCCTTGTTGGTTGTGCAGCTTGCGGTCGGTATTGTGAGCCGCGCAGCGCCGACCCTGAACCTATTTGCGGTGGGTTTTCCAATCGCAATGTTAATTGGTTTTTTGGTGGTAGATCGTCTACTGCCGAATTTACTTCCGCTGTTAACGTCTACGTTGGGCGACGCATTTATTGCCGCCGAACTGTTTCTCGGAGCCTGATGTATGGCTGAGAACGAGGACGGTCAGGAACGCACAGAAGAGGCATCGGCTAAGAAATTAGCCGATGCCAAAAAGAAAGGCCAAGTTACCCGTTCCAAAGAACTGACTACCATGATGGTCACTGTGGGCGGCGCAGCCATGCTGCTTTTTACCGGCGGTGAACTGGCGCTTGCATTAAAGAATTTGTTGGCGAGTAGTTTATCGCCCGAGTTTTTATTAGTTGAAAATGAAACACTGATTGTTTCTCGCTTATACCAAACCCTTGTGACTGGACTACTGACAATTTGGCCCATTCTTGCGGTTGCCTTGGTTGCCGTGATGGTGTCGTCGACTATTCTGGGTGGCTGGACGTTTAGTTTAAGCGTGAAGCCGGAACGCCTCGACCCTATAAAAGGCTTAGGTAAATTATTCTCTTTGCGCAGCTTGGGCGAGCTGGGCAAATCTATAATGAAAATGCTATTCATTGGGGTCGCGGCGGTATGGCTATTGTCGGGCATGTCTGACGATATTCTAGCGTTAGGCCTGCAATCGCCCAAAGACGCGATTGCGCACAGCGCGCGGCTATTAGTGTGGTTTTTCTTTGTGGTGAGTTTGCCACTGGTGGCAATTGCTGCCATAGATGTGCCGTGGCAAATATGGAATTTTAATAAAGAATTGAAAATGACTCGTCAGGAAGTGCGCGACGAGCATAAAGAATCGGATGGTCGCCCAGAAGTAAAAGCCAAATTGCGTGAAATGCAGCAAGCGGCTGCGAATAACCGCATGATGGAAAAAGTGCCCACGGCCGATGTCATCATCACCAACCCAACCCATTTCGCAGTAGCCCTAAAATACGATGAAGCACGCATGGGCGCGCCCATGTTGTTGGCCAAAGGTGCCGATAATATCGCGGCTAAGATTAGAGAATTAGCAGCGGAACACGATGTTCCCATTGTTGAATCACCTCGTTTGGCTAGGGCGGTGTTTGCCAGTACCGATTTAGACTCGGAAATTCCCGGCGGCTTGTATCTCGCGGTAGCGCAAATACTCACCTATGTGTATCAACTGCGCAGCTGGGAAACGATGGGCGGTGATTATCCTGATGCACCGGAACCTGATGTGGCAGATGAATACCTTGGAAATCTACTGTAGTAACTAAAGCAACTCATCCGTACTTACCCTTACATATATTGGCCCCCTTGTTGCAACTCTACGCTATAACGACGAAGTTTTGGCGCAATCTCTATACCTCCACTACCGCGCAAATCGTATAGCTAAGAGACCATAGTATGGCAACACAAGCACTTACCATGCCCGGATGGCTACAAAAAACCGCAGACAGTGGCATTGGTGTATTGCTGTTGCTTGTTGCCTGCTTGGGTATGTTGGTTATACCCATGCCGCCATTTCTTTTGGACTTGCTGTTCACCTTTAATATAACGCTGTCACTCGTCATTATTCTGGCGGTTATCTACGTTGATCGTCCCATCGATTTTTCGGTGTTTCCTACCGTACTCCTGCTGGCTACCTTGTTACGACTGGCCTTAAACGTGGCGTCTACCCGCGTGGTCTTGCTGGAGGGTCATACAGGCCCGGGCGCGGCAGGGAAGGTCATTGAGTCCTTTGGTGAGTTTGTTATTGGCGGCAATTACGTCGTCGGTATTGTGGTGTTTATTATTCTGGTCGTTATCAACTTTGTGGTGGTAACCAAGGGCGCAGGGCGGGTATCTGAGGTGACAGCGCGTTTCACCTTAGACGCGATGCCTGGTAAACAAATGGCGATAGACTCAGATTTAAATGCTGGCTTGTTGAATCAAGAAGAAGCGAGCCGTCGCCGCGAAGAGGTACGCACCGAGGCTGATTTTTACGGCTCTATGGATGGTGCTAGTAAGTTTGTGCGCGGTGACGCTGTCGCCGGCATTATGATTTTGTTCATCAATGTGATTGGTGGGCTTGGCGTAGGTATGACCCAGCATGGGCTGTCGTTTGCACAGGCTATGCATAACTATACGCTGCTCACCATTGGTGATGGTTTGGTGGCGCAGCTACCGTCTTTGCTACTGTCTACGGCGGTGGCGATTATTGTGACGCGGATTTCTCGCTCGCAAAACATGGGTAAACAGATTGTTGGGCAGATGTTTGCCAATCCCAATGTGCTTTATATGTCGGCGACCTTGTTGGGTTTGATTGGCATTATCCCCGGTATGCCCAACCTGGTATTTTTAATGTTGGCTGGTGCTTGCGGTGCCGGTGCGTGGTGGATGCAAAATCAGAAAAAGGGCGCAGTAGATATTGTCGATGAAGATGAAAACCTCGAAGAATTGCCCGCCGCGCGTGAACCGAGCGAATTGAGCTGGGACGAAGTGACTCCCATGGATGTGGTGAGCTTAGAGGTTGGCTACCGCTTAATCCCCTTGGTTGACCGCAATCAAGGTGGTGAACTTATTGCCAGAATTACCGGTGTGCGTAAGAAGTTATCTAAAGATTTAGGCTTTCTTATTCAGCCCGTTCATATCCGCGACAATCTCGAACTGCAACCAAGCAGCTATCGCATACAGTTATTGGGCGACACCATTGCTCAAGGTGATATTCAGGCCGGCAAAGAATTGGCGATTAATCCTGGCGGTGCTCAAGGTACATTACGTGGCGCGGCCACAAAAGATCCGGCCTTTGGTATGGACGCAGTGTGGATAGATTCTAGCCAGCGCGATCAGGCGCAAACAATGGGTTATACGGTGGTCGATCCCTGTACGGTTATCGCTACGCATTTAAGTCAAATTATTAAACAACACGCCCACGAATTACTTGGCCATGAGGAAGTTCAGCAGCTTTTAGACCTGCTTGCTAAGACCGATCCGCGCTTGGTTGAAAACGTGGTACCTAAGCAATTACCACTCAGCATTGTTGTTCGTGTATTACAAAACTTACTGAAAGAAGGCGTATCGATTCGCAGTATCCGCATGATCGCCGAAAGTTTGGCGGAGCAAGCGCCGCGCAGCAAAAATCCTGACGAATTATTGGAGGGCGTTCGCGTTGCTCTAGGGCGAATGATTGTTCAGGAAATCAATGGCTTAGAAGAAGAATTACCAGTTTCTGCACTCGATCCAGATCTGGAACAGTTGTTGCAGGACATGCTCAGAGGCAATGCTGGCGCGGCTGGATTAGAGCCTGGTATTGCAGAACGCTTACAGAATGAATTGGCAGATTTTAGTCATCGCCAAGAATTGGCGGGGCAGCCTGCGGTGGTTTTGGTGTCGCCGTCGATACGCTCTTGGGTATCTCGGTTCACACGGCGCAGCGTACCAGGTTTAGCTGTGTTGTCGTACAACGAAGTACCCGACAGCAAGCAAGTGAGATTACTGTCAACCATAGGTCAACAAGGGCGCCTGAATTAAGGTGTTTGAAATAGAAGTTAGGGTTGTGACGACATATTTAGTTAATACATTTCTTATGAAATTGAAATGTGCTGGGAGATGGTTATGCAAGTAAAAAAATACCAAGCCGCTGATACTCAGCAAGCCATGAGGTTGGTTCGTGCTGCCCACGGCCCCGACGCCGTTATTATGGATTGTCGTAGCATCGCAGGCGGTGTCGAAGTGGTTGTCAGCTTGGATGAAATGTTTGAAAGTGTAGCGCCATCAACGCCCGCCTTTACATCCTCGGCCAATTCAATTCAAGCTAGCTCAACCCAAGCTCCGCCACTGGCTCGCAGCGCACATACTAAACGCGAACCCACCGCCTTGGATGCTTTATTTAATCGCCGTAAAAATGCGGATGAATATCAAGATTTGCCGCAGACTCAAGCACCCGCTACTGAAGAGAGAAACGCTGGGGCAGGGCCGCAGGTAGTGTGGTCACAGAACGATGAATTATTGGCGATGAAGCAGGAGTTCGCATCAATGAAGACGATGCTACTCGATCAGTTAAAGGGCCACAACTGGCAGCAAGCCAACCATCAGACCCCTGAATATGAAGAGTTAAATACCTTTCTGTCTGCCTTGGATATTGATCCGGCCTTGGGCAAGCGTTTGTGCGCGGAAATTCCCGCTGAAGAAACCGCGAGCTTGCAGCGCGAAATGCTAAAGATGCTATTAATTAACAAGCTTGCGGTTGCGGCGCCGCCAAGCTCTGGTGCGATTTGCTTGGTCGGCCCACAAGGCGCGGGTAAAACCACCACTATCGCCAAAATTGCGGCGCAGTATGTGTTAACACATGGCCGGTCTGATATTGCGATACTCACCACCGATACCGCCAGAGTAGGTGCGCAGGAACAGTTGCGGGCTTACGGTCGAATTTTACAGGTGCCTGTTCACGCCATTGCGGATGAAGAAGAGGCCATTAAAACGTATCGCTTATTACGTAAAAAGAACTTGGTGCTTATCGACACAGCGGGCATTTCTTTCCGCGACAAGCAGGGTATTAGTGAGCTGCAACGCTTGGTGTCTGCTATGCAAGATGTGCAGGTATTCTTGACTCTACCCGCCGATGTCGAAAATTATGTACAAAGCGAAATTATCGATGCTTACTCTTCGCTAAATGCCAAGGGCGCGGTACTCACTCGCATTGACGAGGCCATGCGCTTGGGTGGCGCAATGTCTAATCTCATTCAGCATCGCCTGCCCTTGGTGTGGTGTGCTAACGGCCCTAGAGTGCCGCAAAACTTATCGCCGGCAGATGCGGGCAAGCTGGTGAATATGGCGGTGCGCATGACTAAGGCCTTCGAGCTTAAAAGAAATCCAGTGTCCGCGCCTCAGCAAGCAGCGAAGGTAAGCGAATCGGTACCTGCTGAAGTGGCCGCGCCTAGGCAAGCTCAGCGCGGATCGGCGTTAAATTTGCGCGTTTAGCGCAAGATAGCGCAAAAAGGTAGTGATAGTGCGTAGATCAATCTCATCTTAAGGGACATAACATAGCAGGACGATAGTTAGGAAATCAGCGGCCACCGTTATTGGGGTGCTTAAAAGTTTGTCGGGAGAGTGATAAAAACAATGAATCCAGTAAAAGTCATCGCAGTCAGCAGTGGTAAAGGGGGGGTTGGTAAAACCAATGTCTCTGTGAACTTGGCCTGCCAATTAGCGCGGCGCGGAAATCGCGTATTGTTAATGGACGCCGATTTAGGTCTCGCCAACGTCGACATCATGCTGGGGCTGAGACCGAAATGGAATTTATCTCATGTGCTTGATGGCAAGTGTTCTATTGAAGATATTTTGATTCCCGGGCCAGATGGCATTTCAATTATTCCCGCTGCGTCGGGTATCAAGAAAATGGCCGAGCTTGGCAATGACCAACACGCGGCGATTGTTCGGTCTTTGAGTGCGCTGAGCGGTGACTACGATGTGATGATTGTTGATACCGCCGCCGGTATATCAGACAGCGTTATTACCTTTAGTCGCGCTAGCCAATACGTTTTGGTGGTGGTGACCGATGAATTAACATCGATGGCTGATGCCTACGCTCTTATCAAGGTCATGAACCGTGATGCGGGTATAAAGCGTTTTAAAGTGCTACGTAATATGGTGAATAGCCACGATCAAGCGCGTGATGGTTTTGAACGTTTAAATGAAGTCGCCCAGCGATTTTTAGACGTTAGCCTAGAGTACGCCGGATTTATTCCCCGCGACCCGTATTTAATTAAGGCCGATACCCGCCAAAAAGCCGTCAGTGATTTGTACCCGGGTGCCGAATCGTCATTGGCGTTTCGACGTTTGGCAGAGGTGGTCGATAAATGGGAAATGCCTTCTGGCCCCAGCGGTAACATCGAGTTTTTTGTTGATCGTATGTTTGCCAAAGACGAGATAGCGGGAGCGGTGATGTGAACGGACACTCCGCTTACCTAAATGTGCAATACGGCAGCCGCGAAGAGCTGGTTAGCCGTCACGCGCCTTTGGTTAAGCGAATTGCCTATCACTTGGTGAGTCGCTTGCCGGCGAGTGTAGAAGTCGACGACCTGATTCAGGCGGGCATGATTGGTCTGTTAGAGGCGGGAAGTAATTATCAAATGGATAAAGGCGCGAGTTTTGAGACCTTTGCCAGTATTCGTATTCGCGGCGCGATGATTGATCAAATGCGCCATAGCGGCTGGGCGCCACGTTCAGTTACCCGTCAATTACGGGAAATGAGCGAAGCGGTGCGCAAGGTAGAAAGTCGCTTGGGACGTGAAGCCACGGCAAACGACATTGCTGAGGAAATGCAAATACCCCTAGACGAATACCACGACTTGCTGCGCGACACGAGTTCAGTGCGTCTGTTTAGCCTAGATCAAATGAGCGAAGGCGAGCACGACACCATCGATGTGGGTGGCGGCGATGATCGTTACGCACCGCTGGAAAATGTATTAGAAGATGATTTTCAGAATGCCCTTGCCAGTCAGATTAATGGCTTGCCAGAGCGAGAGAAGTTAGTGATGGCGCTGTATTACGAAAACGGCCTAAACCTCAAAGAAATTGGCGAGGTGATGGAGGTGAGTGAATCGCGGGTTTGCCAGATTCACAGCCAAGCCATCGTCAGGCTTAAAGGTCGTCTCAGTGAGTGGACAGCCGCGTAGCGACACAGCATTGAATATCAAGAATAGTAACAATATAGGATGGCCTAGCAATGACTAAATACGATTACCTGCAGTTTCCGATGATGGTCGTTGAATGGTGCCAAAATTTAAGCGAGGCTTCGCTATTAGGCTTATTGCTGAGCTTAGTCGGTATTGGCTTACTCATGTATATGGTTAAAACACGTCGCGCGGAAAATCGGGCCAAAGTCATCATCCAAACCTCGAGCTCAGATGCCATGGTGGCAGCATTAGAGCGCAAAATTGACGATCAAAAATCGTCCATATCTATGCTGGGTGAGCGAGTGCTGGCCCTGGAAGAGTATTTAGAAATGCTCGGCGAGCGCCAACAGCGCAGCGATGCGGACAAAAAAGATTCACGCTTCTACCAGCAAGTCAGCGATATGGCGGGGCAGGGTATGGGAGCGCCGGAACTGGCCCAGCGCTGTGGCATCTCTGCCAGCGAGGCAGATTTGATCATGGCGCTGTCTAAAAAGGCGCACTAAGAGTGGCTACAGGATAAAAGTCTCAGATCTCCCAATAACTAAATATTGACGACGCGTACGTGTAGGCGTACGCTTAGTCGCTGGGAGGCACCTTATTATGACCACACTTAAAGTTACTGAAGCCCGTTCCAAGCTCTACGCCCTGATAGATGAAACGGCTAGTAGCCATCAACCCATCGTTATTACTGGCAAACGAGGCAATGCTGTACTTCTGGCCGAGGACGATTGGAACGCGATTAACGAAATGCTCTATCTGTTATCGCAGCCAGATATGCGTGAATCGATTCGCGAGGGTTTGAACACCGATTTAGACGACTGCTCCCACGAGCTAGATTGGTGATGTGGTCGCTCCACTACACTAAACAAGCACAAAAGGACGCGCGCAAATTAGCGTCATCAGGTCTTAAAGAAAAAGCCCAAGAATTATTAAAGCTTATTGAGAATAATCCCTTTCAAAATCCCCCGCCTTACGAAAAGCTGATTGGTGATTTAGCCGGTGCGTATTCTCGTAGAATAAATATTCAGCACCGCTTGGTTTACCAAGTATTGGAAGAGCAGAAAGCCGTCAAAGTATTGCGCCTATGGACTCACTACGAGTAGCTATATTCGTGAATGGATACCGCGCTGAGTATCCTGCTTATAAGCTTAGTTAATACATTATGCTTACGATGATTTCGCTAATTCCCGCCAGTATTCAAATCTGCTATAGTCTCGCTCGAAAAACCTAAGGGGTGGCTGCGGCCTGAGATGCGGTAGATTCTAATCAATCTACCTTGCAAACCCTTGAACCTGATCCGGTTAATACCGGCGTAGGAATAGGTGTAAAGTCAAAAATCCTCTTCTAGCGCGTACCGGGTCTCTTAGTTTTTAATACGAGAGAGCCATGAATCCCTTATTTACATCAAAATTCCTAATCTGCTCTGCCTGCTTTGTCGCGGCGAATATCAGTTATGCCGACGGCAGCGCCAAATCCACCAATATGGAAGAAATGGTTGTGACCAGCCAATTTCGCGACAGCAGCTTGCTTGATCTTGCCAGCACGGTAAGCGTATTTGACGGGGCAACAATTAGCGCCCGTGGCGCCAATAACATCGAGCAATTACTGAGCTTAGCGCCCAATGTTAACTTTTCTGCTGGCGCATCACGCGGTCGCTTTTTTCAGATTCGCGGCATTGGTGAGCGCAGCCAATTTATTGATCCAGTCAGCCCCTCGGTTGGTTTGATTATCGACGGTATGGATTTTAGTGGCTTGGGTTTAGCGGCAAGCACTTTAGATATTGCTCAAGTAGAAGTGCTGCGTGGGCCGCAAGGTACGGTGTATGGCGCCAGCGCCTTGGCGGGCTTAATTAGTATGACTAGCCAAGCGCCGACCACAGAGCCGATGGTAAAAGTGTCGGCAGAAGTGGCCGAGTACAATAGTCAAACATTAGCGGTGGTTGCCAGTGGCCCCTTGAGTGAGCGGGTCGGCTACCGCGTTGCGGTGCAAAAGCAGCAATCAGATGGCTATATTGAAAACACCTATTTAGGGAAAGATGACGTTAACAATATTGATGAGTCGGTACTGCGGGGCAAACTAAATTTCGCCGCCAGCGACGATTTGCAAATGGACTTCACCTTCCTTTACCTAGATGCCGACAACGGCTACGACGCGTTTTCTTTAATTAACAATCGCGAAACCCAGTCCGATCAACCCGGCACTGACGCCCAAGAGACCTTTGCTGCATCGATGATTACTCGCTGGTCGGGTAGTGAACTGTTCAGTCTTGAAACCGTATTAAGTCTGGCCAATTCTGAGACTGAATACGGCTACGACGAAGACTGGGTTTATGTCGGTTTCCATCCCGACGAATACAGCTCCGTTGATAATTACCAGCGCGATAAAGACAATATCAGTGCTGATGTGCGTTTTATTTCTACGGATGCGTCTGCGCTGTTTAATGGCAGCAGCAGTTGGGTTGTTGGTGTGTATTTACGCCAAGAAGACGAAGACTTAGAGCGTAATGCTAGCTTTACCAGTCAGTTTGAAACCGAGAATGCGGCGGTTTATGGCCAGCTAAGAAGCAGCCTTAGCGACAAAGTAGATTTGGTGTCTGGCCTGCGTTTTGAAAAACGCAATGCCGATTACAGCGATTCTCTGCTGGTGAACTCAAATAAAGACGAAGATCTGTGGGGTGGAAACCTGACCCTAGAATATCGCTACGCTGAGAGTAAACTGGTGTACGGCACAATCTCCCGCGGCTATAAGGCGGGTGGCGTAAACGGCCGTATTATATCGGCGGCGGCAACAAACCCTGATATTAGCAGCGCTATGTATGAGTTCGATACCGAACACATGATCAATTATGAGCTAGGTATGAAAGGTTCGTGGCTGGATAGTCGTCTACAAGCGCAGGTAGCGCTGTTCTACCAAGATCGCAGTGAGGTTCAAGCCAAGCAATCTATATTTGATCCCAATGATTTTTCCTTTGACGATTTTCTCGTCAATGCTGCGGGCGGTGAAACCACCGGCGTAGAAGTAGAGCTTAATTATCTTGCTAGTGAGCGACTGCGCTTTTTCGCCGCCGCTGGTTTGTTAAATGCAGAGTTCGATGGCTTTAGCAGCCAGTCCCACGTTGACGCAAAAGACGATATTAATGGTGGCGCTTTGGCACCTGTAAGTCTAGATGGCCGCGAAGTTGCCCACGCACCTAAATACCAATTCTTTGTTGGTAGCGAAGTGTCGCTAATGGCAAACCTGATTTTGCGGATAGAGCTAGAAGGCAAAGACGAATTTTACTTCTCGAACAGCCACAACCAAAAATCCACCGCCTATGAGCTAGTCAATACTCGCTTAACGTATATCGGCAGCAACTGGGATGTGTCTTTGTGGGGCCGTAATTTAAACGACGAAGATTACGAAACCAGAGGTTTTTACTTTAGTAATGCCTTCGGCAATAACCCCGCCAACGGCTATGCACCAGAAACCTATACTCAGCTTGGCGAACCGCGTGTTATCGGTGTGTCGGCCAGCTATACCTTTTAATTTATTCATTTTATAAGGCGGCTATGTAGCCGCCTTATTTTATAAATCTCATGTTATTAATCTTAAGGGAAGCGCATAAATGAAACTCTCTGTTGAAATCAGCATGTATCCCCTAAAAGACGAGTTTATTCCTGCCATTCAACACTTTATTGATCGCCTGAATACTCACCCAGACTTACAGATAATTACCAATACCATGAGCACTCAGGTATTTGGCGATTACGATGTTGTGATGGATGTGATTAAAAAAGAGATTCGCTTATCTTACGAGCAGTTTGGTCGCGCCATTTTTGTTTGCAAGTTTATCGACGGTGACTTAAGCCCCGTGGCAAGCAATGTTTAGCGAGCAAGTAGTCAGCGCGATTGCAGATGCCGTAGCGGCGATGTCGCTATGGGAGCTGGGCGCAGTCGTACTCGCCTTGGCGTATCTACTACTGGCCATGAAAGAAAATAGTATGTGCTGGTATGCGGCGTTCGCGAGTACATCTATCTACGTCTTTTTGTTTTGGGACGTGAGCTTGTTAATGGAATCTGCCTTGCAGATTTTTTACCTTGTCATGGCCGTCTACGGTTGGTGGCAATGGCGTAATCAAGGTGATGATCACGCAGAGTTGCGTATCCATCGCTGGTCATTGAAAACCCACGCTTTAGTCGCAGTTGCGGTAGGGCTATTAACGCTGGGTTTTGGCTATGTGCTAGATACCTCTACCCACGCAGAACTGCCATATTTAGATTCATTCACGACCTGGGGCGCGGTAGTCACAACCTATATGGTGACTCGCAAGGTACTTGAAAATTGGATTTATTGGATCGCCATAGATGGCGCATCGGTCTATTTATACATAGATCGAGAGCTGTACTTAACCGCGCTATTGTTTGTTATGTATGTTGTGTTGGTGGTGATTGGGTTCTTCCAGTGGAACGCTATTTATAAGCGCGAGCAGGCTGCGGTATAAGCATGAGCTCTGTCACGGATACGGATATTATCCCCGCGGATTGGCCTCAATGGAGCCAATCTAAGCCGGTGCTAATTAGGCCGCTGCTGGGCGGCTTAACCAATAAAAGCTATTTAATATCTGCTAATAATAATGAAATGGTCCTGCGCCGAAACTCCGCCATTAGCGGCGCATTAAATCTGAAT
The DNA here is from genome assembly GCA_018066965.1 of Zhongshania sp. Lineage (GTDB taxonomy): Bacteria > Pseudomonadota > Gammaproteobacteria > Pseudomonadales > Spongiibacteraceae > Spongiibacter. The sequence goes on along the minus strand of JAGPVP010000065.1, from coordinate 32,624 downwards.
CGAGACACCGAAGCCGAGGCGCTGACACTGGCAGATAGCGTTGGGCTTTGTGCGCCATTAATTCATTACGACTCTGATCTACAGTATATGATTTGCCGCTATGTACATGGGCAGCACTGGCGTGCAGATGGGGCGGGTATAATAGCTTTAGCTAAACTGCTGCGCCGAATTCATCAGCTTCCCGCAGTGAGTGGTAAATTAGATATAGCTGACAAAGCGACAAGCTATTGGCAGGCGATTAATACTGATGCACCCTTTGCAAATGACCTGCGCGGCCTAGCAGATACTGTAGGTTCCCATATCGCCAGTGCTAAGTCGTTCAATACTGAACCCTGTCTTTGCCACAATGATTTATTGTTAGAAAATTTAATCGCCGCAGACGATGGCAAGCTGTATGCCATAGACTGGGAATACGCCGCGATGGGCGACCCATTCTATGATCTTGCCGTAATTGTAGAAGGACATGAGCTAGGCCAGCAGCAACAGCAATTACTTCTAGCAGAATACTTAGCGCGGCCAGGTGTTAAAGAAGACTGGCAACGGCTAAGGCATTGGCGAGTCATCTACGGATACTTAACGGTATTGTGGTACGCCGTGCAGTGGTCGAGCGGGGTGATGGCAACGGCGGAGGCTAGTCGTAATATTGAGGAGCAGATTCAGGTATTAAAACTTCGGCTTGGCGAGTAGCTTGCAAGAAAAAGAAAAGGATTTATATTTTGTGGGCTAGGTCACTCTGAGTGTTGCTTGTTAGTAATGACTGTGAAATATTTGATCCAGTACAAATAAGTATCAATGGTTCGTTTACTGTAATTGCGAACCCTGATGTACTGCTCGATTGACGTGAGAAAAGGAGATCTCTTCATGCGTAATACCCCATCCTTGAAGTCCTACCTGAATTATTGAAGATACTCAGAAAAGCGGGGTGAAATACCCTGTCAGTGAAAATTTTGTCTTTGAATATTTGAAAATGTATTAGAATCAGGTAGATAGAATCTATGTGTCGTGGTGTGATCTTTTACAAGTAAACCTTCTAATTACTATTATGAGGTCGAAGACCTCATTAACGTGCTGTTGTTATTGGGAATCTAAATGAAGTTCGGTGTAATACTGTTGCTGGCGTGGGCTCTGATAGCACTGGGCAAGCATTTTGGCGTTACTCATCTGCCATGTGGCTTAGTTTCTGGATTGCTTTCCAGTTTAATTGTAAATGCAGTTTTCTATGCTCTAGGTGAGCCGGGAACGAGTGTCGTTCTGGCGCTAGTATTTTTTACGCCAACCAGTATTTTGGCTGGCTTTTTCGTAAGTCGGAGGGTTTATGGCTTGGGCCCCATTTTCAAAGACTCCCAATAACAAGGCGGTGTTATCGCCTTCGGCTGGGACTGCCATTACGCTGCCGCTCCATGCCAGCCCCAAACCGCGGCGTTGAGGCTGTATAAATACCTACAGATTTCCACCGGATTAGGGATATTCGTCCGCCCACTTTTATCAAGATCTGCCATTTTACGTCTGCTTGTGAGTCAATTCTTTAAAAGAAAACCGACGGTGTTATCGAGACGCATCAGACTCGTCATTGGTGCCGGTTACTTTATTAAGTTTATAGGCCTCCAGATCCTTCGAGACCATATCTAAGCAGAGTTTCAACACTACGGCGTCGTCTAAAAAACCGGCGATAGGAATGATATCCGGCACCGCATCGAATGGTAGCAGTATATAGAGTAGGGCGGTTACAACTGACCCTAATGACCACCACGGTATTTCGCGGTAGTCACCTTTTACATAATCTTGAAGCAGGCTGAACAGGGTTTTGACTTGACCAATATACGGTGCGAGTGAGGCGTTTTGGAGGACTTTGTTGAGTATGCGCTGACGATTGCTGAGGGCTAAATCGATTTCAGATTCAGTGATGTCGGCGGCGCCGTTATCGAGTACTTTCTGTGCGCGCTGTTTTGAAAAAATTTGCATTGCTTATCCCTGAATCGTCGCTATTTACTCGATTCTACGTGCTCTATGGTAAGGGGTAAATGCCAGCGCTGGGCCGGCATGGAATGCAAGGGTTTGCTTGGCTTAGTTAGTGTATTGCCGACGTAGCTCAGATTTTAGAATTTTACCGGCGGCATTGCGCGGCATGTCTTGAGTAGTGATCCAGATGTGGCTAGGTAGTTTGAATCCAGCAAGTTTGTCACGAAGGTATTCCTGTATTTCGTCCGCTGTTATTTCGGCTGATGCCAGTGTGCGAATCACTGCGCCAGGGGTTTCGCCTAGGCGTTCGTCTGGGACGGCAATTACCGCTGCTTCGGCAATACTGGGGTGTAAGCTGAGGCAGGCTTCTATTTCTGCTGGGTAGATGTTTTCGCCGCCGCGTATGATTAGGTCTTTGGCGCGGTCGACAAGAAAGACGAAATTTTCCTCGTCGAGATAGCCAATGTCGCCAGTTGCCATCCACGCTCCATCAAACGTTTCTTGGTTGGCATCGGGTTTATTCCAATACTCGCGAATATTGCACACTGATTTTATCCAGATTTCCCCCGTCTCACCGCTGTCTAAAATGCGACCGTTGTCGTCGCGGGTTTGCCATTCTACTAAAGGCGAAAGCGTGCCGGCGCTGTTGGGCTTATACATATAGGCTTCGCCGGTACAGCTTGCGCAGATGGCATTGCTTTCTGTCATGCCGTAGCCGGTTCCGATGTATGCATCGCTAAGGGTGTTTTCAATGGTTGTTTTAAATGCCGGTGGGCAGGCGGCGCCACCACCGCCAAGCGAGAATAAGCTGCGGGTGTCGCTAGCGGCAAAGTCTGGGTGACGGAGTAAATCCATCACCATAGATGGTACTGCGCTGAAAATGGTTACTCGCTCGCTGCTAATTAATTTAAGTGCTTCTTCTGGCGACCATTTGTACATCATGACGGTTTTGCGGCCGCCGCGCAGATTTAATAAAAAGGCGGCATAACATCCCGATACATGAAACAGCGGTACGCTGAGTAGGGTGCAGGGCGCAAACCCACCCGCGAACATTTTTTTTATGGCGTTGGGGTTTGCCATTGCTGAACAAGTCGCATGGAATTCAAAGCTGTAGATGGCTTGGCAAATATTTTTGTGGCTAGACACCGCGCCTTTGGGCCGGCCGGTGGTGCCAGAGGTATACATGATTTGTGCAATATCGTCGGTGTTGCACGCCACGATAGGCAGCGCTTGACCGAGGTTTTGATCGATGATGTGTTCAAAGTATTGAACGGACGTATCTCCGTGGGCAGTCGCGCGGGCCACAATGGCTTGGCAGCCTAAATTTGCTAGCAAAGGTTTTAGTAATTGCAGGCGCTGCGGATCGCAAATTAAGTATTTCGCGCCGGCATCTTCCAGCCCATAACATAGTTCATCGGCGCTGCCCCAAGAGTTTAAAGGTACTACCACCGCGCCCACTGAAACAATCGCGGTGTAGGCAATCATCCATTCTGGGTAGTTGCGCATGGCAATAGCAACGCGGTCGCCTTTGGAAATCGATTCGTTGTGAATGAGGTGGTAGCCGAGGGCGTCTACGTGCTGGAAGAATGCTTTAAAGCTAAGGCGCTCTTGTTGATATACCAGAAATTCTTGCTCGCCGTGGGCTCGGCCTGCGTCGAACAATTCTCGTAGCGTCGCGGGTGCATTTTTATATTCGCGAAACAGGCTAGTGCTGTCACTTAGAATTTCAAACGGCGCACCGGTTTGACAGAGTTGTTGGCTACACTCTTTTAGTCGAGTCGCAATATTGCTCATTTAAATTCGCAGACCTTAGTTATTTTTTTTCAAACATATTATGGGTAAAGCTTAAGCTCGCCGGTATAGGCGCGTTTATGGTTTCCATTATGCGCTCGTATTCGGTGTGACAAATCCGCCATTCGCCATCATCAAAACGGTAGTGGTCAGTGTAAATGGCGGTGCCGAACAGCATCCAATTTTGTTCTTTATTGAAGACTAAATCTTGCAAATACCATTTTCCGGTAGCGTTGTCGCCGTCGTTAATGTCTATTTCTGGATGGTGACAATTGTGCATGGTGAGCACCTGCGCGGAATCCATATGGCCTTTTAAGCCGTTAATCAATTGCTCGCGGTCGTCGAAACTGTATTTGCCGCCGTCGTAGCGTGCCGTGCAATCGGTGCTTAGTGTACTTGCGAGTAAATCCCAGTCGTGGGTATCCACGGCGCGCAGGTAGGTGTACTTCAGCTTTTTAATGGCTTCGATGGCAAGAAGTGTTTCAAGTGTGTTTTGACTCATTGTGATAGTACCTTGTTCTTTATAGCGAGCTATTATTCTGGACCGGTGAATGGCGGTATTGAGTATTTGCTAAGGTCTTAAACTAAGAATTTAGTGTAGATCTAGCGCGGCGGCAGCAACATGGTCTGAATGGATTAAACAAGGCGTATGCAGGGCGTGGCTTAGATAGTTAAACCTGCGCAGGCGTTTTGTCGCAGTGCGGAATTGTAGGCTGGTATTCAGCTGGTTTTTGAGTCCAGCTAAGCGCGACGTTTTTTGCTAAGCTGTGCCGCAGTTTATATATCAGGAGTAATTTAGATGCGCATTATTACTGCGAATACTAACGGTATTCGCTCGGCGGGGCGTAAGGGCTTTTTTGAATGGTTGGCCAAACAGGATGCAGACGTGGTTTGTATTCAAGAAACCAAGGCACAGCGCGACCAACTAGACGAGCCGCTATATCATCCCGAAGGCTATACCACGGTTTATAGTGATGCGATAAAGAAGGGGTATAGCGGTACGGCGATGTATTGTAAAAAGCCACCTAATAGCATTACTACCTCTTTGGGCTGGGACCCAGCCGACAGCGAAGGCCGCTATATTCGGGCAGATTACGACAAGATTAGCGTAATTTCCATGTACCTGCCGTCGGGTTCTAGTGGTGACGAGGCGCAGGCGAAGAAAGATGCTTTTCTCGATAAAATTTATCCACACTTTTTAGAGTTGAAGGCTGCCGGTCGAGAGCTGGTAATTTGTGCGGACTGGAATATCTGCCACAAGGAAATTGATTTAAAGAACTGGAAGGGCAATGTAAAGAACTCCGGTTTTCTTCCCCACGAGCGGGCGTGGCTAGACAAACTCTATGATGAAGCAGGTTTTGTAGATGCCTTCCGTGAGATCAATCAAGACGCGGTTTACACTTGGTGGTCAAACCGTGGGCAAGCCTATGCAAATAATGTGGGATGGCGTTTGGACTATCACGTTATTACCCCTGGTTTAGTCGCTGCAATACGCGCTGCGAATGTATACAACGATGAGCGTTTTTCTGATCATGCGCCGTTTACCATGGACTACGATTGCTCGCTTTGAGCAAGCCCCTTGTGTACTATTGCAGCGTATTTTAGTGCTGTGGCTGGTTGTGCGCGGCGTAGTTTTTTGAATTTTGAGTAAGGATATGTAATGAGCTTTTTCATTTCTGAAGCGCAAGCCCAAACCGCCGGTGCCGGTGCGCCTCCAGGTGGTGAGTTGTTCCAGATTGGTTTTCTGGTACTGATGTTTGCCTTGTTTTACTTTATTGCTATTCGCCCACAGCGCAAGCGTCAAAAAGAGCATGCGGCAATGGTGTCTGCCTTAAGTAAGGGCGATGAAGTTGTCACCACCAGCGGTATTTTAGGTAAAGTGACTAAACTCGACGATGACTATGTGGTTGTTGCGGTTACCGACAGCGTGGAATTAAAGTTTCAGCGTTCGTCTATTCACGCGGTATTGCCGAAAGGCACGTTGAAAGCAATCTAAAGATTGCGCGCTTCGCGAAGCCGCGAAGCGCATTCCCTCATCGGTGAAAATACAGGTGGCACGATGCCTGAAACCGTTAAAGCATCGCATATCTCAACTCCAATCGTGAGTGGCCAAACGCCGCCACGGCTAGCACTCGCTCAACTTCCCACTCCTTTACAGCCTCTTAAGCGCTTAAGCGAAAGACTTGGCGGGCCACGCATTTGGGTAAAGCGCGACGACTTAACCGGCAGTGTGTTGTCGGGTAATAAGGTGCGTAAATTAGAATTCAATTTGGCCCAGGCCATTGCCGAAGGTTGCGATACGATCATTACCTGCGGTGGTGTGCAGTCAAACCATTGCCGTGCGACAGCCTTGCTGTGCGCCCAACTGGGCTTGCAATGCCATCTTATTTTGCGGGGTAGCGAACCGCAGATAGCAGACGGCAATCTCTTTTTAGATCGTCTCGCTGGTGCCCGCATTAGCTATTATCCCGCCGCACAATATCAACGCGAACTAGACGATATTCTTGTGCATTTTCAGGCGCACTATCAGCAGCAAAATAATAAGGCCTTTATAATTCCCACCGGCGCTTCCGACGCGATTGGCGTATGGGGTTATGTCGAGGCTTGCGCTGAGTTAACAAACGATTTTGCCCAACACGGTATTTTGCCAAGCCACATTATTTGTGCGACGGGCTCAGGCGGCACCCAAGCTGGTTTGACAGCGGGCGTGCAACGCTATGGTGTAGATGCTCAAGTTTGGGGTGTGAACGTTTGCGACGACGAAGCGTGGTTTTTAAATAAAGTGACACGCGACCTCGTAGACTGGGAGCAACGTTATCAAACTGGCATAGACCTTGAGTCTTTATCGGTGAAGGTGATTGATGGCTATGTTGGTGCCGGCTATGCGCAAGCTGGGCCAGAAATATTTAATTGCATTAGCGATATCGCGCGCAGTGAAGGGCTAATTTTAGATCCGGTGTACACCGGCAAAGCGTTTTACGGCATGCTCGACCAATTGCAGCAGGGGCGATTTGGACAGACCGGCGATATTGTTTTTATACACACCGGTGGTGTGTTTGGTGTTTTCCCCCAGCGCGATCAGTTCGATTTCTAAACGGTTTTCGTCGTTTTAACGCACGGTAAAGGACTTTTCATGGAACAAATCTCAGCATTGGTCGGCGCAATTAACGGCGTAGTTTGGGGGCCGTTGATGTTGCTACTCATTTTGGGTACCGGTAGCTACCTAATGATTGGTTTACGGCTTATGCCGCTGCGTAATATTGGCGCGGCATTCCGCTTGCTTATGCAAGGGCGCAAAAGCAGTGGCGAAGAAGGTGAGATTAGTCCCTTTCAGGCATTAATGACCTCCTTAAGTGCCACCATCGGCACGGGTAATATCGCCGGTGTCGCAACCGCGATTGCCTTGGGGGGGCCCGGGGCGCTGTTTTGGATGTGGTGCACGGCGCTGGTTGGCATGGCGACAAAATACGCAGAAGCCGTGTGCGCAGTGCATTACCGCGAGCAAGATGCCGAAGGTAATTTTAGCGGCGGCCCCATGTACTATATTAAGAACGGCCTTGGCCCACGCTGGCGTTGGCTGGGTGCCTGTTTTGCTTTGTTCGGTGCCATGGCCGGTTTTGGTATTGGCAATACCGTGCAGGCCAACTCGGTAGCAGACGCCATGCAGGGCGCCTTCGGTGTGCCGATTTGGATTAGCGCGGCAGTCATGTTTGTGGGTGTGGCGTCGGTTATTTTGGGCGGTGTAAAACGTGTCGCCAGTGTCGCAGGGTTTTTAGTACCTATCATGGCCGTGAGCTATTTAGTGATTGGCCTTATTATTTTGCTGATGAACCTGAGTGCATTGCCGGCGGTGTTCAGTTTAATCATTGATTCAGCGTTTAATGGCACTGCGGCGGTAGGCGGGTTTGCCGGTGCAGGTGTGGCGGCGGCAATCCGTTTCGGCGTTGCCCGTGGTGTGTTTTCTAATGAGGCTGGGCTGGGAAGCGCACCGATTGCCCACGCAGCAGCCAAAACCAATAATCCGGTGCGGCAGGGTATGATCGCCATGCTGGGTACCTTTATTGACACGATTTTGGTGTGCTCAGTAACGGGCTTCGTCATCTTGCTCTCTGGCGCGTGGCAGACCGGAGAAAGCGGGGCGGCTTTGTCTACAGTGGCGTTTGAATCGCAAATCCCCGGTGGTCATTACATTGTTGCCTTGGGTTTAGCGACGTTTGCCTTTACGACGATGCTGGGTTGGTCTTATTACAGCGAGCGCTGCGTGGTGTATTTTTTCGGCCCGCGTGGGGTAATGCCATTTCGCATTCTTTGGGTTTTAGCCATTCCATTGGGGGCAATGGCGAATCTGGGTTTTATTTGGTTACTAGCAGATACCTTAAACGCCTTAATGGCGATCCCGAATTTAATCGCGTTAATCCTGCTGAGTCCGGTGGTATTTAAACTTACGAAAAGCCAGTTAGCTGCTGCTAAAGCTTAGCGTCTGCTCCTTGTGATCAAGCCCCTGCAAGCAGGGGCTTGCCATTTTATGCTTGTCAATAAACCCGCTCTACCCGTTGGGTAATTCGCGTAAATAACTCATAGCTAATGGTATTGCAGTGCTGGCCAACTTCCGCAGCGGGGAGATTCTCCCCCCATAGCGTGGCGATGTCGCCCGGCTTTACCGAGGGTAAATGGCTAACGTCTACCGTGAGTAAATCCATCGACACTCGACCGGCTAGGGGGGCGCGCTGACCGTTAATGAGTACCGGCGTACCGTCGGGTGCTTGGCGGGGATAGCCATCGGCGTAGCCCGCAGCAACGGTTGCAATGCGTGATTTGCCATTGGCTTGCCAGCGTCGGTTGTAACCCACGCCGTCGCCACTTTCTACGTCGCGTACCGCAAGTACTTTGGCTTTAAATGTCATTACGGGATGCAATGCATCGGCGGGTAAGGTGGCGCTGGGGTCGTCGCCATAAAGCATAATGCCGGGGCGCACCCAGTCGAGGTGGGTTTCTGGGTGAACAATAATCGCGGCGGAGTTGGCCATGCTAATGGGCGCGTGTTGTTGCGAGTTGCACAAGGAGCGACTGACTGAGCTAAGGCGTTGGTATTGCGCGGTGGTGCTAGTGTGATCTACGGTTTCTGCGTCACTGAAGTGACTCATGTGATGAATCGCCGCGATATCTGATTTGGCCGCTAATAAATGATGCGCTTGGGTAAATTCAGTGGCATTCATACCAAGACGGTTCATGCCGGTATTCATTTTTAGCCAAACGGTAATCGGCTTGGGCAGTTTGGTTTTGGCGAGTAGCTTTGCGGTGTTAAGGTCGTGAATAACAATATCTAGCTTTTGCGCTGCGCAGTCTTGTAACAGCGCGCTATCAAGTTCGGTGCCAAGTAATAGAATGCGCTTATCCGCTTGTGCGGCACGTAATGTTAAGGCTTCGCTATAACGCGCAACCGCAAAGCCGTCGACCCTATTTTGGAGTTGATCTGCGACCCAATCTGCGCCGTGTCCATAGCCATTGGCTTTCACCATCGCTAAGATAGCGGCTTTCGGCGCAAGACGACGCACAGTGGCCGCATTGTGGCGCAGCGCCGTACTATTTAATTCAACCCAAGTTGTTCTATGCATAATTACCGACTCATATCGTTGCTGGATTCTAGCGGGCTTGCCGCAGAGAGAACAGCGCGCATTGGTTTTGTGTTGGCTTTTTTATGTTTTTGCCACGGGGCTATGGCAGGACTTGAGCCTAAAGAGCGGGCTGGCTGCAAAGAGGCCTTGTTTCCCGCTGCTACCTCTGAGTGGTTATTGCCCAGTAAAAAAATGCTCGATGCGACACCCAGCTGTGCGTACAGCAATATCGATTTGGCGCAGTGGTACTTTTGGGGTGGCGGCAATCACGCTGCAAATATTGAGCGATCTCATCGCTATGCCTTGGCTGCCGTGAAAGATGATAGATGGCCTTATGAGTTGGCGCTGCTGCATGCGGCGTTTGTTATCAAGGGATTAGATAAGGGCCTTGGTGTAGACGAGGCGCTGCGTCGTTTTCAGCGTGAGATTAGCAGCGGCGATGATGTGCGCCGAGATAAAGCCTTGGCGATGCTGAATCAATTAAGTGAGTTTTTACCCCGCGTGTTAACTACAGCGGGCGCCGTGTATGCAGATGCTAAATTTAAAAAACCTATTGCCTTGCCGCCAACACCGGCGCTGCAAATATCTCATCGCGGCAGTAAGCGTCAGATCATTGTGGCGGATACCAGCGGGGCGCCAATATTGTATTGGGCGGGCAAAGTTTTAGCCGCAGAGCAATCGCAGCAGAATGCGGTATTCCAGCGCTCGCCGGCGAAAGACGCGCAGGGTGCAGATGATGTGCGTCAACAATTGTGGCGTGTTCCTGCGGCAATGCCGCGCAGTGGCGTGCTATTAAGTCGCTTTAAACGTGACGATGGCAGTCCGTATGAATCGCGTTGTACGGCAACCCAGCTTGCGCCGCAGTGGTTAATCTCTGCGTCACACTGCTTGTTTACGCCTGAGGGCAGCGGCAGTTTAGTGTCGATTAAATTTATTGCCGAGCCCTTATCGCGGCGCTCTGATGACATGGCCACGATGATCGTAAGTGGTGCCTGGCGCCATCGACAGCACCGTGCCGTAGATCAGCACAACGGCGAGCTTGCGCATTACAGCGGATCAGACATCGCGTTATTTAAATTGTCGACGTCGTTACATTTGGATAGGCCAGCAGTTTTGGCCGAGCCCAACACAGCTAATCACTGGATAGATAGCTTGGCATTCCCCAATGATAAATCCCTAAATACTTTGTGGGCGTCGCGGTGTCGCGCCCGCTTATGGCAGGCGGGTGTGGATAATCTCAGTGATTTATTTGCCTTAGATTGCTTTAGTTTTGCCGGCCAGAGCGGGGCAGTGCTAACCCAGTACAATCGCGGGCAGCGGCAAATTATTGGAGTGTTGTCGTCGCGTATTTATAACGACAGTATTAATCAACCGGTGTTTGCGGCCTTAAATACGGCATTAATTAGGGATATTAAGGCCGTGTTGGCTGGCAGGAGTTCAGAGTTGTTCGTCGCGGTGCCGATTACGTCAAGATCAAATTTGGCCGCCGCAAAACCTTAAAGCGCCACAGGGCTGTTGTCATAGTCTGGCCATATTGTATAGTGAGCCTGTCCCTCCACGAAGTGCGATTATGCCCAAAGGATTTGAGAACAAGTTAGTTGTCGCGATTTCATCCAGAGCGCTATTCAATCTGGACGAAAGTCATCGGGTTTATGAATCAGAGGGGCTGACGGCCTACCAAAAATATCAGATAGAACACGAGAATGAGATTCTTGAGCCTGGCGAAGCCTTCGGCATTGTTGAACGCTTGCTGCAGCTGAATGACTATCTTGATGACGCTCGCGTAGAAGTCATTCTGCTGTCGCGCAATTCTGCGGACACCGGTTTGCGTGTGTTTAACTCCATCGAACATTATAAACTCAATATTAGCCGCGCAGCATTTAGTGGTGGTGAAAGCCCGTATCGCTATGTGTCTGCTTTTGGTTGCCACTTATTTTTATCGACCAACGCCGAAGACGTGCGACGCGCACTTGATAACGGCGTGGCGGCGGCGACTTTATTGCCCCGCTCGAAAAAATCCCAGCCTTTGAGCAACCGTGAGTTGCGCTTCGCCTTTGATGGCGATGCGGTGATTTTCTCGGATGAAGCCGAACAAGTCTTTAAGCGCGATGGTCTAGAGGCCTTCACCGCTAGCGAAGTGGCTGCGGCGAATACGCCTTTAAGTGGAGGCCCGTTCAAAAACTTTTTAGCGGCCTTGAACGCGCTGCAATGCGAACTTTCTGATGACGATCCACCGATTCGAATTGCGCTGGTAACCGCTCGCTCTGCACCCACCCATAAGCGCGTTATTCAGACTTTGCGGAATTGGAATATTCGTATTGATGAATCGCTCTTTCTTGGCGGTTTAGATAAGGGTGAGTTCTTAGCGGCGTATGGCGCAGATGTGTTTTTTGACGATCAGCCGGGTCATTGCGCCTCTGCGAGTGAACATGTTTCTACTGGACATGTCCCACATGGTATCGCCAATAAAGTGGATGACTGATCTAAAGGCCGCGCCGGTGTTTGGTGTTGCGTATAAAGATAAGAACAACCTGGCACGAGATTTACTCGAGCACGTTTGATTTCAGGAGTTACATCAGGATGAAACTGCAGCAGTTGCGCTATATTTGGGAAGTTGCGCACCATGAAATGAACGTGTCCGCGACGGCTCAAAGTTTGTTTACTTCGCAGCCCGGTATTAGCAAGCAAATACGGATGTTGGAAGACGAGCTGGGAGTGGAGATTTTTGCCCGTAACGGCAAGCATCTAACGCGGATTACCCCCGCCGGCGAAGCCATTTTAAAAACGGCGGGTGAAATTCTCTATAAAACCGAAAGCATTAAGCACATCGCCCAAGAGTTTAAAAACCCCAAGAAGGGCAGCTTGTCTATTGCGACTACCCACACCCAGGCGCGTTACGCACTGCCGAGCGTGATTAAAACCTTTATTGACCGCTACCCCGATGTGTCGCTGCATATGCACCAAGGCACGCCGATGCAGATTTCTGAATTGGCCGCTAATTTTGAGGTGGATTTTGCCATCGCAACCGAGGCGCTGGAGCTGTTCAGCGACCTGATTATGATGCCGTGTTATCGCTGGAATAGAACCATTCTGGTGCCTAAGGGCCACCCTTTAACAGAAATAAATAATCTGCGAATTGAAGATGTCGCCTTGTTCCCGATAGTGACCTATGTGTTTGGCTTTACGGGGCGCTCAAAACTGGATGAAGCCTTTCTTAACAAAGGGCTTGAACCAAAAGTGGTGTTTACCGCCACCGATGCCGACGTGATTAAAACCTATGTTCGTCTAGGTTTAGGCATCGGTATTGTGGCCGAAATGGCCTACGACCCGGTGGCTGATGCCGATTTGGTGGCGCTCAATGCCAGTCATTTATTTGAGCCTAGTGTGACCAAAGTCGGATTTCGACGCGGCACCTATATGCGCAAATTCATGTACGATTTTGTCGAGTTGTTCGCCCCACATTTGACCGCAGATTTGGTTGATAAAGCCTACCAGTGTCAGAGTAAGAATGACCTTGAGGCCCTGTTTGCAGATATTGAATTGCCGATGTATTGAGGGTGCTGCTTGACGGGAGACGGGAGGCGCTAAGTCAAAGGCTGGCCCCAGCGTTCGCAAGGCTAGAGCGCTAAGTTTTAGTCATACTCGCGGATGCGAGTGTCTAAATAAGCGCAGCGCATGCAGTTAAGCGTATCCCGTCTCCCGTCAAGCATTGAGCATGTTTATTGCTTTATTCACCCCAAGCCGTTAGATTGACGCGGCTTTTTTAGCGCTAGCGTAAATTAATCATATTTTAGGAGTAATGTTGTGGAAATCGCCTGTCTTGACCTAGAGGGAGTGCTGATCCCCGAAATCTGGATCGATTTTGCGGAGCGCACCGGTATTGAGGCGCTAAAGGCGACCACCCGTGATATTCCCGACTACGATGTATTGATGCAACAGCGCCTGCGTTTATTGCACGAAAATGGCTTGGGTCTGCCAGATATCCAAGAAGTGATTGCCGATATGTCGCCGATGGAAGGCGCGCGTGAGTTTTTGGATTGGCTGCGCGAGCGTTTTCAAGTCATTATTTTGTCAGATACCTTTTACGAATTTGCCGCGCCCTTGATGAAGCAACTTGGTTGGCCAACGCTGCTATGCCATAAGCTGGAAACGGATAGTTTGGGTAAAGTGGTCGATTACCGTATTCGCCAGGTCAACCCAAAGCGTCAGTCGGTACTAGCACTGAAAACCTTGTACTACCGTATTATCGCGGCCGGTGATTCCTATAATGACACCACCATGTTGGCGGAAGCGGATGCGGGTATTTTGTTTAAAGCGCCGGATAATGTGATTCGTGAATTTCCGCAATTCCCTGCGGTACACGATTACGAAGCGCTGAAATTAGAATTTATTAAGGCGTCAAATCGCAATTTAAGCCTGTAAAAATCGGCTATAAATCGGCAAGCGCCTGTAGGAGCTTGCCGATTTTTGTTTCAGTCTCGGTAAACTCCTCGTCGACATCTGAGTCGGCAACAATGCCACCACCAGCCCACCCCGTAATACGATTATCGGCGCACACAAAGCTGCGTATCAAGATATTGCTGTCCATTTTTCCGCCACCACCTAAATAGAAAATACTGCCGCAGTACACATCGCGCTGGTGTGGCTCGATTTCGTGAATGATTTCCATCGCTCTTTGTTTGGGTGCGCCGGTAATTGAGCCGCCGGGAAAGCAATTCAGTAGCGCTGTAAATGGTGTGCAATCTGCGCGCAATTGGCCAGTTACCGTGCTGACTAAGTGATGGACGGTGCGAAAACTTTGGAGTTCGCAAAGTTGTTCGGTGCGGACAGTGGAGGCCTGACAACTTTTGCTGAAGTCATTGCGCAGCAAGTCCACAATCATCACGTTCTCGGCGCGATTCTTTGCACTACTTTGCAGTGCAGCGGCCAAGGCGGCGTCTTTTTGCTGATCTGAATCGCGGGCAGCGGTGCCTTTAATGGGTTGGGTTTGCAGTCGGCCCTTGTCTGCCGATAGTAAGCGCTCGGGCGAAAAACTCAGTATTTGGCTGTCGCCTAGGTCGATATAGGCAGAAAAGGGCGCGGCGGCGGTTTCTCGCAGTTGTTGATAAGCTTGCCAGCTGTCGCCCTCGTAGCGTGCGGTAAATGCGCGGGTGAGATTAATTTGGTAGCAGTCGCCGGCACGAATATAGTCTTGCACGCGCTCGAAGGCGTCTTGGTATTGGCTGCGATTTAGCGAGGTGCTGAACTCACTGCCAAGGGTGAAACGAACGTCGATGTTTTCTGCCGGTGCAGCGCGAAGGAATTCTTGTATGCGTGTTAGGGTGAGTTCGCTAACGCTGGCTTGGGCGACTAATTCGCAGCGCTCACGTTGGTGGTCCACCACAATGGCCCAGGGGTAAATGCCAGCGTGAAAGTCGGGTGTCGCTGAACTGTGACTGCTTTCTTGGTGCTTGCTCGCGACTAGGGCGGTTTCGCCAAGTGCGTAGCTTAAGAAACCAATGGCGCCACCACAAAAGGGCAGCTCGTCGCTGTGAAGATACTCATCACTTAGTGCTTGCAGGCGCTGCTCAGTATTAATTAAGAATGTATCAATGTCTTTGTAGTTATTTGTTTTTAAAGAAATAACCTCATCTGGTTCGGCGCAGATAATGTCGAAGCGACCATGCTCACTGAAGGGCGCGGCGCTGTCTAAAAAAACTGGAAAGGGTAGGTGTTTCAAGCTGGTAAAGAGGGCGCAGCTGTCGCGAAGGTACGGTAAAGATATGCGACGAAGGCTAGCCATTGGATGTTGCTCGGGGGTCAATCAAACGCGGCGGACAGGCTGCGATTTTACGTGCTATGAGGCTGAAAAATCTAGTGTTTTATCCGCTTTAACGCAGGCTCGCCTAGCGCTGTTCGGATTGACAGAGAGGCCCATTCCCAGTAATGTTAGCCGCCGCTTTGAGAAACACCAAACCGTCATCGCACCACACAGAACGGTTATTCTCATTCATCCGCAGTTCAATATGTTGCTGGCGTAATGCCCCTTTGAGTTTACATGCAGTTACAGGGATCGTAAGAATCTCGTTCTGCTTAAACACATCAAAGAGTCAATCGCTTGCGGCATGAGCGCGGGTTACCCATAAATGAAATGCAGCTGGAACTGACAGGCATGACAAAAATAGCTTCACAAAAACCCTCACTGGAAAACCCCTTCGAGACGAAAGCAACACTCGAATTCACTGTCCCTGGTCAAATTGATTACGATCCTGGTTTATACGAAGCCGCGCTTCAAGCTGGTTATGACCTGCAACAACGGCCCCGTAAAATGGCCGGTGTAAAAGGTATTCAAAAGCAGCACGAAAAGAAGCGAATGACCATTTGGGAAAGGATAGACGTACTGGCAGACGCTGGTACCGAAGCTAAAATCCTTTACCAAAACTGGGGTAAAAATTTAGATGGCGCGTCTTTAGTAACCGCCATTGTTAAAGTAAATGGCCGTGATGTGGCCATGTACGGCCACGACTTTACCGTGCGCGCCGGCTCTATGGACGCGACTAACGGTAGCAAACTGGCCAATTTGTTTAAACTTGCGGGCAAGCTTGGTATTCCGCTAGTCGGCATGAATGACTCGGCGGGTGCGTACATTCCTGCTGGCGTGGGCGGGCTGGATGGCTACGCTGAAGCGTTTACCGCGCTACGTCATATCAACGGTGTCGTGCCGTCGATTATGTGCATGTTCGGCTACAACGCAGGCGGTGGTTCTTATTTGCCGCGTCAGGGCTCGTTTGTTATTCAACCTAACGACACTTTCTTTGGTTTGACCGGCCCAGGTGTTGTTAAAACTGTACTCGGCGAAGACGTGACCGCCGATGAACTTGGCGGCCCCAGCGTTCACTCTAAATCTGGTGTAACCGATTTTGTGGTGCCAGACGAAGTGGCTGCACTGCGCAAAGTAAAAGAGCTATTGAATTACTTGCCAAATAACAGTGCTGAAGCGCCAGCGTTTCAGCCAACTTCTGATCCAATCAAGCGTAAAACGTGGGATATCGACCTGTTATTGAAGAAGGCCTTCAATAGCCCGACAGGTTTTAACACCCCGTTTGATATCAGCATTATTATTCAGCAGATGTGTGACCACGGCGATTTCTTTGAAATTCAGCCTGAGCGCGCGCGTAACACGGTGTGTGCGCTTGGTCGTATGGGCGGCAATGTGGTTGGTTTTGTTGCCAATAACTCAGCGGTTGCCTCTGGGCAGATCGACATTGACGCCGCTTATAAAAACGCACGTTTTATTCGTTTTTGTAATGTGTACAACATTCCCGTTATCTTTATGGAAGACACCACGGGTTTCTTACCAGGTAAAGAGCAAGAAGCGGGCGGTATCGTTCAAGCTGGTCGTGCCATGCTAGATGCGATTATTGATCTTCGTACCCCGCGCTTCCTCATGATTGTTCGCAACGCCTTTGGTGGCGCTTATGCGGCATTCAATAACTACCCTACGGGTGCAGATTTTGTCTGCGCATTACCCACCACGCGTTTAGCGGTAATGGGCCCAGCAGGGGTTGAGTACGTTTACAAAGATGAAGTTCGTAAAATTCGCACCTCGGTGAAACCGAAAATTGCTGAATTGACGGCGCAAAACCTGAAAGCAGGTATGCCTGAGTCTGAGTCTGTCACTGCGGCAAAAGAAGCCGTAGCGGCATGGCAGAAGCAGGAAGAGCTACTGCTCACTCAGCGCTATGAACGCGAACTGATGAATCCGAATGAAGCACTAAGCCTGGGATCAATATCTCAGATCGTCATGCCCTCTGACCTGCGCAAGGTATTGGGTGAACAACTGGAACTGCACCTCAAGGCTTATAAGCCTGAGCCTATGGGCGGTATGCAACGGGAATTCCATTAATTTCCGAGGTAACTGCCGATGTTCCGTAATTCATTGAGTCAAGACGATTCGCTAACGAGGTTATTCGACGTGCAAGCAAGCAATAATTACTACTTAAACAATCCGATGGTACATAAGGACCGTCAGCTCGCTAAATCTAATACAGCATGGACTAGAAGTTTCGCCTGTAATGATTTGAAACCATTGATAATTTGCCGTGGCCCAATCCGTAAGGAAGCCATGGATGTTTTCGACGAAATGGGCATTACTCACTACGGTATTTTGCTGTCTGAAAAAGACTCAATTACCTATACCAATGCTTTGGCGCCAGAGCTGCGCACCTTAACTGATCCTGACCGCGTTCATCGCGTACCGGATTACAGCGGTGCCACCAAAGAAGAGCGTATTCGCCGCATTCAGCAAATTATTAGTATTGCTTATGACAATGGTTATAACGCGATTTTTGCGGGTTACGGCTTTATGTCGGAAGACGCCGAAATGGTGGAGTCCATGGAGAAAGCCGGGCTGAATTTCATCGGACCGTGCTCTTTCACCCAAAAATCAGCTGGTATGAAAGACCAAGCAAAACGTACCGCATTGGAAACTGGCGTATCCGTTACGCCCGGTGTCAACAACGCAACTAGCTTGGCCTTGTTCGCTAAATACGGCGTAGATGGCCTTGAGAAATGCGCTAAGGACAATAAGCTGAGCGTCGACTTCTCTGCGTGCAAAGATGCAGAAGAAAAAGCCTTGGTATTGTTAGCTGCTTCTTACGCAGCGGGCATCGATATTATTAATGCTGCTGATATTGGCCTTGCTCTGCAAGTTGAAGCCAAGCGTATGTTGGCTGAAAAGCCGAACAACCGTTTCCGCCTCAAAGCAATTGCCGGTGGCGGTGGTAAAGGTCAGCGTATTTTGCAATCTGCGAACTCTTATGAGGGCGCAACGATTGAAGAGAAAGTAGAAAAAGCCGCAGCCAAAGTGCCGTCATTGGTACAAGAGTGTCTGATTGAGCTGAAAACCAACGGTGTGGGCGATAACAAAAACGTTCTTATCGAAATGAATATCGACACCACTCGCCACCAAGAAATTCAGGTGGTGGGTAACGGTGAATGGTGCATGACGATGGGCGGCCGTGACTGCTCATTACAAATGCACGAGCAAAAATTGCTAGAAGTGTCTGTTACCGAAGAAGAGTTGGAAGCGGCCATTGCTACGGCAGAAGCCGCCGGCAGTAAAGATGAGGCCGAGCAGCTTAAGAAAGACTTGGTGATTTTGCAGCGCATGGAGCAAGAAGGCGCGGTATTCGGCGAAGCGGTAAAGCTGGATTCTTTGGGCACCTTTGAATGTATTGTCGATGGTGACTCGCATTACTTCATGGAAATGAATACCCGTATTCAGGTTGAGCACCGCGTTACTGAGCTGTGTTACAAGCTCAAGTTCACCAATCCCGATGATTCAGGCGATTACTTTATCGCGGAAAGCTTAGTTGAAGTGATGGTGTTGCTGGCGCGGCATGGCAAAAACTTGCCTAAGCCGACCCGTATTCTGCGTGAGAAAACCTCGGTAGAAGCGCGTATGAACGCCACTAACCAAGCTCTGCAGCCACATGCAGGTGGTGTCATTGAAAACTGGTCTAATGCGATTCCCGGTGAAATCCGCGACGACCAAGGTATTTCTACCCACAACCCTGACACCGACGTGTTCATGAAATACCACCTTGCCGGTGCGTATGACTCGAACATTGCGCTATTGCTGACTACTGGCGAAACCCGTCTGAGCAGTTACCAACGTCTGGCAGAAATACTGCGTCGGACTGAATTGCGCGGTAAAGACTTAGCAACCAACCTAGAATTCCACTATGGCTTGGTGCACTGGTTTATCGGAAATGGCATTAACGCACGTCCTTCTACGAGCTTTATCGTTCCGTATTTAACGGCGGTGGGTTTGCTGAAAGAACAGGCTAATCAAATTGATTTGGACGTTGCCTACGCAGAAATTCGTCAGCGGTATGTTAGTCAAGCGGGCGATAACGCCGCGGCGTGGGCTGAAGCCTTAGACGCTAAAAAGTTACTCATGATTCGCCCATTGGAACGCTTGTTCGCAGAACCGCATTATATGGCGGGCTGGTTGAGCATGAATAAGGGCAGTCTAAGCGTCGACAATGGCAAAATTAAATGGGCGGTTAACCCCATTGAGCTGTTGGACAAGCTGTATCACTACTTGAACATGGATTTTGAAGTTGGCAAACCTGCCCGTTACATGATCTGGGATCACGACCACGAGATCCTCAGCGCGGCAGTGAGCTTCTACAAAACCTTGAATGAGAAAGTAGACGCGGCAGACTTCCCAGCACTTGAAGCATTACTTGCCTCTGACAAAGCACCAAAAGGCTTTAGCGCAGATGAGTGGTCAGCGGTGCGCAGCGCCCATATTGGCTACTTTGCGGGTAGCGAAGTCATGTCGGTATTGGCATACATAGCGGATAAAACTGGTTTCTGTGAACTGAGCGTGAATGCAAATTTAAGCATCACCATTCCAGCTCGCCTAACTGATCAAGCCTTACAAAAGCGTATGGCTAAAGTGCTAGTACCACCGCCAGCGGCGAAGTCAGACGAAGTATTGGCAGCCAGCGGCGGTATGTTCTACCCCCGTGAAGCGCCTGGTATGGATGTATTCGTTAATGTTGGCGATCATTTTGAGGCGGGCGATACCCTGTATATTGTTGAAGTAATGAAAATGTTCAACAAAGTGGTGGCCCCGTTTGCCGGTACTATCGATAAAGTCTTGGTTGAAGGCGATGGCATGATCATTAAGAAAGGTCAGCCCTTGTTTAAAATCATCCCAGACGAGGAAATTGTCGTGGAATCCCCTGAGGAAATTGCTGAGGCCCGTCGCGCTAAAACCATCGAGTTTTTAGCGACTCTGAAGTAATGGCATAGGCCGGCAGTGCTTGCGCTGCTGGTCTTTTAGATATTTAGGAGTATTCAGATGATTACCGGACTTGATCACATTGCAGTTGCCGTTCCCGACTTAGAAAAAGCAATTAAGCGCTTTTTAGAGGATTTTGGCCTGACTTACGAAGGCACTGAAGAAGTCGAAACCGCAAAAACGTCAACGGCGTTTTTCCCGCTTAAATCCACCAGTATAGAGCTAGTAAGCCCATTGCGCGGCGAAGGCCCAATTGCTAAATACCTTGAGAAAAAGCCTGGCGGTTTACATCATCTTTGCTTTAGCACCGATGATATTGTGGCCGACGTTGCCCGTCTAAAAGCATTGGGCTACCAGTTCCTTAGCGATGCTCCATCGTTGGGTGCACATAATTGCCAAGTTATCTTTATTCATCCTAAATCTTGCGACGGCGTACTTATAGAGTTAAGCCAACCAGGTGATGATCACCACTAGTATAGATAGATGCCGCGCATCGGTGGTGATGCATATAAGCGGCACAATCATGTATTGCTAGGGGAACGCCCGAGTAGGCCACTCCCTAAACACTGACCCTCATGAAAACAGACAGGTACAAGTATGGCTGATTACAAAGCTCCCGAGACTTCCGTAGACGAGTGGAAAGCAATGGCGAATAAAGCCCTCGCCAAAGGCAACCAGACGCTTGATGATTTAGTTTGGCATACCCCCGAAGGCATAGACGTTAAGCCTTTGTACACTAAGGAAGACGTTCAGGATCTGCCGTATACCAATACTTTGCCCGGTGTTGAGCCCTTTATTCGTGGCCCACAGCCGACTATGTATGCTGGCCGTCCTTGGACAATTCGCCAGTACGCGGGGTTTTCTACGGCAGAAGAGTCTAATGCCTTCTACCGCAAGGCATTGGCTGCCGGTGGACAAGGTGTATCGGTTGCCTTCGACTTAGCGACTCACCGTGGTTATGACTCCGATCATCCTCGTGTTACTGGCGACGTGGGTAAAGCCGGTGTGGCGATTGATTCTGTTGAAGACATGAAGGTGTTATTCAACGAAATCCCGCTGGATAAAGTCTCTGTTTCCATGACCATGAACGGTGCGGTATTGCCGGTTTTGGCTGGTTATATTGTGGCTGCAGAAGAGCAGGGCGTGGGCCAAGATCAGTTGTCTGGCACCATTCAGAACGACATTCTTAAAGAATTCATGGTGCGTAATACCTATATTTACCCACCACTGCCTTCAATGAAAATTATCGGCGACATCATCGCATACGCGTCTGACAATATGCCGAAATTCAATACCATTTCTATTTCTGGCTACCATATTCAGGAAGCGGGCGCCGACGCCGCGCTTGAGCTGGCTTACACCCTAGCAGACGGTAAAGAATATATTCGCACGGCAATTGCCGCCGGTTTAGACATCGACAAATTTGCTGGTCGCCTGTCTTTCTTCTGGGGCATTGGCATGAATTTCTATATGGAAATCGCCAAAATGCGCGCCGCGCGTTTGCTGTGGTCGAAAATTGTTAGCGAGTTCGAACCGAAAAGCTCGCGCTCTAAAATGCTACGTACCCACAGCCAAACCTCTGGCTGGTCGCTGACTGAGCAAGACCCATATAACAATATTGTGCGTACCACCATCGAAGCGATGGCGGCGGTTTTCGGTGGCACCCAGTCGCTGCACACCAATGCATTAGACGAAGCGATCGCACTGCCAACGCAGTTCTCTTCGCGTATCGCTCGTAATACCCAGCTTATTATTCAAGAAGAAACCGGCATCACCAAGGTGGTTGATCCTTGGGGCGGTTCTTACATGATGGAATCGTTAACTAAAGATATCGCTGACCGCGCCTGGGAATTAATCCAAGAGGTGGAAGAAAAAGGCGGCATGGCTAAAGCGATCGAAACCGGTCTGCCTAAGCTGCGTATCGAAGAATCTGCGGCGCGTAAACAAGCTCGTATCGACCGTGGTGAAGACGTTATCGTCGGCGTTAACAAATACACCTTGGCCGAAGAAGACGATGTTGAAGTATTAGATATCGACAACAACGCCGTGCGTGAGTCTCAGGTTGCTGCGCTGGCTAAAATACGCGCCTCGCGCGACGAAGCCGCTGTTGAAGATGCGCTAGAAGCTATTTACCAGTGCGCCTGTGGCGGTGAAGGCAACTTGCTAGATCTAGCCGTTAAAGCTACCCGTTTGCGTGCCACCGTTGGGGAGATTTCTTTCGCTATGGAGCGTGAATTCGGTCGCTTTAATGCACAGTCGCAAACCGTGTCTGGCGTTTACGGCAGTGCCTACCAAGACGATGAAAACTGGCAGGGCATCACTAAAGATATCGAAGACTTCGCTGAAAAGCATGGTCGTCGTCCGCGTATGCTAGTGTGCAAAATGGGGCAGGACGGCCACGATCGCGGCGCCAAAGTTATTGCAACGGCTTTCGCTGACGTAGGTTTTGATATCGATTTGTCGCCGATGTTCTCAACCCCTGAAGAAGTCGCCAAACAAGCCGTTGAAAACGACGTGCATGTGGTGGGTGTATCTTCACAGGCGGCGGGTCATAAAACACTGATTCCTGAGCTTATTGCCGAGCTGAAGAAAGTCGGTGCAGACGATATTATCGTTATCGCTGGCGGCGTTATTCCTCGCCAAGATTACGACTTCCTGTACGCAGCGGGCGTGAAGGGTATCTTTGGTCCTGGCACTAAAATCCCACTTGCCGCGCGCGGCGTGTTGGATGCAGTGAACGAGGCGTATAAGGGCTAGTAACGGGAGACGCTTTACGGGAGACGGAAAACGCTAACACGCGGCTTTGTGTCTCCCGTCTCCCATTCAGCGTAACGCATATTATGGCTATTGATACTGAAGCATTAAAAAACGGCAACTCCCGCGCATTGGCCAAGGCTATCACCTTGGTAGAGAGCAAGCGCGTTGAGCACCGTACTGAAGCTCAATTATTACTGGAGCAACTTCTTCCCCATACCGGTAATAGCATCCGTATCGGTATTACCGGTATTCCCGGTGTCGGTAAATCTACCTTTATTGAAGCCTTTGGTCTGTATTTACTGACCCAAGGTAAACGCGTTGCGGTGTTGGCGGTTGACCCTAGTTCACCTATTGCAGGCGGTTCTATTTTGGGTGACAAAACCCGTATGGAACTGCTGTCACGCAGTAAAGATGCCTTTATCCGTCCTTCACCATCCGAAGGCTCACTGGGTGGTGTCGCGCAAAAAACCCGCGAAACTATGTTGCTCTGTGAAGCCGCGGGCTACGATGTCATTCTGGTGGAAACCGTCGGTGTAGGGCAGTCGGAGTACGAAGTCGCCAGCATGGTCGATTTCTTTATGGTATTGATGCTGCCCAATGCCGGTGATGAATTACAGGGTATTAAAAAAGGCATTATCGAACTTGCCGACGCCTTGGTGATTAACAAAGCCGATGGCGAAAGCATTAATCTTGCTCAGCAAACCCGTCGCCACTACGAGAATGCCTTGCACCTATTGCGGCAGAACACATTTTGGACGCCTCAGGTGATGAGCTGTTCAGCTTTGAAGAACGAAAATATCGAAGCGATCTGGGGCATGATCAGCGGCTTTAAAATTGACGCCACTAAGAATGGCGCCTTGCAGGAAAAGCGTTCGCGCCAAGCCCGCGAGTGGATGAAAAAGCTGCTCCATGAAATGCTCGATATGAAGTTAAAGTTAAACCCCGAAGTAAAAGTATTGCTACCAGAACTGAATCAAAAGGTTACTGATGGCGAAACCACGCCGTACCTCGCGGCATCGCGGTTGATTAATATTCTATTTAAACCGGAAGCCTGATCTTATGAATGGTGAGGCGCTAGACAACTTCATTGCCAAGTACCTGCCGACGGCGCAACACATGCAAATCAGTGTTGAGAGCTACGACGGCAGTAGCTTGCGTTTGCATGCGCCTCTGGCTCCGAGCATTAACGACAAGCTAACCGCCTTTGGTGGCAGTATTTATGTTGTCGCGGTGATGGCCTGTTGGGGCATGGTGTATATGCGCTGTGTGGATTACGGTCTAGACCCCGATATTGTGGTTGCCGAGGCGTCCATCGAATACCTCAAACCTGTTACTGGCGATATTGTTGCCAGCTCATTGGTGAGCGATGAAAAAAACTGGGACAATTTTTTTCATCGCTTTGAGGAGCGAGGCAAAGCCAAGATGGACCTCAGTTCTGAGATCATCGTTAACGGCGAGGTCGCCGTTCGCTTTAAAGGGCTATACGCGATAATTGGTGTGAAATAGCTTGTTAGCAGCTATTTTTTGGCACCCTCTATAATCGCAATCACTTCTTGAATTTCATCCGCTTTATATATTGGCGTTGAGCAGCGTTGGTCATTGCATACAAAGGCTGCTGATTTTGACAGTGTTGGATATCCCACATCGTGATGAATTAATTCACCTTCGCTACGATCCCACCATTCAATTCTGCGGTAGCTTTGATAGCTTGTCAGTGCTGCGCTGAATAGCGCTTTAGCGTTAGCATCGGACTTGGAGCCGACCACGACCAAATGTAGAGGGTCGCGGTTCAGTTCAGCGTCAGCCAATAAAATACCCGCTTCTGTGAAGCGGCTGGCGATGACTTCGCTGTTGCTTATATAGGCCATAGCCTTATCAGCTAAGGCTTTATCTGCTGAACGGCCACTGTAGTGAAACAGCGTGTTGATGGCACGACTGGCGAAAATGTTTTCTTCAAGGTCAACATACGGTGCCAATGGGTCGCCTTTATCTATGCTGGCGGCAGGCAGGCCAACCATATCGGCAGTACTAATTTTTTCTCGAATAATATCTGCGCAGGCCATGGCGTGTTTAAGCCATTTTCTGTCGGCGCTAATTTCATACAAATTAGTAAATGCGGCTAGCGCTGAAATGTTATCGGCCAGGAATAGTTTATTGTCGTCGCGATTATTGTCGTCGATGCTGCCGTGATTGAAGCCGCCATCTTTGCGTTGGCGATTAGCAATTAACCATTCTCCAATTGCCACTGCCTGCGTTTTTACGGATGCATCACCGGTGGCGCTGTAAAGCCGCGAAAGGGCAGCGATCAAATTCGCATTTTCTTTAGTGTAGCGGTGTTTATCGACACGGGGGGTTCCCAACTCAAGACGTCGCTGGTCTTTTAAAGCGAAATATTCAGCACCTTTTTGGCCCTGAATAAGATCGGCATCTTGGCTGGTGTAAAAGCCGCCATTGGGAGATTTTAAAAAGCGATTTAGATAAGTCACGGTGTGCTCGGCGGCACGTTTATACGCTTGGTTTTGAGTGGCGGCGTAAGCTTGCGCATAGAGCTGAATGTGACGAGTTTGGGTGCGCATTATTTTTTCAAAATGCGGATGATCCCAATCTCCGTGGGTTGAGTATTGATAAAATCCATACCACTCGGGGTCTTCTAATTTTAGTGCCGCGCTTAGGGTTTTATTAGCGCGAGCCAGTTCATTCTTGTTGCCGTTCATGCCTTCTAATAAGGCATATTCAACAGAGTCAGGGTCGATGAATTTCATCGCAACAGCGAGGCTGCCGTACTTTTTATCGTAGCTGTTGTTATGCATCGCAATCAGCTTAGCTTTGTCGGCAGTTGTTAGTGTGCTGTGCTGATTTGCTACGGTGATAATGCTTGCAGCTTGCTCTGGGCTTGGGTCGCGGACAATCGCCGCAAGTAAGGCAGTCATCGATTGTGGTGGAATATAACCGGCGCGCTTAACAATTTCTGCACCGTCACTATTATAGAAAATAGTTGCCGGCCAACCCCATGCTCGGTAGCGAGCAGCGATTTCTGGGTGGGCGTCGTGATCTACTTTTATCGCAATGAAGTTTTTAGCCATGGCGGCGGCAACCTTGGGGTCGCTATAGGTATTTTGGTCCATGACGTGACACCAGTGGCACCACACGGCTTCAACATTCAAAATGATATGTTTGCCGCTCTCTTTGGCTTCACTAAAAACTAGGGGGTCCCATTCCCGCCATTGTATTGTAGAAGATTCGGTCGCCAAGGCGGGACGACTCAGGCTCAGTAATAACAGCAGGAAAAGGTTAAGGTGCTTAAACATAGATAACTCCGATATTCATGGAGTTGTATACGAGCGTGGGTGGCGAGCCGATGTCAGCTATTTTTTGCGGTATAAAAAAGTCTCTAGTGCCTGTCGCTGAGCCATACCGTCGCGGTAGCCTAGGTCGATGAGCTTGCCGCAGTACTCAGGTGTAAACAGTAGGTAGCTCGCGATACTCACACCGCCACCACCCGTGCTGCCGGTGCGACGTAGAAACATACGCAGGGAGCGTGGCAGTTCGTTAACGTGTTCATCAGCAATACGGTCGATATCTTCACTGGGGCTAATAACCAAGCAATCGATAGGCAAAAGCTCCTTGCCCATCATGTCGCGATCTTCATCGGGAATAATGCGAACCAGCTCGTTAATGCGTTCGAGCCGCTCGATATCGGTTTCGATGCTGTCTATAAACGCGCTGTTTAGTAAATGGCCTATAATTTGGCCAAAACCGGGCGACTTAATTTCTTGCGGTAATTTGGGGTATTGGCGTTTATGCCCGTTGGCGGGAATAACCAGCACCCGATTCGCACCCAAGTGAATAACGGGACTAATGGGTGTTAATTGCCTTAGCGCGCCGTCGCCATAATAGTCGCGACCAATTTTAGCGGGTGGAAAAATGGTGGGGATCGCGCTGGATGCCATTAAATGTTGGAGCTGGATTGGGGTTGCCACACCTTGTCGGCGCCAACGCTGCCAGCCGGCATATTGGGGGCCGCCTTGGAAAAAAGTTTCCGACACACCCTGAGTGTAATTCATGGCGGTGAGGCATAGCGCGTCTAAATCGCCGTTTAAAATATTGCGGCCGATATTCTCGAAGCTCACATGCTGACTAAGAATATTGCGCAGTGGGCTATTGTCTAATAGCGCAACGGGTTTACCACCTGAGGGGTTTGAGCTGAATAGTGAATAAGCTAGGCGCAATACATTGCGCATTACCCCGAAAAAGTCTGCGCGGTAAATTTTGTCGGTCGTGAGATCGCGCCAAAGCATTTCAAGCTTTTCGACGGTGCCGGTGAAATGATGCGCACCAGCTGCCATTGACACCGCATTGATGCCGCCCGCTGAGGTGCCCGCCAGAATCGGAAAGGGGTTGCCAGGGCGATTGCCGTGAATTTCTGCCAGCGCTTTGAGTACACCGACTTGGTAGGCCGCGCGGGCGCCACCACCGGGTAATACCATGGCAGTATTAGAGCGGTAACTATTTTCTGGCGGTATTTGATCGTCGTTTGCCATGGAGTCCGCTGCTGTCGCGCTCATTAGCGTTTATGTCCGCGCAAGCCAGTGTCCAGTAATACCCGCGTGGCAATTTCCTCCACCGATGCGTGGGTAATATCAAGATAGGGGATGCCAAAGCGTTTAAACATGGCTTCGGCCTGCCGCAATTCGTCTTCGCATTGGCGTAACGAGGCGTAGCGGGTGTCGGGTCGACGTTCACTGCGAATCGCGGCAAGGCGATCTGCATCAATGGTCAAACCGAATAAACGACTGCGATGTTCTAATAAGGCCTTGGGCAGGCGGTCGCTTTCCATGTCTTCGTCGGTGATGGGGTAGTTGGCGACAAATATCCCCGATTGCATGGCTAAATACAGGCAGGTTGGTGTTTTACCGCTGCGAGAAACCCCAATTAAGATAACTTCGGCTTGATCGTAGCGGTTTAGTCTAGCGCCGTCGTCGTTATCTAATGCGTAGTTAACCGCGTCTATTCGCTGTTTATACAACATATCTTTGTCGGCGTTTTGTACGCGGCCAACGGTGCGAGAGGGCTTTTCGCCAAGAGCGACCTCTAATTGACTTACGAAAGTGCCCAGCACATCAATAATATAACCCTTGCTGGTGGCGATAATCGCGCGTAGGTTCTCGTCTACCAAGGTGTCGAAGACAATGGGCTGGTTGCCGCATTCATCGGCAGCGCGGTTAATTTTCTCTACTGCTGAATGGGCTTTTTCGGCATTGTCGACGTAGGGAACAATAATATGCTCGAACTTTTGGCTCTCAAATTGCGCTAAAACGCTGCTACCTAAAGTTTCGGCGGTGATACCGGTACTGTCTGATATAAAAAAGGCCGGACGAATCATGTAGTTTTTTTACCTAAAGCACTGAGTTTTTCGACGGGAATTTCCAAATTACTTACTTTAGTATAGCCCGTGTTAGTTTCTTGCACCCTTATAACCGTAATCCGGTTGCTTTGTAAAATGGGAGATACACGTGTCTGAATACGTAATCTGGTTTAGCGACCTTGGAATGAATGATGTTGACCGCGTTGGCGGCAAAAATGCGTCCTTGGGCGAGATGATCAGCCAACTATCTCAAGTCGGTGTATCGGTTCCCGGTGGCTTTGCGACGACGGCCGATGCCTTCCGTGATTTTCTTCAGCAAAGCGGTTTGAATGACCGGATTATCGCCGAACTAGACGGCTTTGATATTGAAGACGTGAAGAACCTTGCGGTTGTCGGCAAGAAAATTCGCCAGTGGATTGTAGAAACGCCGTTCCCCGAAGCGCTTAACACCGCCGTGATTGAAGCCTACGCCAAGCTAGTTGATGGCAACGATGCCATGTCGTTTGCAGTGCGGTCATCAGCCACCGCAGAAGATTTGCCAGACGCATCTTTTGCTGGCCAGCAAGAAACCTTTCTAAATATTCGCGGCCTCGACAATATCATGATCGCGATCAAAGAAGTGTTTGCCTCTTTATACAACGACCGCGCGATTGCCTACCGCGTACACCAAGGTTTTGAGCACGCCGATGTTGCCTTGTCGGCCGGTATTCAACGCATGGTGCGCTCAGACACCGGTGCAGCTGGTGTTATGTTCTCGATGGACACTGAGTCTGGTTTCGACGGGGTGGTATTTATTACCGCCTCTTACGGCTTGGGTGAAACCGTGGTGCAGGGTGCCGTAAACCCCGACGAGTTCTATGTGCATAAAGCGACGCTGGCAAAAGACCGTCCCGCGGTTTTACGCCGTAACCTCGGCAGCAAAATGATCAAAATGGTGTACGGCAGCGACGCCAGTGCCGGTAAATCTGTAGAAACCGTTGATGTGAGTGACGACGAACGCAACACCTTCTGTTTGAACGATGACGAAGTGCTCGGTCTTGCTAAGCAGGCCATGACCATCGAAAAACACTACGGTCGCCCAATGGACATCGAGTGGGCCAAAGACGGTGACGACGGCCAGCTCTATATTGTTCAAGCACGTCCAGAAACCGTGAAAAGCCGCGAATCTACTACTTTGATGGAGCGCTACCTGCTGAAAGAAAAGGGCGCGGTATTGTGCGAAGGCCGCTCTATTGGCCAGCGTATTGGCGCCGGCCCGGTGCGGGTGATTGCCGATATCAGTGAAATGGATCAGGTGCAGCAGGGTGATGTGCTGGTTACCGATATGACCGACCCAGATTGGGAGCCGGTTATGAAGCGCGCCTCGGCGATTGTGACCAATCGCGGTGGCCGTACCTGTCACGCTGCAATCATTGCTCGTGAGCTAGGTATTCCCGCGGTGGTAGGTTGTGGCGACGCAACCGAGTTATTAAAAGAAGGCACTCCTGTCACGGTATCCTGCGCCGAAGGCGACACCGGTATGGTGTATGAGGGAATTCTCGATTTTGACATCAATCGCAATAAGCTTGATGCCATGCCGGATTTACCCTTCAAAGTCATGATGAATGTTGGCAACCCAGACCGCGCTTTCGACTTTCAAGGCTACCCGAATGCGGGCGTTGGCTTGGCGCGTTTAGAATTCATCATTAACCGCATGATTGGTGTTCATCCTAAGGCACTGATTAACTACGACGATATTCCACGCGACGTGCAAGCAGCAGTAAAACGTCGTATTGCTGGCTACGCTAGTCCGGTTGAGTTTTACGTAGAGAAATTGGTTGAAGGGATTTCTACCATCGCCAGCGCGTTCTACCCCAAGCGCGTTATCGTGCGGATGTCCGATTTCAAATCCAATGAGTACGCTCATTTGATTGGCGGTAGCTTGTATGAGCCATCGGAAGAAAACCCCATGTTGGGTTTCCGTGGTGCATCGCGCTATATCTCTGATTCTTTCCGCGAGTGTTTCGAGCTCGAGTGCCGTGCGCTTAAGAAAGTTCGTAACGATATGGATCTCACTAACGTCGAAATTATGGTGCCATTCGTGCGTACCGTCGGCGAAGCTAAACAAGTTATTGAGCTGCTAGAGGCCAATGGTTTGAAGCGCGGTGAGAATGGTTTGCGCGTAGTTATGATGTGCGAGCTGCCGGCTAACGCTTTATTAGCTGAGCAATTTCTACAATACTTCGACGGTTTCTCAATCGGTTCAAATGATTTAACCCAGCTAACGCTAGGTCTAGATCGTGACTCTGGTTTGATTGCGCACCTGTTCGATGAACGTAACGATGCGGTAAAAGCTTTGCTGAAGATGGCGATTGATGCCTGCAAAAAGCACGGTAAATACATTGGTATTTGCGGTCAAGGCCCGTCGGATCATCCGGATTTTGCACAGTGGTTGATGGAGCAGGGCATAGATAGCGTGTCGCTGAATCCAGACTCGGTATTGGAAACCTGGTTGTTCTTGGCTGAAAAATTAAAAGCATGAAATTAATTTCAGTGAAGTAAGCGTATTCCTGCCTAAGGCAGGAATATTAAAAAGGCAGTTTTATGTCGATTCACCCATAAGCTGTCCGCTTTGGACAGCTTATGGTAAAAAGCGGTCAGTCGAACGGGGTCATGCTGACATGCTAGAAGGGTGTTGTGAGGCGGAGGGGTAGTGACCCTCGGCTACCCGATTATGCTTGATCTCCCGCACTATCTATTTCCTTGTAGCCAACATACAAACTTATACGCAGAGAAAAAACAAAACCGAAAATTAGTGACACCAAAGCAACTAACGCCAACACACCAAAGCTTTGCCAGCCTC
The DNA here is from genome assembly GCA_018066965.1 of Zhongshania sp. GTDB lineage: Bacteria > Pseudomonadota > Gammaproteobacteria > Pseudomonadales > Spongiibacteraceae > Spongiibacter. Next base: position 1,500 of record JAGPVP010000065.1, on the reverse strand, counting down.
GAGTATATTGGTCGATTGCCACACATGACGCTATCACTACTAGAGCTGAAGCTGAATGAGCGTGAATGCGGCTTTTAATGAAGTAACATGCAACCGCTGACTCAACTGCTGCGACAAACATCAAGATGACAGCGCTAACAAAATACTCGATAAAATGCTCCTTGCCCTAAAAAATAACGCCCACGCCAGTGGTAGACAAAGTAGAGCGCGTTTTTATGCGACAAAGTGCGCAGCGAATGCCCGAAAAGGCGTGAATATTTAGCTGTCTAGGCGCGATTTACAGCGGCTAACTGCGCGTGATTGTTATATGAAATCATATTTCTACAAAGCCCACCTTACTTGGCACATATTTGTTAAACGCGGGGAGCCACGGAAGAACAACTTCCTGTGATTCTTGACTTGATTTCGTGAATATTATTTTTGCAAGTTCACGCGAAGAATGAAACTCAACAACTGATATATTCATCCAAGGCAACAGAATTTTATCGAAATAAGGGGCTAATTCATTAAATATGATAACTCCGTCATTTGATGCGCCTATTAACGACCGAAAGACCAACTTTTCGGCATACAATCTACCGTATATTTTTTCTGTTTTTCTTGGAGTAGAACTAGTTTCAAAACCATCAAAAACGGACTTCCAAGTCTTAAATGCTGGCTTTTTAAAGTAAAAAAACGCGCCGAGCAAGACTGATAAAACACCTGCAATTCCGAAAAGTAATTCAGCCATTTTTCACATAACGCCCGCATTTGGGGCGGCCGAAACGCAGTGTAGGCCGTCCCAGCCCGCAGGGCGACAACATGCGCTTGTTATGCATTGCTGGCACCATAAAGTTTATTGATTGATTGCGAGCACGCCAAGACCGATGAAGGCTTAACTGTAACCCAGGCTGTACGGGCACCACCGAACAGCCCCAAAGATATACGACCCTTAAGCATGCCTTCTTTAATTTTTGAAAACTTGAAATATGCTGCTGTGAAGAAATTAGCCAAACATCCTTTTATTTTGTGATTTTGCGGGATTTCACCGTTGCCGACGGATGCTAAATAGCTAGATAAGCGCAGTGCGCTTGTCTCAGATAACGGAAATGGAAACTCAATAATACTGTCCGAAGGCAATACAGTGATGCCCTTTGAAAGCTCACCTTTGGTATTGCTAAGCATGCACACATAAATTTGGTATTGACCAAAATTGTATGCTCCAAATGTTTCTTCTCTTTTATATCTGAAGAATCTCATACTTTCCTAAGATGCATAACGCCTTGCTCATTTGCGCAGCGGTTGTAGTGGATTTTTGTGCAACAATGAACGAAGCGAATGCACAAAATGGAGCGTAGACCGCTGCGTCAAATGGAGCAACTTGTGTACGCCCAGCATGGGTATGAACTAATGAGGTGAAAGTCCTCTGTAGGAAGGTCACCATCCTTAGCGATTTATGATCGCTATTAGATGTTAACTACTAGCGAATGGCAAGGGCTTGACCGCGAGGTCTGGTCTGGA
>JAGPVP010000056.1 GCA_018066965.1 Zhongshania sp. | reverse complement strand
ACCCAAAATTGCAAAGCCAATTGCCGTGCCCAGTGCGCCAAAACCAATCATTAACGCAACAGCGATCAGTGCTAAACCCATGGTAGTTCTCCTACTTTCAACTTTAAGTTAATAAAAATGTGAATCAGTGAAACTGGTCTTCTTCTTCAATTTGGTGCGCCGTTGCCATATAGACAATGGTCAACACCATAAAGACGAAAGCTTGTAGTGTAATAACAAGAATGTGGAATACCGCCCACGCCCACTGCAATACACCTGCGAATATACCCAGCACCAAACCGGCACCAAACATAGTCGCTATCAAGATAAAGATCATTTCGCCGGCATACATGTTGCCGAATAACCGAAGACCTAGTGAAATTGGCTTAGAGATCCAAGAAATTGCTTCTAGTGCGAAGTTAATCGGCACTAACAAAATATTTACATACCATTTTGGGCTATGAAATGGGTGTAAAGTCAGTTCTTTAACAAAACCCATGAAGCCTTTCTTGGCGATGGTGAAGTACACCATTAATCCGAACACGGTGAAACCCATACCTAGGGTCACGTTAGGATCCGTCGTTGGTACTACTTTAAAGAAGAAATGCGGGTTACCGGTAACCCAGCCCATAAAGGCAGGAATCCAGTCTACTGGCACCAAGTCCATGGTATTCATTAGAAGAATCCATGTAAAAATGGTTAATGCCATTGGCGCGATCATCGCATTTTTATGATGAAAGCCATCTTTAACAGTTTGATCAATAAAACCAACGATCATTTCAAGCAGGTTTTGAGCTCCGCGCGGTACACCGCTATGAGCGCGCTTTGCGATACGAGCAAAGATCACTAAAAACAAAAAGCCAAGACCGATAGACCACAACATAGAGTCAACATGGATAGCCATGAAACCCATCGCGGCAGCTTCTACGCCGCTATGTGCCAGTGTCCACGTATCTTGCGTCAGTACTTCATGCACATGACCAGATTCGTCAAGACGTTCATAGCCCGCTGGCAATTTGCCATAGGTCAAATTGGTAAGATGGTGCTGGATATAACCAACGGTGGATTGCGATTCACCTGCCATGTGTCACTCTCGTAAATGTTAACGCGTTGACCAAATTTTCAAATTCTATTGCTCAGCCCAGTGTAGCGGGCCAGCATTACGGCGTTCAGCAGCATAACGCTCAGGTATGCCAGAAATAAGACAAACACCTGCAATGGCTGAACTAATACAAACGTTGCTGCAAACAATGCCAACGTTGTCACAAATTTTCCGGACTCGCCGCGGTAAAAAGACCGAGCTACTTCGCGTGCGAATGCCGCGCCAGTGTACCTAAATACTTGGCGCGCGAAATAAACATTCGGCACAACGGAAATCATCCCCCCGATAACTGCGGAATAGGCCGTAACCTTATCCAAGGGAATCAGTATGACACTGGCTAGTAATACGAGCGCGCATTGAAAACCGTATATTCTCAATATTGGCGGTCGGGAGATTTTATGAACAGCGCGCGAGATTCCCCGCTCATTTTCTGCTGTCATAGTGCCACCGCCGCTGCCAATATGGCCGATTTAGTGCTCGTATTGCTTGTCCAAAAAACGGGGCGAATTATAGGGGCAAAGTGGCTAATGTTCAACCGATTTAAGTGCTTATGACAGGAATGTCATGTATTCACGAAATCTATTTAAGTCCCTATAATCAATAATTTATCCTTGCTGCTTATAAAATATTTCTTTTAAAACACTACATAATGTAGGGGTTTATATTACCGCACACAAAATACGCTATTTTATGTGATTTAGAATGCCGTCTAACTCATCAAGGTTAGAGTATTTTATGGTAAGCGTACCCCGTCCTTTTGCGCCATGCTGAATGGATACCGGCGATCCCAGGCGTTCAGACAGACTTTCTTGTAATTGTTTGATGTCGGGATCGAGTGCTGATGACTTTTTAGATTTGTCTGCTACTTTCTCTTCTGCCAAACGCCGAACCAATGCTTCAGTTTGTCGCACCGACAAACCTTTGCTGACGACCATCGACGCTGCGGCGGATTGTTGTTCTTGTGCGACACCAAGGAGGGCGCGGGCGTGGCCCATTTCGATGTCACCATTTTCCAACAACTTTTGGACTTCGTCGCGCAAGCCTGTCAAACGGATTAAATTGGTTATGGTGGTACGTGATTTCCCCACTAACTGCGCGATTTCGGCATGAGTTAGCTCAAATTCTTTTTGCAAACGCACCATGGCCAAAGCTTCTTCCATGGGGTTGAGGTCTTCACGTTGTAGATTTTCGATCAACGCCATCGCCGCGGCAGCTTCGTCCGCCACGTCGCGAATCAAGGCTGGTACTGAGTCTAAACCCGCTAGTTGTGAGGCGCGCCAGCGACGTTCACCGGCAATAATTTCGTAACGGCCACCTTCGATGGGGCGAACCACTATCGGTTGCATAATACCTTGTGAACGAATGGAATTTGCCAACTCTTCCAAGGCTTCTGGCTGCATATCGCGGCGTGGTTGGTAACGACCCCGCTGCATAAATTCTATGGGTAAATTACGCAAGGTACCATCGGTTACCGCTGCAACTGGCTCAAGCGACGCCCCGTTATTGTCGCTATGCGCATTATCGACGTTCGCTATTTCGGGGTTTATTGATACCGGTGTGGCCGACGCCCCAAGCAGTGCATCTAGCCCCCGACCCAATCCTCTTTTTTTAACCATGAATCTGTTCAGCCTGTGTGTTCGCGCTGGGATCAGCCGCCGTATCTGGTGCCGCAGAGCGACGTAACACTTCGCCTGCCAACGCTAAATACGCCAATGCACCCTTAGATTGCTTATCATAAAACAAAATAGGCAATCCGTGACTGGGTGCTTCAGCAAGGCGGACATTACGCGGAATGACGGTACTGTAAACCTTATTGCCAAAATGACGACGTAATTCATCCGTCACCTGGTTGGTCAGACTATTGCGACCGTCGTACATCGTACGCAATATTCCCTTAATTTCTAGGGTCGGGTTTATCAATTGTTTAACGCGATTGACGGTGTTGATGAGAGCACTCAGGCCTTCCAAGGCATAGTATTCACACTGCATTGGTATAATGACACCGTTAGACGCGGCTAGGGCATTCACTGTAAGCATGTTCAATGAAGGCGGGCAATCGATGAGTACATAGTCGTATTGATCAGCAATGACTGCTAGCGCTTCTCGGAGACGGAATTCGCGGCCAATCTCGTTAATTAATTCAACTTCTGCGGCGGTGAGATCTTGATTCGACGGTAATACCGAAAACCCGCACTCGGGCGCCTCAACAATACACTCTGTTATCGGCTTGCTGGCGACGAGCACGTCGTATACAGAATACTCAAGGCTGCTTTTATCGATACCGCAGCCCATGGTCGCATTGCCCTGAGGGTCTAGATCAACCAATAAAATACGGCGCTTGGTTGCTGCCAACGACGCGGCCAAATTTACGCTAGTCGTCGTTTTGCCGACACCACCTTTCTGATTGGTAATTGCGTAGACCTTGGCCACTGAATTTTCCTTAAGTTTTACTTTGAAGCCAATGGATCAGCGACGGGCGAGCACCAATAGATGTCTCTCTTCGTCTACATTTGGCACCGACAACGCGTAAGAATGCTCGACGATAAAGTGTTTTGGAAGCTGACTCAACTCTGTATCAGGAAAAACACCTTTCATGGCGTAGAGTTTACCGTCTGGAGCTAGGTGTTTTTCGCAGCCGTTAACCATATCTAGTAAGGACGCAAATGCCCGTGACAAGATGCCATCATAGGCTTCATCAGGTGCAAAGTGCTCTACACGCTCGGTGTGAATACTGATATTTTCCAGTTTAAGTTGCAGGCGCGCCTCTATCAAAAACCGAGTTTTTTTGCCGTTGCTATCCAATAACGAAAACTGTTTGTTAGGAAACAGAATAGCCAAAGGAATACCGGGTAAGCCCGCCCCAGTACCCACATCCAAGTAGCGCTTGGCCAAAATATAAGGCGCAATACTCAAGCTATCTAGCAGATGTTTGCTCACCATTGCCGCTGGATCGCGAATCGCGGTGAGGTTATACGCACGATTCCATTTTTGCAGTAAATTCAGGTAATCGATCAATAATTCGCATTGCTGATCGCTAACCGCTAAGTTTAGTGTTGATATTCCCTTCAGCAAACGCTGTTTAATGCCATCCACTCAGGCTGATTTCCTATCTAGCAATCCGCGTTTTTTCAAGTAAATCAATAACAAGGACACCGCAGCAGGGGTAACACCCGATATTCTAGACGCTTGCGCCAAGGTCTGCGGGCGGGTATTTCCTAGCTTCTGTTTCACTTCATTCGACAAACCTTCAATCACGGTATAATCGAAATCTAGGGGCAAGCGGGTGTTCTCGTAGCGACGCAAACGGTCTATTTCATCTTGCTGCCTATCGATGTAACCGGCGTACTTAACCCCAATTTCAATTTGCTCACTTACTTGTTCACAGACTTCATTTTCAGGGCTAGCCACTAGCGCAGCGATATCTGCGTATTTCAATTCTGGCCGTTTAAGCAGTTCTAACAAATTGTATTCGTGACTCAGCGGTTTCTCTATTTTTGCATTCAATGCATTCGCAGCATCACTGCCTGGCTGCACCCAAAAAGAGGCTAAGCGCGCGCGTTCACGCTCTATATTTTCACATTTCTCGGTGAACGCGGCCCAGCGAGTATCGTCAACCAAACCGAGTTCGCGGCCTTTTTCCGTTAAACGTAAATCTGCATTGTCTTCACGCAGTAACAAGCGGTATTCAGCCCGTGACGTAAACATCCGATAGGGTTCGCGAGTACCCATAGTAATAAGGTCGTCAACTAAAACGCCGATATACGCTTCGTCTCGACGCGGACACCAGGCCTCTTTGCCTTGGGCTTGTAAGGCAGCGTTAGCCCCAGCTAATAAACCTTGCGCCGCAGCTTCTTCGTAACCAGTAGTGCCATTAATTTGACCAGCGAAAAACAAACCCGCGACAAATTTGGTTTCTAGTGAGTATTTTAGGTCTCTCGGTTCAAAATAATCATACTCAATAGCGTAGCCTGGACGAGTCATATGGGCATTTTCAAAGCCTTTGATCGAACGAATTAAATTGAGCTGAACATCAAATGGCAAGCTCGTTGATATGCCATTTGGATAGAGTTCATGGGTGTTTAAGCCTTCTGGCTCGATAAATACTTGGTGAGAGTTCTTATCGGCAAAGCGATGTACTTTGTCTTCGATCGAGGGGCAATACCGTGGGCCAATACCTTCAATCACCCCAGTATACATGGGTGAACGATCTAAACCCCCACGAATAATGTCGTGGGTTTTTTCATTGGTATGGGTAATCCAGCAGCATACTTGCTCAGGATGCTGTTGTTGATTACCTAAATACGACATAACCGGTCTCGGGGTATCTCCCCATTGTGCTTCTAGACCATCAAAATTTACGGTTTTCGCGTCAATTCGTGGTGGAGTTCCGGTTTTGAGGCGATCTACGCGGAAGGGTAATTCTCGTAAGCGCAGTGCTAAAGCAAGCGATGGCGGATCACCGGCGCGCCCGCCGCTATGATTATCTAAACCAATATGGATTTTTCCGCCAAGAAAGGTGCCGGCGGTTAAAACTACAGTTTTAGCAAAAAAACGTAGACCAATATTGGTTACAACACCCCGAACTTGGTCGTTTTCAACGATTAAGTCGTCAACGGCTTGCTGAAAAATCGCGAGATTTTCTTGGTTCTCTAAAATTGTGCGTATTGCGGCTTTGTAAAGTACGCGGTCTGCCTGTGCCCGAGTTGCTCTTACAGCGGGGCCTTTACGTGCGTTTAATATTCTAAATTGAATGCCACCTAAGTCCGTGGCTTTTGCCATTGCACCGCCTAAGGCATCAATTTCTTTCACAAGGTGACTTTTGCCGATACCGCCAATAGCGGGATTACAGGACATTTGCCCAAGTGTTTCTATGTTGTGTGTCAGTAACAGAGTGGCACAGCCCATTCGGGCAGCGGCGAGTGCTGCTTCCGTACCGGCGTGACCACCACCAATGACAATAACATCGAAATGCTGCGGATAATCCACTAGACACCTAAAACCACGTAAATGAGAAGAGGCGAAATTATACGGGTATCCCTGAGTCCTGCAATGAATTGGTGAAAATTTAATCAGTGAAATTTGCTTTATAAATATATGTATATATCTCTTAAAGTTATCTTATCTTTCTATTTTAAATATAGTTATTAGGAAACCTAATTTTGTGAATAACTTAGTTAAGTAGTTGATTTAATAGAATTTTATTTAATGATAACTAGGTGTTTTATCCACAGAGAAGGTGTCAGAATCATGGGGGGGATAGGTGGATGAAATGTGGATAAGATGACGATTTATTTTTGCCTGTGGGTAACTAGGTCTATTTTTAGTTCTTATCCACTCCCTTATGGGCGGTTTTCCCTATTCTATACGCTCAACCAAGCGCTTATTTTTTCTTTCAATATATTGAGTGATACAGGTTTACTCAGGAAATCGTTCATTCCAACGTCAAAGCAGCGGTCTTTGTCTTCTTGGAAATTATTCGCCGTTAAGGCAATAATTGGCAGGGTCGCAAATTCAGGGTTTAAGCGAATCTGTTTACTCGCTTCGTAGCCGTCCATTATTGGCATTTGTAAATCCATGAGAACAATATCAATGGATTGACGCTGCAACTCGTTTAAGCACTCGACACCATTGTTTGCGGTAATTGCGGTCATGTTCCAGCGCTTAACGATATTTGTAACCAGCATTTGATTGATTGGATTGTCTTCTACAATGAGTATTTTTTTGCCGCTCAGGATATTTTGCGGGGCATCTGCAGAGATAATTGTATTTTGATGCTCGTAACCACACACCCAATTCACCTTGAATTGGGTGCCCTCCCCTGGCGTGCTAATCATTTCTATGTCTGCGTCCATTGCCTTGCATAGACGTTTGACGATAGCGAGGCCTAATCCAGATCCACCGTAGCGGCGTTGATTTGAGCCGTCTGCTTGGCGAAAACTGTCGAATATAATCTCGTGGTTAGACGGCGCTATCCCTATTCCCGTGTCCGCCACAAGCAAGGTTAAGCGCTGTTGCTGATGCTCGAGCTTTTCGCCACATAAGGTAATGGTCACGCCGCCGTCGTGGGTGAACTTAACAGCGTTAGAGGCGAGATTTAGAATAATTTGACGAATGCGAGTGTCATCGGCGTAGATATTAATCGTGTTAAGTTCAGGTGCGACGCTATAGTTAAAACTTATGCCCTTGCTTTTTGCGTCATATGCCAATGGGGTAAGCAGTGAATCGAGCAGTGATGCTGGCGGAAAATGGCGTTTTTCAAGTTTTAGATCACCTTTCTCAATTTTAGAAAAATCGAGAATATTGTTCACAATATTTAAAAGATGCTCACTAGAGCTTTTAGCAATCTCTATATAGTTGCTCTGCTCTTGGTTTAACTGTGTTGTTGATAGCAGTTGCAACATACCTAGCGCACCGTTCATGGGTGTTCTCAGCTCATGAGTCATTGTTGCTAGGAATAAACTTTTCGCATTGTTTGCCGCGTCTGCTTCCGTTTTCGCCAACTCTAGCTGCACTAGCCGATTAGTTAACTCTCGCTGCTGGGCTTCAATACTTTTGGCCATTTCATTAATGTGGTTTTGCAGTTCGCCGAGTTCGCCTTGCTTTTCAACGTTTAACCGACTCCCTAGCCGCCCAGCCGCAATATTTTTTGTGAAAATATTTATCTCCGCCAGGGGTTTAGATAAGCGCCGGCTTACAACCCACGCCAGAATAATACAAAGGAAAATCGAAATAGCGCCGATGAAACTCGATACAAGTATTATTTTTCGCTGCAATCTAGCGAGCTGTACTTTAGATTGTTCAATAGTGACCGTGCCAATAATTTTAGGTGAATCAAAATTAGTACTTGCGTTACCTGTAATGGCATCGCTTATTTCAATATTACTTTGGAATATAGGAACGCTTAGTAGCTCAACTGATTCGCTACTTTGATGGCTGGATTTTACATATGTCTTTTTTCCACTAAGTGCGTTGGTAACAGTAATTGCTGTGATATCTTTTGCAAGCGCAGAGCGAATAATGTCGAATAGCTGTGCGTCGTTTCCGCTAATAATTGCGAGTTCGCTAGATGCTGCGATATTTTCGGCAATTCTCGTCGCAATTTCACGCTGGCTAATAGCGACATCGTTTAGTCTTGTAATAAGTGAGTATGTAAATAATGAGGAAAATACCAACAAGGCGGGAGAAATACCTGCGATTAGTATTTGCTGGAAAAGAGTATGCTTTTTAAATAATTTATTTAGCATAACTATTCTTCTCCTGTGTCGGAGATACGGGCTGCTAGTTCTTCTTCGGAAGGTAGATTTAAACCGAGTGATTCTGCCACGCTATAGTTTATTTTGACGCTGAATTTGCTGGGATATTGTGAAGATGGCAATTCATTGGTTTCTATATATTGCTTAACCATAGATACAATGTCGTATGCGTACTGATCTGATGTTGAGAAAGTTGTTGCTAGGGCGCCCGCGGTGACAAATCCTTCGGTTGGCCCAATTACTAGCGTTTGATGTCGGTAGCTACTCAGTAAAATAGATCGTATGGTTTCTGAATTATAGATATCATGCTCAGGAGTGCTAAGAAGAACATCATTTTTTTGAATAATTTTGTTAATAGATCTAATAATATTTTGATCACTAATATGTGTAGTGTTGATTATTAATGAAGGAAAATTTTTGGACATGGCTTGTAAGTCATCGCCGTAATTTTCATTTTTATACGCTACGCCAACATTAATAGATCTATTTTCAAATAGGGAATTCACTAGAGAAAGTTGTCTTTGCAGGGGCTGATCTGAAAATAATGCAGCGGTTTGTGTGGCGGTGCTTTTCTGGTATTCATTAGAATTGACGTATAACGCAAATTTTGCTCGGTAATTTGTATTGCTTAATAGCGGTAACAGTTTCTCTGATACGATAATTAGAATTTCACCATTATCTTTTGGTGAATTATTTATATACGTATTGACGGTGAAATAGGGGTTGTCGCTTATTTTTTTGGATAGCGCTTTTAGTTCGGTATTTTTTGCAGGCAATATCAGATCAACAACGATTTTTTCATCGCTATTGGCCAACGTCGAAAGTAGTAAAAACGTTGCTATGAATAATCCGTAAATTAATTTAATCAAGAGGCTAGTCCCTGACTCTTGTTACTATTAATACTTTAAGTTTATACCAATGTATTGACGAAGATCACTTTTGTATAGATTGCTGCTGAGTAACTCACTGTCGTTATCGTGCCGATATTGACCTGAGTATGAAATCTCAACTTCACTGTTTATAAAATTGATGGTCTTAGATATTCGCACATCGCTGCGTGAAAATTTGTTTTTCGAAGTTCCTATTTCTCTTGCGTAGTATTGCGCTAATGAAATTTGAATATTGCGATTGGTTCGGTAACTGATTAGTGCGCTAGCAGAGTTTTTGGGTGTAAAGCTTTCTTCAGTACTCGGAGTAAAAGTCATGTTGTTATTACTATATGCTTTGCTTTTTATATAAGCGTAGCTAACATGGATTAGCCATTTATGGCTCGGTCTGTAATCAAATTCAGTTTCTATTCCAGATAATTTTAAATTTCCGCTATTAAGTGGATTGAATCTCTCAAGCGAGATGGAGTTTGAAATTAATTGTTCTAGCTGATCATGAAAATATTTAACATCCCATTGCAGATGATACTTGCTGAAATTTCCGTAGTAGCCTATTTCCCGTGATTCAATTTTTTCGGGTTTAAGGTTAGGATTTCCAGTTGCTGATTGAATTAGCAAACCTGTCGTTGGGCCGCCCGCTGCTGGTCGTACATTACGGGCGGTGTACGTCCAATCTGCAGATGTTTCCAATAAATCTGGGGTGCGTATAGCCTCTGAATAGACAGCCCTAAAGCTATGATTTTTTGTTATATGGTAGTGAGTGGCAATACGAGGAGAGAAGTTTTTGCCAATATCTTGTTCATATTCGTAAGATCCACCAGCGTTGACAGTGATTTTGTCAGCGATTTTTTTTTCAATATTAAAAAATAGCTGGTAATTATTACTGCTTAGTGTGGTTCCGTAGTAGGTTTCTGATGAAACCCGCGATTTTTTTATATTAAATCCGGCAACTGTTCGTAAACTTTCGCTCCAAATATAAGTATCTTGTAAATCTATATCTTGGCGATTTACCCGAGAATCCTCATTGGCATCAGCAAGAACGCTTGGCGAGGGATTGCTATTTAAGCCGAGCAAGAATGGGGGTACTTCTACGGTCCATCGATGTATCTGTTTCTGAGCTGAAAAATTATACCTGAGTGCAAGTTGATGAAGCGGAGATATTTCTTTTTCTATTTTTGATGATAAATAGTAGTCGTCGGTTATTGTGTTTGGCGGGCTGACATCAAAATCAGAATAATCATCGGTAACCTCGCCGGTTTTGTAACCCATGCCGAGACTTATTGCGTAGTTATTGATATGGGTTTCATAGCGACCATTAAGCAGTTGCGTCGATTTGCTATCTAGACGTTCGCCACCATTTTTATCGATATCAAAGCCATCATCATGAATACTCGCAACTGTTACGCGGTAAGTGCCATTTAAGTGCTCTGCGGCATGGCTGATACGGTAGTTTTCAGTGTTTTCTGTTCCACTGAGAACATTGGCTTCATACTCATTTGAATCAGCGGGGTGACGGGTAATAATATTAATCACACCAAGGAAGGCGTTGGCGCCATAACTTGCACTTGATGGCCCGCGTACGACTTCGATACGTTCTATATCTTGAATTGTGATGGGAATATCGTTCCAATCAACTGTACCTAAGCCTGCTTGATATACGGATCTACCATCAATTAGGACCTGCATACGGCGCGAGTCGCGATAGTTGGTACCGTGATAACTTACGACGTAATTCCAACCATCTCGGGCGCCGACAGAGGTTCCGGGTATTAGTCGAAACAGCTCTGGTATGTCTTTTAAACCAGACGCAACAATCATGTCGCGGTCAATAACACTGACACTGGCGGGTACTTCGCTGCGGTTTTGTTTTAGCCTGGCGGGTGTTAATACAACGGGGAGCTCGTCGGTATTCCATAAGCTAGCTTCTAGCGGTGAGCAAAGTAAGAGTGTTGCTGCGCAGAATGCAACGTTGCGGCTTAGGGCTGGTAGGTACATCAGCAATCCTTTGAGATGATAATCAGTTTTAAGTGTATCCCTTATTGCGCTTTTTTTGCTATTGGAGATGGCTTTGCGATTTGATTTATTTTCCGATACAGAAGCTGGAAAAAATGCGTCCTAGAAGGTCGTCAGAGCTAAATTCACCAGTGATCTCAGCAAGCGCATTCTGCGCGAGTCGCAATTCTTCAGCGAGTAATTCACCGGCGTTATAGGTAGTGAGTTGCTGTTCGCCGTTAAATATATGTTCGCGGCCGCGCTCTAAAGCATCAATATGACGGCGGCGGGCAATAAATGGTGTGTCTCCGTCATCGTAGCCGACACAGGATTTTAAGTGCGCTCTCAAAACATCAATGCCCTGATTTTGCTTAGCGGAAAGATAAACGCGACTTATTGTATCGTCTTGTATTCCAGGAGCTTGTCCAGTTAGGTCACATTTATTGTAAATAAGAGATAGTTTTTTTTGTTTAACAAAGGTATCGAACTCTGGCGGTATGCTGAGTTCTTCTTGAAGTGCACTGTTGCTGTCGATAACAAGTAGCACACGGTCAGCTTGAGCTATTTCTGCCCACGCTCTTTTTATACCTTCTTGCTCTACAGGGTCGTCGCTGTCACGTAATCCCGCGGTATCAACAACGTGCAAGGGCATGCCATCAATAAGAATATTTTCTCTAAGTACGTCTCGGGTGGTGCCGGCGATGGCCGTTACTATGGCGGATTCCCTTCCGGCCAAGGCATTGAGTAAACTTGATTTTCCGGCATTGGGTTTTCCGGCAATTACGACGGTCATTCCTTCGCGCAGAATACTGCCTTGTTTCGCTGAGCTAAAGACCCTTTCAAGATGAAGTTTAATACTATTGAGTTCGTTGGCGACTCGCCCGTCGCTTATAAAATCGATTTCTTCTTCTGGAAAGTCTATTGCCGCTTCTACATAAATCCGCAGCATGGTGATGGCTTCTACGAGCTCGTTTATTTCTTTGCTAAAGGCACCCTCAAGCGAACGCAGTGCTTGTCTTGCGGCTTGCTCAGATGCGCTATCAATTAAGTCTGCGATGGCTTCTGCTTGGGCTAAGTCTATTTTATTGTTTAAAAAAGCGCGCTCAGAAAACTCGCCCGGCCTTGCCATTCTTGCCCCGAGACTAATGGCCGTTCGCAATACGCAATCGAGAATAACTGGGCCGCCATGGCCTTGAAGCTCAAGAACATCTTCGCCGGTAAAAGAGTTTGGGCCGGGAAAGAATAGCGCAATACCTTGATCGATAGTTGCGGTGCCAGTAGCGGTGGCTTCTAAAAAATTACCGTAATGGGCGTAGCGTGGGGTTAGCGTTTTTACGGCGAGCATGGCGCGTGCTATGTCTTGGCTCTTAGGCCCAGATATTCGCACAATACCCACGCCACCTTTTCCTGGTGGCGTGGCAATCGCGGCAATGGTTTCCGTAGAATAAGCCATTGCGGTTAGCGGGTAGTTAATCCGCTTTTTTCGATACGCTTAGTAATAATGTACTGCTGAATAATAGATAAGGTGTTGTTTACAACCCAGTACAGCACCAAGCCGGCGGGGAAAAACAGGAAGAAGAACGTGAACACGATCGGCATCCACTGCATTATTTTAGCTTGCATTGGGTCTGGTGGCGGCGGGTTTAAACGCTGCTGAATGAACATAGATATGCCCATGACTAGCGGTAATACAAAGTATGGATCCATTGCGGATAAATCATGTATCCACAGAATAAATGGCGCGTGGCGTAATTCAATACTTTCCATTAATACCCAGTAAAGAGAAATAAACACGGGCATTTGAACAACCATCGGTAAGCAGCCACCGAGAGGATTTATTTTCTCTTTTTTATACAGCTCCATCATGGCCTGAGATTGCTTTTGGCGATCATCTGCGTAGCGTTCTTTAATTTCAGCTAGTTTTGGCTGAAATTTGCGCATGTTTGCCATTGAGGTAAAGGCTTTTTGATTGAGTTTAAAAAATGCCGCTTTTACTAAAATGGTAACGCCAATGATGGCGAAGCCCCAGTTGCCCAAAACGGAATGTATTTTTGTAAGTAACCAGAATAGTGGTTGAGCTATCCACCACAGCCAGCCGTAATCTACCGTTAATTCTAAGCCTGGTGATACTTCCTGAAGGCTGTACTGGTCTTTCGGGCCGGTGTAGAAGTCTGCACTAATTTTGCCTTGGCTCTTTGCATCAACGGTAACTGCGGCACTGGTTGCACGCGCTATATTCATATCTTGTTTAGTAACGATGGTGCTGAATTCATTTACGCTGTCGGATGGTGGAACCCAGGCGCTTACAAAATAATGTTGCACAACACCAATCCAGCCGCCGGTTACACTGACTTTTATTGGCTTGTCTTGCATCTTTTCGAAGGTTGTTTTTTTGTATAGATCGTCGTTAGTGGCGTATGCCACACCCATAAAGGGCTTCATGGCGAACATACCGCCTTTATCATTTACGCTGGGGTCGACGCTATTGCCGCGCTTTAATTGGCCGAAAAAGCTTGCTTGAAAGGGTGTGTCACTTTGGTTATCGATTAAGTATTCAATGTTGATCAGGTATTTACCGCGGCTCAACTGAAAGCGCTTAATAATGGTAATTGTGTCGCTGTATTGATAGTGTAAATCGATGCTGAGTTTGTCTGCCGATGTGTCTAGGACATAAGCTGCGCTAGTTGCAGTAAAGTAAGGGCGGCCTTTGGAGGTGTCGGTGGCGTTGGTGCCGATTAAACCGCTCTGGGCGGTATAGTTTCGAGCGTCGTTGTTTTCAAGAATAACGAAAGGGTCGTCCGACTCTAAACTACTAGTGTATTTCGGCAAACCTGCGTAAACGATATCGCCGCCATGTAGATCTATTTTTAGATCCAGGACGTCGGTTTTAACGGTAATGTACTTGGCATCGGTGGTGGCACTAGCTTTGATAGTATCAATGTCATCGCTGCTAATAATAGCGGGTAAATCACCGTTTTCATTACTGGTTGTCGGCGCGGCATTTGTATTGCTGCTAGTGGTGGCAACGACCGGATTAGATGATTCAAATTTTTGCCATTCCACTAATAGCATCAGCGATAGTGCTGCTATGGCGGCGATAAGAAGATAGCGCTGAAAATCAATCATTGCTTGAATGCCTTGATAATGTGAGTTCGGTTGGATGACAGTGGCAGGATGGTACAGGATCGTAGCCCCCGTCGTTAAGGGGGTGACATTTGCAAATACGTTTTATGCTGAGCCAACTTCCACGTAGTGAACCGTGTTTTTGTAGGGCTTCAACAGCATAACTAGAGCAACTGGGATAAAAACGGCAATGCGGAGCCATCAGCGGACTGATAAACAGGCGGTAAAAGCGGATGCAGGCAATAAGCAAGCGCTGCATATTAACTAGCCCTCTTGCTGGCGAAAGCGTTTTTCAGCTCGTTTTTCTAATTGGTACCAAAGCTGATTGCAGGCTTCATGGAGTTGCTTGTTATCAATATCGCTCAAGCCGCGTCGGGCTAATACAATGATATCAATACCTTGCAGTTTATATTGATGCAGCCTAAATGTTTCTCGTACAACGCGTTTTACGCGATTGCGTTGTACCGAGAGCCGGACATTTTTTTTTGCTATGACTAAGCCGAGTCGAGCTCGGCCTAGATCATTTTTGCGTGCTAAGAACAGCAATTCAGCGGTGGAGACTTTCAGGCGTGACTCGTCAAATACCGCTTGGTATTCGCTGGCATTTAATAGGCGTAAAGACTTTTCAAAGTGAAAACTCACCGTTATGCCAGCATACCGTACTGCTTAAATGCTATTAAGCAGATAGTACGACACGGCCTTTGGCGCGACGGCGGTTAATTAACTTACGGCCGTTCTTAGTTGCCATGCGTGCACGGAAGCCGTGGTTACGCGCTTTTTTAAGGTTGCTTGGTTGGAATGTTCTTTTGCTCATGATTTCGTCCGTAACATAAATTAGTCAGTGGGCTCTCCACTGACGCCGTCTTAGGCAATTTACCAAGACAGTGAAAAATCGGATCGCGAATTTTAGTGGACATTAGGCCTAATAGCAATGCTTTGTGGTGTTTAGTTACTGGTTTTCCGTAGCTGGCGTAATACACAATTAAGCCACAGTTTACTCATAACTTATCCACAGCTTTTATATGTTGTTATCAAGGTGTGCGCGACTTTTTATAGTTTTGCCTTGGCTGGCGTTAGGCGGCTTTATGATATTGAATAGCAAGGGTTTTTTATTAATTACGCGCTATAAATTGTTTGTGAATTTTGTGGATAAGTGTTTTGTTGGAGGGTAGAATAAGTCGCTAATCACGTTAATATTCCCTTAGCCAAGGTTACTTGGTTTGGGTCTTATTTTCGTAAATTAATCGGAAATATGGAGAAGTGTGTTGCCGGAAGCCACGTGGCAGAAATGTATTGCACATTTGCAAGACGAGTTGCCCTCTCAGCAATTTAATACTTGGGTTAGACCGCTGCGCGTTGAGGTTGTTGGTAACTTAATACAGCTGTGCGCACCCAATCGCTTTGTTCGCGATTGGGTGAGCGATCGGTTTTTCTCTCGTATTGTTGAGTTGGTGTCTGAGCTGTCTCCCCCAGGTCAAAAAATGCAAGTAGAGCTTGGTATTGCTGAACGCCAAGCAAGCCCGGCTGGCGGTAGCGCAACAATGCAGCCGCGCGCTAATCACGCGCCCATCGCGGCGTCGAATTTTGCAGCCAATACTAGAGATACGTCGTCGCAACGTGTACTCGAGACGACGTCATCCGCACCACTGATGTCGTCCCCCGCCCCGCAAATTATTACTGGGCAACGCCAAGTAGAGGTCGAAGGTGGTATTCGCCATCAAAGCTCCTTAATGGATTCTTATACCTTTGATACCTTTGTTGAAGGTAAGTCCAACCAATTGGCCCGTGCTGCCGCGAGCCAGGTTGCGAGTAATCCTGGGCGTGGCTATAACCCGCTATTCCTTTATGGCGGCGTCGGCTTGGGTAAAACCCATTTAATGCATGCCGTTGGTAATGCACTAATGCAGCAAAACCCAAATGCCAAAGTGGTTTATTTGCATTCCGAACGTTTTGTTGCCGACATGGTAAAAGCGTTGCAATTAAATGCCATTAATGAGTTTAAGCGCTACTATCGCTCGGTGGATGCGCTTTTAATCGATGATATTCAGTTTTTCTCTGGTAAGGATCGCTCCCAAGAGGAGTTTTTCCATACGTTTAACGCCCTGCTTGAGGGCGGCCAGCAGATGATTCTTACTTGTGATAGATACCCTAAAGAAATCAAAGGCTTAGAGGAACGATTGAAGTCTCGGTTTGGCTGGGGCTTGACCGTTGCAGTAGAGCCGCCAGAGCTGGAAACCCGCGTTGCGATTCTGTTAAAGAAAGCAGAACAAGAAAAAGCTACCCTCCCCTCTGATGCGGCTTTTTTTATAGCACAGCGAGTGCGTTCTAATGTTCGGGAGCTAGAGGGAGTTTTAAAGCGAGTTATAGCAAGTTCACGGTTTATGGCTAAACCCATCGACATCCCTCTAATAAAAGAGTCGCTGAAGGATTTATTGGCATTACAAGACAAGCAGGTCAGCCTAGATAATATTCAACGCACGGTGGCGGAATATTACAAGATTAAGATGGCGGATCTTATGTCTAAGCGCCGCAGTCGGTCAGTTGCTCGGCCTCGTCAAGTTGCCATGGCGCTCTCTAAAGAGTTAACCAATCATAGTTTGCCTGAGATTGGCGACGGTTTTGGTGGGCGAGACCACACCACGGTACTCCATGCCTGTCGAAAGATTAAAGAATTACGCGAAAGTGATGGTGATATACGAGAAGATTACCAAAATTTGATTAGACTGCTGACAAGCTGATGTTTTAGTGGTGCTTTATATAATAAAGTAGCCTTAGTATTCCACTACCCTATGAATAGATACTTAAAAGTACAGGAACCGGAAGCATGAAATTTTCGATTTCGCGGGAAGCGTTGATTAAGCCCTTGAATCTTGTGGCGGGTGTTGTCGAGCGTAGACAAACATTGCCCATATTGGCGAATGTGCAGCTTGTGTTAAGCGGGCAGGAATTGGCGCTAACAGGTACAGATTTGGAGGTGGAGCTGATCGGTAGGGTTCATCTAGAGGATGAATCTAGCGTATCAGGGGAAATAACCATCCCTGCTCGAAAACTCGTTGATATCTGCAAGGCCTTGCCGGATGGGTCAGATATTAGTTTCCAGTTAGATGAGCAAAAACTAATTTTGAAATCGGGTCGAAGCCGATTTCAGCTGTCGACTCTCCCTGCGAATGATTTTCCTAGTGTTGAGCAAGCCAAAGGCGGCCAAGCCTTCACGTTGAAGCAAGGAGATTTGAAGCGTCTTATTGAGCGCACAAGTTTTGCTATGGCGCAGCAGGATGTGCGTTATTACCTTAACGGTATGTTGTTTGAAGTGACTAATGGCCAATTACGGGTTGTTGCAACAGACGGCCATCGTTTGGCAATGGCTACTTTTCAAGGGGATATTCAGGTAGATCAGGTCGCCCAAGTTATTGTACCGCGCAAAGGTGTGGTTGAGTTGGCGCGTCTGCTGATGAATGAGGACCAAGACGCCGAGGTTATCGTTGGTGGTAATCATATCCGTGTCGTCACTGCCGACTTTACGTTCACCTCTAAGCTTATAGACGGCAAGTTTCCTGATTATGAGCGTGTACTGCCGCGTAACAGTACTAAGGTGGTTCTGGGCTCTAGGGCTGATCTTAAGCAAGCGTTTGCCCGAACAGCAATATTATCTAATGAGAAATACCGCGGTATTCGTATGTTATTAACTAGCGGTGAACTTCGAATTGTTGCTAATAACCCTGAGCAAGAAGAGGCTGAGGAAACGGTGGCTGTTGATTATCAAGGCGATAGTTTGGAGATTGGCTTTAACGTCAGTTATTTGCTCGATGTGCTGTCTGCTATTAATGGTGAGTCTGCTAAATTCTCGCTGTCAGATGCGAATAGTTCTGCCTTGGTAGAAGAGGCAGACGGCAGTAATTGTCAGTATGTCGTCATGCCAATGCGTTTGTAATGCCCTCTTTTGTTGACGCGCTCTCTTGTTCAGTATGTTTTAGTGCGAGATGAGCGCGCCGTTTCCATGATTACCCTCCGCCCTTCTTTGTTTGCGTGTGTTTGTTGTATGCGGGCTCCCTTTTTAAGTTTTATTACGGCTATCTTTCTTCCGCTACCACCATGCCAGCGGTGGACCTTGTGCGCTTAGAAAAGCTTGGCATTTATAATTTCCGTAATTTACAGCATGTTGATATGCGGGAACTTTGCTCGTTTAATTTCATTCATGGAATTAACGGCAGTGGCAAAACTAGCATTTTAGAGGCAATCCATACTTTAGCCCTCACCCGCTCTTTTCGATCTCGTAAAATGGATGCCGTTATATCCTATGAAAAAGAAGATCTTACCGTTCGAGGCGAATTACGCACTGGGTTTCGTCCGCAAAACACGATAATAGGCGTTAGACGACCAAGAAAAGGTGCGGTACTTGTTAAGGTGGATGGCGAGAAATTATCTACCGCTGGGCAGTTGGCGGGCGTATTACCGGTTCAGGTTATTAATCCAGCTAGCTTCGAACTGCTTGAGGGCGGCCCTGGTGTGCGTAGGCAGTATTTAGATTGGGGTGTGTTCCACGTGAAACACTCGGGCTTTTTTGAGTATTGGCCGCGCTATAGGAAAGCGCTTCAGCAGCGTAATTCCTTGCTCAGACGTGGTAATATAGACGCTTCGTTACTCGCGCCCTGGGATCGGGAGTTAGAGGCGATGGGCGCCTTAATACATGATGCTCGCGGCAAGCACTTCACGTTATTGGCTGCTGCGTTTGAAAGTATATATAGCCGTTTACTGTCCTCTGTTGCGACAAGTGGAGTTGATGCGCCTTCGCTTAGTATGTCGATGACGGCGGGTTGGAAGGATGGTGATCAAAGCCTTGGTGACAGTTTAAGCGTTAATTTGGCGGGTGATATTCGGGCGGGATTTACTCGGAGCGGGCCCCATAGGGCAGATATTGAATTCCGAGTTGGTAAGCTTGCCGCGGGTGATGTCCTTTCCCGAGGCCAGATTAAGACGTTGGTGTGCGCTTTGAAACTTGCGCAATCAAGGGTGTTGTTGGACCAAGGTATTTCTACGGTGTTTTTGGTTGATGATCTAGCTGCGGAGTTAGATGAGCGGCGATGCAAGGCAGTGTTTAAAGAGCTAGTAGAGCTGGATGTTCAAGTTTTTGCTAGCTCAGTTCGGCGCTCAGACCTGAATGACGACTGGTGTATGAGTCGGGCATTGAAAAGGTTTCACGTGGAACATGGTGTTGTTTCTGAGTGCTGAGTTGTTACTTTAGTGCTTGTTGTTAAGCCCCGTATTACGTGGGTTTGGGTGTATACGGCAGTATTTTGCTGCAAAATATAAAATAAGTTAGTTATCCGCTATTTCGGATACCGAGGTTGGAAAAGAGATGACAGAAGATAGAGCTTACGATTCCTCTAGCATAAAGGTGTTGAAGGGGCTGGACGCAGTTCGTAAACGGCCCGGCATGTACATTGGTGATACCGATGACGGCTCTGGTTTACATCATATGGTGTTTGAGGTCGTTGATAACTCTATAGATGAGGCCTTAGCGGGGCACTGCAGCAAGATTCAGATCACTATTCATGCTGATGAATCGGTGTCGGTATCCGATGATGGCCGAGGTATTCCGACAGAAATGCACGAAGAAGGTGTTACTGCCGCCGAAGTTATTATGACGGTACTGCATGCCGGCGGTAAATTTGACGACAACACGTATAAAGTGTCTGGCGGTCTTCATGGCGTGGGTGTTTCCGTTGTAAACGCGCTGTCAGAGGAGTTGCAGCTCACTATCCGCCGCGGCGGCAATGTTCACGAGCAAATTTATAAGCATGGTGTTCCGCAGGCGCCGTTGAAAATCATTGGTGATACAACGCGTTCCGGCACGGAAATTCGCTTTAAGCCGTCGGCAGAAACATTCACCAACATCGAGTTCCATTTTGATTACTTGGCTAAACGTGTTCGCGAATTAGCTTTCTTGAACTCGGGCATCAATATCGAGCTAGTAGATGAACGCGATGGTAAAAAGGAAAACTTCTGTTACGAAGGTGGCTTAAGCGCCTTTGTTGAGTATTTGAATACCAATAAAACCCCGGTAAATAAGGTTTTCCACTTCACCACAGAAGGTGACGGCGTGGTGGTTGAGGTTGCTCTGCAGTGGAATGATGGTTTCCAAGAAAACCTATACTGCTTTACCAACAACATTCCTCAGCGCGATGGTGGCACCCATTTGGCGGGGTTTAGAGCGGGATTAACTCGTAACTTAAATACCTACATTGAAAAAGAAGGCTTAGCAAAAAAAGCTAAAATCGCTACGACAGGGGATGACGCCCGTGAAGGTCTTACCGCAGTTATCTCGGTGAAGGTTCCTGACCCTAAGTTCTCTTCTCAAACCAAAGATAAATTGGTTTCCAGTGAAGTAAAAACGATTGTCGAGCAGGCTATGACGGCAAAGTTCGGCGATTTCTTAATGGAAAGCCCTACCGAAGCCAAGCAAATTGTACAGAAAATGCTTGATGCTGCCCGTGCCCGCGAAGCTGCTCGTAAGGCCCGTGAAATGACTCGCCGCAAAGGCGCTTTAGACATTGCTGGTTTGCCAGGTAAATTGGCAGATTGCCAAGAGAAAGACCCTGCCCTTTCCGAAATTTATCTAGTCGAGGGTGATTCGGCGGGTGGTTCAGCTAAGCAAGGTCGTGATCGTCGTACCCAAGCGATTTTACCTTTGAAAGGTAAAATACTTAACGTTGAAAAAGCCCGCTTTGACAAAATGATTTCCTCTGTAGAAGTAGGAACCATCGTTACTGCCCTAGGCTGCGGTATTGGTAAGGACGAGTTTAATCTTGAGAAATTACGTTACCACAGCATTATTATCATGACCGATGCTGATGTTGATGGATCGCATATACGTACCCTGCTGCTTACCTTCTTTTTCCGGCAAATGCCTTCGTTAATTGAAAATGGTCATATCTTTATCGCGCAGCCGCCACTTTATAAAATTGGCCGTGGTAAGCAACATCAATATTTGAAGGACGAACCGGCTTTAGCAAATTACCTTACGCAGTCTGCATTGGAAGGCGCGGCCTTGTATGTAAATCCTGATGCGGCTCCGATCGGCGGCGCGGGGTTAGAAGAGCTAATTGTTCAGTATCGCCGTGTTGAAAGTATTATTGCCCGTCTGTCTCGTCTTTACCCTGCCGGAGTATTGCGCGAATTAACGTATATGCCGGTTTTGAGCGCAGACGAGCTTGCCGATAAAGCAGTAGTGTCTAAATGGGCCGAAAGACTTGCTGAAATCACCGTTGAATTAGAGCTGCGAGACGCTCAGCATCGCTATGATGTGCGTATTGTCGAAGACCCAGAGTTGCACATATTCCTGCCAGCAATTGATATTATTTCTCACGGAGTGAGTGATTACTACCAGTTTGGGCGGGATTTCTTCAGGTCTGCCGATTATCAAACAATCGTTTCTTTGGGGAAAAGCCTACAAGGTTTACTTGAAGATGGTGCTTATATTAAGCGCGGTGAAAAGACCCTAGAAGTCAGTGACTTCTCTGAAGTCATCACTTGGCTTATGCAGCAGGCAGAGCGTGGATTTAATGTGCAGCGTTATAAAGGCTTGGGAGAAATGAACCCTGAGCAGCTTTGGGAAACTACCATGGACCCTGAGGCGCGCCGTATGTTGAGAGTCACTATTGAGGATGCGGTTGCTGCCGACCAGATATTCACCACATTAATGGGAGATCACGTTGAGCCCCGCCGTGAGTTTATTGAAACCAATGCGCTTAAGGTAGCGAACCTCGACATCTAGCGTGGTGTCGCCCTCCTCTTCCTATGAAACTAGGGTGATACACCCTAGTTTCATAGCGTCGTATAAAATATGATCTTGTCATTTGCACGGTAAGAAAGCGCAGCTTATTGAATAAGCTCGCACTGGGCCTCTATCCAGTTTTCGATCTCTAGCGTTAGCTCGCGGCTTTCTCTGCCTTCCGTCGCTATCGGCTCACCAATGACCAGCGTGACTGTGCCAGGCATGATTCGAAGACCTTTGACCGGCCAAAGCTTACCGCCGTTATGGGCAATGGCTACCACGGGTACGCCGGCAGCAATAGCCATGCCTGAACCACTGCGTGCATAGCGGCCACGGGTCCCGATCGGGGTGCGGGTTCCTTCCGGAAAGATCAGCACATTATATTTGTTGTTAAGTCGTGCTAAGCCCTGCTCCATAGTTTGTCGCATGGCGGCACGAGGGTTGCTGCGATCAATACCAATGGCATTCATCATTCTTAGCGCCCAACCAAAGAAAGGTATGTTAAATAGCTCGCGCTTTACTACGGTGGCAACGGGAAATAGATACCACTGAAGATAAAATGTTTCCCATTGGCTCTGGTGCTTGGCCATGGCGACATAAGGTAATTGCTTTGGCAGCGAACCGCGGATTTCAGTTTTTACGCCGCAGCAAATACGAAGCCAATAAATAATGGCGGCATTGCCAAGTACAAAATACCGGCCACGGATATGAAAAGGTAAAAACGAGGTAAACAGTAAGCCTGTAACGCTAATAAAAACGGTGATTAAGGCATAGCCAGTGAAAAAAAGCGCAGAGCGTATGGTTAACAAGCTATTTGCTATAAATGCCATTCCTGAATCTCATTATATTTTACGGCAAGTTTTGGCGCCTACCGTAGATCATCTGTGTAAAAACGCTCACAAAAGTGAGCGCTAGGTTTGTTGAATTATTTCCCAACAACAAGCAGGGAAATATCGGCGACTTCTAAAAATAGCCCCTGTAACTGTTTCAGCAGGGACTGGCGATTGCGCCGCAAGGCGCTATCGTCGGCATTAACCATCACTTGATCAAAGAAGGCATCTACCGCTGGCTGCAAGGCGGCCAGTGACTTCAAGCCGCCTTCGTAGTCGGCAACCGCAAACAAGGGCGCGACCTTAGCTTGCTGCTCAACAAGTTGCGCTGCGAGCGCGGCTTCAGCAGCCTCGTGTAGTAATGCAGAATTTACTGTGTCGGCTATTTCGTCTTCTACTTTTGCGAGGATATTCGAAACCCGCTTATTCGCAGCAGCTAACGCAGCGGCCTCTGGTAGTTGATTGAAGGCCTGTACAGCTTTAATACGGTTATCGATGTCTAGCGGCGCGCTAAGTTGCTTTGCACTCACTGACAAGAACACCTCTGCGGAAATTCCCTGATCTTCATATCCCGCTCTTAGCCGATCAATAATATAGCTAAGTACGGTGTCTTTGAGTTTAGTATCGCCATTAAACTTGTCGTGTTTGGCAATAGCAAGTTCTACTAGAGTGCCTAGATCGAGTGTTAATTCTTTCTCAACGATAATACGTAATATACCAAGGGATGCGCGACGTAAGGCGAAGGGATCCTTTGAACCTGTGGGTATTTGTCCGATACCAAAAATGCCACTAATAGTGTCTAGACGATCAGCTAACGCTACGATTGTGCCAGTCACCGTGGTGGGCAAATGGTCACCTGCAAAGCGCGGCATATATTGCTCATTCATCGCCAGGGCGACGTCATCAGCTTCACCATCATTTTGCGCGTAGTAATAGCCGGCAATACCTTGCATGTCATCGAACTCAAGCACCATATCGGTAACGAGGTCGCTTTTAGATAGCTCGGCAGCGCGTTTTGCGGCGTTGGGTTCAGCATTTAACAGCTTTGCAATGTCGGCACTTAATGAGGCAACGCGGCAGGTCTTATCGTAGATAGTGCCAAGCTTGTCCTGGAAAACGATGGCGCGCAACTTCTCGCGGCGTTGCTCAAGGCTGGTTTTACAATCGGTCTCAAAGAAGAAGGCTGCGTCGCTGAGGCGCGGGCGAATAACTCGTTCATTACCGTCGATGACTTTCTGAGGGTCGCGGCTTTCTATATTAGAGACCGTAATAAAATGCGGCATAAGTTGATTGTTAGTGTCGACGACGTGAAAGTATTTTTGATGTTCTTTCATCGACGAAATTAGCGCTTCTGCTGGTACTTTAAGGAAGCGTTCCTCAAAACTACCGGCAAGTGCAACCGGCCACTCTACCAGTGAGCTCACTTCATCTAATAGATCATTACTAATAACGGTATGACCACCGAGGGATTCGCCAAGATTAGTAATTTGATCGCGGATGATATTTTGGCGTGCTTGGTAATCTGCAATAACTTTGCCCTGTTCTTTTAGAATAGTTTCATAATTATTTGCAGATAAAATAGATAATTCTGTTTTGCAGTGAAAGCGGTGGCCACGAGTCATGTTTGACGACGTTAAGCCAAAAATAGTTTCTTCAATAACCTCGTCACCAAACACAATAGCAATCCATTGTATTGGCCGAACAAACTCAGTGCGGGAGGCGCCCCAGCGCATCCGTTTTGCGATGGGCAGCGAATTTAATGCGGTATCAATAACGCTAGCGATAAGGTTTTTTGTTTCAGTACCCTTTGCGATACTGCGATAACACAGCTTCTCTTGCTTGCCGTCGCTAGCAACATGCTGACTTAAATCATCTGCATTAATATTATTCTTTTTTGCAAACGCTAAGGCTGCATTGGTCGAATTACCGGCGTCGTCAAAAGCAACCTTAACTGGCGGCCCCCAAATCTCTAGTTCTTTGTCTGGTGACGTTTCTGCTAAATCAGATAACAGTACGGCGAGACGTCGTGGTGTTGCAAAACTTTTCGCGGCAGAAAATGTTAAAGCCTGAGCCGATAGCTGCGAGGTAATGCTATTGGTAAAAGCAGTAGATAATGTTTTTAAGGCTTTTGGCGGTAATTCTTCGGTACCGATCTCGATGAGTAAATCACGATTGGCCGTCATTATTTGCTCTCCTTTGCGGCGGCAAATTCAGTGCGTAAATTGGCGGGTGCCAAGGGGAAGCCCAAGGCTTGGCGGGCGTCGAAATAGGCTTGCGCGACGGCGCGGGCTAAGCTGCGAACGCGTAAAATAAAGCGCTGCCTTTCGGTTACGGAAATAGCGTGGCGGGCGTCGAGCAAATTGAATGCATGTGATGCCTTCATCACCATTTCGTAGGCCGGCAGTGGCAAGCCTTTTTCAATAAGACGTTGGCTTTCTCTTTCGCAGTGGTCGAATTGCGCGAATAGCTGGTTAACGTCGGCTTCTTCAAAATTGAAGTGGGACATTTCAACTTCATTTTGATGGAACACGTCGCCGTATGTAACATCGCCAGCCGGGCCTTTAGTCCAGACTAGATCATAAATACTGTCAACACCCTGTAAATACATGGCGATGCGTTCTAGGCCGTAAGTGATTTCGCCGCTGACAGGGAAGCATTCTATGCCACCCACCTGTTGGAAATAGGTGAACTGAGTGACCTCCATACCGTTTAGCCACACTTCCCAGCCAAGTCCCCACGCGCCAAGCGTGGGTGATTCCCAGTTGTCTTCCACAAAGCGAATGTCATGTACTTCGGGGTCGATCCCAAGCATTTTCAAAGAATCTAAATATAGATCCTGAATATTGCTGGGTGACGGCTTCATAATTACCTGAAATTGGTAATAGTGCTGCAGGCGATTGGGGTTAGTGCCGTAGCGACCATCTGTGGGTCTACGACAGGGTTGGACGTAAGCGGCGTTCCACGTCTCAGGGCCAATGGCGCGCAAAAACGTGGCGGGATGGAAGGTGCCCGCACCTACCTCCATATCCAGCGGCTGCAATAGCACGCAGCCCTGCTCGGCCCAGTATTGTTGCAATGCCAAAATTAGCCCCTGAAAGGTGCTCACGTCTGCCTTACTCACGGCGTTCCCCACGAAATAAATAAAGAGGTGAATTATACAGATATGACGGCGAGTGCGGTAAGACTAAGGTGGTTTCTGGTCGTAGTAGTGGTGGACTTGGTATCATCGGCCTCCAGATATTAGGGAGACAGGACGGAATGGCAAAAATAATAGGTGCGATATTGGGGTTTTTAGTGGGTGGCCCACTGTTGGCACTACTGGGTTTTGTCGTCGGCAGTTTCTTTGACCGGGGTCTGGGGCAGGCGATGCGCTTTAATTACGGCGCCGAGCGCGAGCGTATTCAAGGTATATTTTTCGATACTGTATTCCGTGTCATGGGTCATATTGCCAAGGCGGATGGCCGGGTGTGTGAATCTGAGGTCGCTCAAACTGAGGCGATTATTAGTCAGCTTGGTTTGACGGGTGCCCGCCGCCACGACGCGATTAAGCGATTTAAAGAAGGTAGCGAAAGCGGTTTTCTGCTTGAGCCGCAAATATCAGCCTTTATGGCCGTGGCAAAAAGCCAACCACTGCTCAGGCAAATGTTGTTAGAAGCCCTGCTAGCAATGGCCATGGCGGATGGTGAAATGGCTCAGGCGGAGCGCGATATAGTGACGCGGGTCGCGGGCTATTTAGGTGTGTCTGGGCAGGAATTTCAGCGGCTATTAGACATGGTTATGGCGCAGCGTCAGTTTCACGGCGGCGGTTCTTATACCCAGGGTACGAGTGGCTCAGAGTTGAAGAAAGCCTATCAGGCCATTGGGGTTGAAGAGTCGGCGTCAGACGCGGAGCTAAAACGCGCTTATCGCAAACTGATGAGTCAGCACCACCCCGACAAGCTAATTGCGAAAGGGGTGCCAGAAGATATGATGAAAATTGCGACTGAAAAGGCGCAGAATATTCAGGCGGCCTACGATTTAATTAAGAAAAATCGCGGCGCCTAATGAATGAGCGAGGTGGAGTTAGCTAGCTTGAGCCGATAATGGACGAACATTGTCGGTGGTTTGCGAGTCAATTTCCTCCAGCGCTTCTACCCTACCCTTACAGGCTTGCATAACAGCCTCTTTGTTTTTGGCTAGGAAAATGCCAAATTCTTCCGCCTTGGATTCGTCGACGCTGGGAATGTGTTGCTGCAGCAAGGCGCTGAAACCTTCGGCTAATTCCAACATTTTGTCGTAGGCGTCGGCGTCTTTTTTGTTGTCAAACATACTGTTGTCCCTGTCACACATCCACTTTGCTACTACTGCCATACCTCACCTCGTCCGCAAATTGATCGGTATTTCTATGATACCGATAACTGTATATAAACCCAGTTATCGGTGCAAGGCTTAATTGTGTTTGTTGAGGTGATTGGCTCGGAAATAGTGTCAAAATAATGTTGCCGCCAGTCTGAGTTAATGAATCGGTATTGTTACTGTCGATTTAATTCGATACTGAATTAGACATGCTGGCTGATTTGCATTTCGGCATAGCGTTTAGCCCAAGCGACAAATTGGTCGGCGGGAAGCGGCGGAGAATATAAAAAGCCTTGCACCATATCGCAGTGGCGTTCGCGCAAAATACGACGCTGGTGCAGGTT
>JAGPVP010000042.1 GCA_018066965.1 Zhongshania sp. | reverse complement strand
CCGTGTACTTCAGCCCAATATCGTTTTAATGGACGTCCGCATGCCCGGCATTGGCGGCTTAGAAGCGACTCGTAAACTAAAGCAAATCTCCCCAGAAACCCGTGTAATCGCCTTAAGCGCTTATGATCAAGAACCCATGCCTAGTTTGCTTTTGAAAGCTGGCGCCTCAGCCTACGTGACTAAGGGTGCTTCTGAGCAAGAGATGGTGTTGGCGGTTCGGCAGGTGGCTAAGGGGCAGCGCTATCTTAGCCCCTGTGTTGCTCAGACTATGGCCTTAAAACAGTTGAATGGTGATGATGGATCACCGTTTGAATCCTTATCTGAGCGCGAAATGCAGATTAGCTTGATGATCGCCAACTGCCATAAAGTCCAAGACATTGCTGAAAATCTGCATATCTCCGCCAAAACCGTGAACAGCTATCGCTATCGCGTATTTGAAAAACTGGATATTAGCGGTGATGTTGAGCTGACCTTGTTGGCGATGCGACATGGTTTAATTGACGCACCAGAAGCCTAATTGGCAGTTTATAGATGCTATGAGTAGTAAAGACAAAGAAAGTAGTCCTGTCGTGGTAGAGACTGCGCCCGCCGAGTTCGATTCCAAAACCTTTTTGAAGAATGTCACCGTTAAAGCCGGCGTTTACGTCATGCTTAATGTGGCGGCAGAAGTGCTTTACGTTGGTAAGGCTAAGAATTTACGCAACCGGCTGAGTAGCTATTTTCGGGCTAGTGGTCTTACCACGAAAACCGTGGCTTTGGTGTCGCGTATTCAGCAAATAGAAGTGACCGTCACGGCGAGTGAGCGCGAAGCGCTGTTGTTAGAGCAAAACCTGATCAAGCAGTACAAGCCGCCCTATAATATTCTGCTGCGTGACGACAAATCCTATCCCTATATCTATTTGAGCACCGACCATAAGCACCCGCGCCTTACCATTCATCGGGGTAGTAAAAAGGGCAAGGGTATGTATTTTGGCCCCTACCCAAGCGCTGGCGCAGTGCGTGAAAGCTTGAGCTGGTTGCAGAAAATATTTCGGGTTAGGCAGTGCGAAGACAGCTACTATCGCGGCCGCAGTCGGCCGTGTCTGCAATACCAAATTGGCCGCTGTTCAGGCCCCTGCGTGAATGCGATTAGCGATGAAGAATATGCATTAGATATTAATCATACTCAGTTGTTTTTGCAGGGAAAGAGCGGCGATGTTAGTCGAGAGTTAGCCGACGAAATGGAGCGCTGTGCGGGCGCTTTAGAATTTGAAAAAGCGGCTGAGCTTAGAGATCGCATTGGCTATTTACAGCAGGTGCAGGCGAGTCAGTGTATTGAAGGTGAAACCGGTGATATTGATATTGCCGCCGGCGTGATGGACGGTGGCTTGGCTTGTATCCAATTACTCTGCGTGCGCGGCGGACGGGTGCTGGGTAGTCGTAGTTATTTCCCCAAAAGTCAGCTTGAAGAGCCGTTGGTATCCCAGCTAGAAGCCTTTGTTGCCCAGCACTATTTAATAGGCACCGGCGGGGTAGATATGCCGAGGGAGATCATTACCAATATCGCCCTTGATGACGCTGCCTTGCTGGCGGGTGGTTTAAGCGAGCAGGCTGGTAGGCAGGTAAGCATTAGCCATAGTGTGCGCAGTCATCGCGCGAAATGGCTGAGTTTGGCAATGACTGCGGCAGAGCAAAATTTAGCAAACCGACTCGCGTCGTCGGCAAGTACCTTAAAGCGGTTTAAGGCGCTGCAGGAGGTTTTAGAGCTAGAGAGCAAGCCTGAGCGTATGGAATGCTTTGATATTAGTCACAGCAGCGGTGAGGCGACCGTCGCATCGTGTGTTGTGTTCGATGGCAACGGCCCGCTGAAATCGGATTACCGCAAAATGAATATCGAAGATGTTGCCGCAGGCGATGACTATGCGGCAATGCATCAAGCACTGAGTCGTCGTTATAAACGGATCAAGGCCGGTGAGATTGTGATGCCGGATATCTTATTTATTGATGGCGGCAAAGGACAGCTAAGTCAGGCCAAGCAAGTCATGGAAGAACTCGGCATCGAAGGTTTATTCATGGTGGGGGTAGCTAAGGGTTCGGATCGCCGTGCGGGTCTAGAGGTACTGATTCGGGGTGATAATGGCCGCGAAATTAGCCTGCCCGATAACAGTCCTGCGCTTCATCTTATTCAGCATATTCGGGATGAATCCCACCGTTTCGCGATCACCGGTCATAAAGCGCGCAGAGACAAGACGAGAAGGCAGTCCACCTTAGAATCTATTCCCGGTGTGGGTGCAAAACGGCGTCGTGACCTGTTACGGCATTTTGGCGGCCTGCAAGGTATACGGCAGGCCAGCGTGGAAGATTTGCGACGGGTGTCGGGAATTAGTGAGAAAATCGCCCTGCAAATCCATGAAGGCCTGCGTAGTGCGTAGAAAACGAATAGAATAGGCACGATTATCGCTAATGAGACCAATATGAATATACCTAACTCCCTCACCTTGTTCCGGATTGTGCTCATACCGGTGCTTGTGGCGTTATTCTATTGGCCCGCTGCGCATACCTACTTTTTAACCGCGGCAGTATTTGCGGTAGCGGCGGGGACGGATTGGCTTGATGGCTACTTGGCCCGCAAATTGGCGCAGAGCACGCCACTTGGCGCATTTCTCGACCCTGTCGCAGACAAACTGATGGTCGCGGTTGCACTGGCCTTACTCATTGAGCGTTACGATGCGGCGTGGTTTACCATCCCAGCCGTTATTATTATTGGTCGTGAAATTGTGATCTCGGCACTGCGAGAATGGATGGCCGAGCTAGGTAAGCGCACCAGCGTGGCGGTATCTTATTTAGGTAAAGTGAAAACCACCGCGCAAATGGTCGCGATATTTGGTTGGTTATTGGTGTCGCCAGACAGCGATGGCTATTTGTATTACGCCAATATTGTTTTGCTTTATACGGCGGCGTTGCTCACTTTGTGGTCAATGGTGATTTATCTTCACGCCGCGTGGCCAGATTTACGTGATACAGCCAGTAATTAGAAAAAAATCACGTTAAATCAGCGACTTTCCTTGACAGGAAATTATCTCTGACTAGAATAGGCGCCTTCCTG
Organism: Zhongshania sp.; assembly: GCA_018066965.1. GTDB lineage: Bacteria > Pseudomonadota > Gammaproteobacteria > Pseudomonadales > Spongiibacteraceae > Spongiibacter. The sequence continues at coordinate 642 of JAGPVP010000042.1, read as the reverse complement.
AAGCACAGCTCAATGTTGTTAATCGGGCTTGAGGGATCAAGCAAAACATCTAGATGTAATGCGACGCGGGAATAGCTCAGTTGGTAGAGCGCAACCTTGCCAAGGTTGAGGTCGGGAGTTCGAGCCTCCTTTCCCGCTCCAATATATCGTCGCAAAGCAGGCCTTCTGTATTGCACGGTGGCAGAGTCGGCATTCAGCAGATTGCAACTCCGGCGCCAGATATCACAACCGGCATCAACCGGTGTACACAGCAAAAGTGTATAAAAATTGATTTTAGGCGCGGTGGCAGAGTGGTCATGCAGCGGACTGCAACTCCGTGTACGCCGGTTCGATTCCGACCCGCGCCTCCATTTACAAAAGACACTCCCTCAGTAGTCGTTACTAAGTAAGCCTTAATCTCTCTGCAGGCGAGCTTGGATGATTTGCTAGCTGCGGATTAATTCTGATAAGTTGTCCGGGCTCTACCCAATTAACGGGGGATGGCACTCATTAAACCCTGTTGGCTCTACCCAATTAACGGGGGATGGCACTCATTAAACCCTGTTAATCACACCGTCCCACCCACAATGGGCTAGAACGCGTAATCTGTAATTTTCAAAGTTTCTAAAACCATACGCTCGTCGTGTCATCATTTCCATTTTG
>JAGPVP010000029.1 GCA_018066965.1 Zhongshania sp. | reverse complement strand
TTTCCGCCTAAATATCGTAAAGCCAGAAAGCGAATCGAAACCTTGTTTTCACAACTTTGTGACCAGTTCATGATACGGCGGAATTATGCGAAATCGTTCAAGGGTATTTCGCGCAGAATTGTGACAAAGATAGCGTCCCTCACATTAATTCAATGGTTCAACCAGCGTGAAGGGAATAAATTAAACAACCTGAAAGTGGTCATTTCCTAAATGCACCACGGGTATTTAAATGATAAATATTATCGCCTAACAGAGCACACCGCTACTGACTTCAGGTGCAAACCATATGATCAAAAATGCATCTTTCAAATAAGGGCCAACAAACGATAGCCCGCCTCTCATGAACGACCAAGACGCTGCAAAGCAGCATGCGTTAGATAGTCATCATAAATCGAATCGTTATTTGCAGAACTGACATGGCCACTATCCAACTCCTTAACCTGCTCTATCCGCGTCATTCTCCCTGACTGAAATTCATAAGCATGTAAATATGCCCATGACCAGTATGGATGTTTTCCATCCATAAACTTATTTTCACCATCGTCATATAGGCCATAACAACCATCAAAGGAGCGAAATGGCTTACCTTGCCGGTCATAAGTTACCATCGCAACCGGCATACCGTTGCGAACATCAAACCAAACGCGCTTCTTACTAACTGGCGACCTTGCAAATCCCGTTGGTTCCGCCTCACACACTATCGTCTCTGGCACCATCTCAACAACGCTATCAAAAAAAGTTTCACCTAACTCTCCACCGTGAACACCATGCTCCCAGTTTGAGTGTTTCGAGTTCCAGCCCCCTGAAACGCCGGCAAGTAAAGGCTGCCGACCAATTACCTTGTAATTCCCCCATGTATGAAGCGGGTCTCCGGCGGCCCAAGCATCGGATAGGTATAAAGCTGAGCCAGGCACGAGGGGTTCAAATCGTTGATTACTAGGAAACTGTCTAATTCTTCTAAAGCTAGGCACATAACCGTACAAATCAGGCAATTTATTTTGATCGTAATCCCAAATGTTAAGATAACTAGCACCGCTCTCTGATGCCGGTGACGTATAAACTACGGTATTAAATCTCAACTTATCAATATGCTCGTTCCAATACGGCTTTGGATCAAGAACTACACGACCAACGGGTGAGAGTTCCGCCCAAACAAGATCATACTCATAATCAACTTTTCCATTGTTCGCGACATCATATTCTTTCATCGCATAGAGACTAGCATCGTGCCGCCCCCACGATAACGTTAGCCCAGCAAATAGCTCCAAGGCATTCTGTGTGCCGGGAAATGGATGCCCACCAATCCATGGTTTACCGTCATCATTAACCACATTTCCTTTATCATTGAATTTAGCTTTACCCTGGTTTCTTAATGTCGCTTCCAAATACTCCCACGGCCCGAGCTTCATCCAATCAGTAGTCGTTGGTATAACCTTGAGCTTGCGCCCCATATTTTTTACGTGATGATATTTCGCGGGTTCTAGAAGATTTTTTACATGCTCGACATTATCAGCAGTAATTATGCCGCCAGTGCTAATATTGCCCTTGGTATATGAATCAACTGACAGGAGTTCGTCAGGATAGGCCTTTTCAATTTCTCCTGTTCTAGCGATTGTAGGCCACAGCGGTGCCAAAATTCCGGCACCAACAACTGACGTACTATATCTCAGGAGATTTCTACGACTAATGCCTGATATCCAACGAGCCATCTTAAAGTCCTCATTAAAAAAGGCCGGCAATAAACTATTGCCGGCCAAATGGGGTAATAAATTCCCCCAGCAGTCCCTCCGGAAAACTACTTACAATTGGTATCCAATACGTATACCAACTTCTTGAATATGATCAAGAGAGCGAGTTAAGGTATCAGCTGAATCACCGCGAATATTAGACTTAAGGTAGTTATAAAATAGATCTACGCTAAGACCACTACCTGGATTCCATTTAATAAGCGGCTGAGCCAAAATGCCACCGCGGATATCGTATAGAAACGCCCATTCAGCAACAAATTTCTTATTCGGCCAGGGTTGGAAACCAGCGAACACAAGATAGTCAGCACCGGAAATACCATCTGAACGCTTATAATCTGTATTGCCTACGTTGCCACCGTAACCACTTAAGTGAAGACCAACTAAATCACTTTCACTGCGGTGCATGTATTGCGCAACAAGGTATGCAGATGGGAAGGTCTCGCTCCAGCGATGCCATTTTTCCGCAACAGCTGTAAAGATATACTCGTCGCTGGTTATACCGTCTCTAGCAAGACCAGGCGATGTATAAACCCGCTCTGGAGTGTATTGGACTTCAACATTAACGATAACCTGATTCCAAAACGAATCGATATCCTCAGTCTCATTTACATAGCTTCCACCAAGGCCAAACACTTGCTCGCGATAGTAATCGCGCTGAACATTCCCGCGAAGACTGCCGCCGGCGCCAATAAAGAACGTGTTTAGAAGCGCTGCTGCTTCAGTCGCATTGGCCGCAGGTGAGGCAAATACATCACGAAGGCCTTCAAATTCAGCAATTGCCGTATTTAATGCTTCTAGCCCATCTAAACGAACGCTAGAGGCGGTAGAGAACCACTCTTTATCGCTATAAACACCGCCAGGTCCAACAGTAAAGGGCGTGTGAGATAATGCCTCGCCAACACTGTCATAACGTCTACAAAAATTATCGTACGGGTTTTGAGCCCCACTACACTTAGGTTTTGCAGAGTAAGCAGTTTCGACAATTGCTCCTACGGTTCCACCGAATGGCGTAAGACCCTTGTTGATACCACTTTCAGCCCATTTAAATACACCCAGCGAGTTGTACCTGCTAACCGCCATAGCTTGCCAACCGAAGTTACCGTAGTCAGCTTTAAATCGAATACCGAAGTCTAGTTTACTGTCGTAGTCACCACTATAATAATTATCGAGTGGACGATAAAACTGCGAAGGTATTACGTTGAACTGGCTATTTGGGTTAGGCAAAACATCAGGCTGAAACTTACCAACAAAGGCATCTGCGGTAATGTTAGACGTCGCCTGCATGGTTGCTCTAAACGCCAATTTTGGCGTACGCTCATCTTCGTACTCTTCAATGGCGCGATCTAAAATCAGATGACGACGCAAATCCAGACCATTTGCAACATCAAGTGTACGGAAAAATACAGCCTGCCCCCAGGCGATTTGTTGGTTACCAAATCTAAAGTCATACTTACCGGTTTTGTAATTTAAAATGAATGTCGGAAAATCCAACATATAATCGCGACCAGCAATTTCAAACGGATTAATATTCTTGCCGTTTCGGCCCTTGGCTTGATAGAAGTCTACACCACCAGTATCTGCATAGCGGTCGCCACCGCCACCAGCAATACCACCTTGGTCATTTTGCACTTCCATAGCATCGAAACCGGCATTAACCTCTGGATCAAACAACGCACGTACTTTGATGTTAAGACTAAGATTTCTAGTGAATTTTGTATTCATTTCACCGTTAAAACGCATTATAGCTTGAGTGAAATCATAATTATCTTCTGGAATTCGATCACTCCGGCGCACAGTGTCTTTTGTATCAAGTACAAATGGCAGCGCGGGAATAGGAATATCGCCCCATCGACCGCCACCAAGATCTGGTGGAATATATGCTTGACGCGACACTTCAACATCCTGAAACGGGACGTTACTCTGGTTGTATGGGTTTTCACTGCCAGACGTATTATATGCAGCATCTAGACGAACCTGACCAAAGAATGTTGTCTTATCAATCAGCTCTTCAACCAGACCACCGGCAAGAACGGATTGAGCCGTAACGCTCCCCGCCAAGTAAAGTACACAGGATGCAATTTTATTGCGGCTATTATATTTTTTCATTTTTTTCCCTCACTATAGATTCTTACAGCGATATAACCACGTAGAAACTTTGTTATTAAAAAGGTGAAAGAGACAAGATACGCGCGCTATGCCCCACAGCCACAATCCGGCCGTTGTTAGGTGCAGTTTGGCCTAAGCCCGAGTACCAATTGAGGCTAAGATCTAAAGGTTCAAATTGCTCCCAGCTCTCGCCGCCATTGATGCTTTTCATCGCCACCCGCTGGCCAACCACAAATACTTTGCTTGCTCCGGTATACGTAACTGCAAAGAAACTACCTTTAGTATTAGCTGCAACTGATGTCCATGTTTTGCCGGCATCATCGGTGCGAATAACCAAACCCGCTTGACCAACCGCATACCCAGTTTTTCCCGACAGTTTCAAATCAAAGAATGTGGCCGCTGTATCTCCATCTACTTCTGGATGTCGATACAAAATAGACCAAGTATCGCCACCATCTTCTGATACATTTAGTTGACCATATTCACCACCAACGATAATTCTGTTGTCTTCTAGAACTTTAACGACATAATTTGTTGGTTCATCGCGAATAACAGCAGTGTCACCAGCCCCAGAGTCATATAGCGTTGCCCAATCTGGAGTGACTAGCTGCCAGCTTTCTCCGCCGTCGAGAGAACGTAGAAGCGTACCGAATGCGCCTGTAGCCACCGCTAGCCCATGGCTATTTAAATCAACTTTTAATAGACGCATATCTGAGCCGCTATCGGATATTTTCCATTCAGAAGATCCATCACGGTAGATAACTACACCCATTTGCCCGACAGCAATCTCTCTGCCGCCACTATGGGCGACACTAATTAAGCCGAGAGTTGTTGGTGACTTCTCTTTTTTCCAAGTTTGACCTGCATCGTCAGTTCGCATTATTAAGCCAGCTTCACCCACTGCGACGCCCGTGTCTTTATTGAAATCGACACTAAATAAGCGATCTGTCGGTGTTGCTTGGCTAACTACGGAATTGAGACTTTCATCTACATCCGCAGCCAGAACTGGCTTAATTAATACCAACATCAAAAGTGCCAAATACCAAATTGATAGCCGCGACTTCATTCCCAATCTCCATCTTTCATCGGGCAGTAAGTGCGCGGTGCAAATGCATCGCGCACTGACCTAATTGCAATGTTAGTTATGCACGCCCAAGGGACTGCAATGCCTGTTGAGTACAATAGGTTTCGAACAACCAATCTTCATCAATCTGGAATAAAGATTCGGTGCCAACGCCTTTTTTGGCATGATGGGTACGCGACATACGCTTGTTCTGATGGTCGTAAATCATTACGTAAGTCCAAGACCATGCAGGTGTCTTACCATCCGCGCTCATGACTACTCGCTTGCCATCCTTACCACCACCAACAAATTGGCCGAACGCCATTTCAAAGTTAGCCCAGAGCTTTCCTTGACGGTCATATCTCACGCAGCCACATGGCACGCTATTGCGAGCGTCTACATACACCACCTTTTTACTTACCGGTGACCGAGGAAAGGCTACAGGCTCACATGAAGTCACAATAATATCCGGAGCCATTTCGAATTCTGATTCCCAAAAAATAGGGTTACCTTCCTGCTCCTTTGGCTGCCAGTTATCATCCGTTCCAGAGAAGTTACCGCTACAAGCGATAAGCATTGGTTTCCGCTCAACAATCTTATGATTACCCCATGTCAAGAACGGATCGCCGGCTGCCCATGGATCGGTAAGGAACCAAGTCGCGCCAGGGATAAGCGGCTCGAAGCGCTGGTTGGCCGGGAACTGTCTAACGCGGCGAAACTCCGGCAAGTAACCATACAAATCAGGAATCTGACGCTGATCTACAGACCAGTTACTTAGAAATGACGTACCGCGAACATCTGCGGAGTTAGTAAAATAAACAGTTTGTCTTCTAAGCTCCTTATCATATCCACGGAACACTTTTCTATCTGTCCGCGCTTGCATTTGAAGCTCTACCCATTGGAAGTCGTACTGATACTCGAGCTTTCCATCGGCGCCAAAGTCCCACTGCTTAATTGCGTAAGTGTTGGCATCTGCACGGCCCCAGCTCATCGCCATGTTTGCCCAGACTTCAACACCGGTTTTTGGACTAATAAATGGAACACCACCCCCCCAAGGATTTCCCTGCGGGTCCACCACATTTCCATCTGCATTAAACTTACCTGTTCGGCCCTCAGCTATGTTGCGCTGCATTGCTTCGTAATAAGCATGGTTAAAGAGTTGGCGTAAATCAGTAGTTGGAGCTTTTATCTTAATTCGACGCCCAGCATTTTTTATCTGGTCATACATTGAAGGGTCGAGAATGTGTTTAGCATGCTCTACATTTGCCTTAGTTATGTAATCTCCTACGCTAATTTTCCCCTTTGTTTGTGCTTCAATGCTATATAGCTCATCGGGATATGCGTTTGTAAGAGGCATGTCCTTAGCCATAACTTTTTCTATTGGCATCAGAATACCGGTACCGGCACCGCACGCTATACCTTTAAGCAGCTCACGCCGGCCAAAATTTAAATCGTATTTACGAATATGCATAACACCCTCCGGTGAATTATTATTTACGTGTCGCAATATCTAACCGCTTGCGACTTTACGGTTTTTTTGCTCGATCAACTAATAGTACTTATGCGCTAACGCCCTGCTCTTTTTCTCGTGTTTTTTCTTCACTAAACCAAGAGAGGTCAATACCTTCACCAACCATCAAGTCCGTTCTCGTTACAAACTTAGGTTTTAGCACCGATACGATCAACGGCAACACAAGCAAAGCAAGCACCATATTGATCAACATAATTGCTGAAAGTAACAGACCCATATCAGCCATAAACTTTAGATCTGACAGGAAATACCAAGGCATAATCCCGATCAGCATAATAGAAGCGGTAAACATTATTGCTTTACCGGTAGTTGTAAGTGCTTCTGTTATGGCTCGATCCCAGTCTTCACCTTGTGCGTGATATTCCTCGCAAATTCGTGACAACAAGTAGATGCCGTAATCAATACCCACGCCAACACCAAGAACAGCAACCATGACCGAGTTAATATCTAGACCAATTCCCAAAACAGACATCGTGGCCGTTAAATAGAAGTTCGCTAAGACCACAGGTACAAGCAACACTAACGAGGCAACAAAAGAGCGATACATATAACTTGCGATGAAAAATATGGCTAAGCATGCAAGCCCTAGCAAGATCCACTCATAACGTTTCACAACCGAGTTCATCGCATGCTGCAACGCTATAGTCCCAGAAGCCATACGGACAGTGATTCCCTTATGATCGGTTCCAACAGCATCAACTGCGGCTTGTGCAGCTATCAGCGCCCTCTCAATAGTTTCTTGCTTATTGTCTCTATAAAATAAAGAAATAGCGCTGTGCTGGAACTGGAAGTCAGTTACATCAGCAAAGTTAAGTGGATTTTGACCAAAGGCAACTGCTACACCCGCAGCGTTTACTGATCTATCAGTGGGGTCTAATGAAAGCCACGCTGGATGGCCTCCAGAGTAAAGACGTGACCCCTCCTCCATAAAGTCCGAGAATGAGCGCGCGGCCTTTGCTGGATGCTCCTGACTTAAAGCAACGCGTAATATTTCTTTCGTTAAGGCATATGCCTCTTCCGTGCGGGCAGCACGCTGCTGGACATTATCTGGATCCTTGGCTTCAAGAATAATTTCCAGAGAGTTCACACCGGGGAAATGATCGTTAACATCTCTAACGCCAACATTAAACTCGGAATTATCCCAAAGAAGATTACTACCTTCTGTTGGGTTTCCAATTTCAACCTGCCGCGAAAGGATAATAACCACTATTGATACAATACATACGATAGTTGCAGTTATCTTAGGAATTCGTTTTCCAGTAATTAAAGAAGCCACACCCTCAAGTACACGCTTCTGAAAACCATGAACCCCCTTTTCGCGATCGCCACCGATAATATCGTCGATATTTTTCGGTGTAGGAAGATATGAGAGCATAACGGCAATCAGCATGACGCCCGTCGGGATTAAGAAAAATGCCCAGAAACCACAGAACAAAGCAAATCTCTGCATCGCTGGGATCGGCGCTACACCGATACACATTATCGCGACCATGTCGGTAATTATGCCAAACACACTAGGCGCCATCATCACTGCCAGCGTCGCTTCAGATGCTAATTTTCGATCTTTAAGCTCACTAAAGACCTCGTAATAACGCTCTGTATACTGAACACAGTGAGAGAAAGACCGCGCCACTAAAAGCAAAGGTACAACCATAAGCAATGGCTCAATTGGCGACTTTAACCAACCAACCAAACCGAAGCCCCATATTGCGGCGACAAAACTACATACAACCGGGGTGACAACGCCAGCGAAATTCCGCATATAGAAGGCAAGAGCAATGATAAGCAAGCCAACAGTTACTGCGAAAATTGTGTAGGTTTGCTCCTGAAGAAGATACACCCACCCCGTCAGGACCGGCTGCCCAACGACATGGATGGTATGACCACCATCTTCAGCATCCTTTGCAAGCTTCTGAATTTCATCGAACACATGACCATAATCTAACAAGTGCTCGTGGAAGCCTGCGCGAATAAGTGTTGAAGTTTCGTCGGATGAGACAAGATAGGTTCGCGCCATTGGCGAGCGCTCTACATTCCGCTGAAGGGCATCAAGCTCCTGCTTTCCTTTGGGAATTCGATCCCCCATTAAAGGTTGCATCTCGACTCCCATAGGAGTCGCCTCAGCATAATTCGCCTTCTCAGTTGTTATCGAAACAATCCTATCGTGATCAACACCCTCAATAAGATCTATATTTCTAGTCAAATCCCACACCTTCTTCAAGGTATCTTCGTTATAGATATTCCCACCATCCGAACGCTTTACCATTACGGTAATTGTTAACGGATTACCGAAATTAGGGTGATCTTTAAAAGCCTGAACAAATGGATCGTCAGAAGGGAGTAAATCTGCAAATATGGTTCTTATGTCTACTCGTGGCACACCAATGGCAAATCCAATAGTAATAATAAGAAACACGCAGGCAACCTGAGCGCGATGCGACACGATCCAGCGAGCTATTTTAAATCTTAAATTTTCCATATCTTTATATTCTTTTAACTGGCTTGAATGAAAAGCGACCGCAATGCTCGCCTGAAAATTCGCATTCTTGTAGAGACTGCACTTTAAAAAACGCCATCAATTACACCCTATTGTCTCAATTTAAGAATATCACGCTTGTTGCAAAGTGCATTTTGAGTGTCCCTATGTGCACCTTGCTTTAAGTATTTAAATAAGGATGCCATTTATGCTCACTACTAATCGGCAACGTGAACAACACATTTGCCGATGTTATCTCCGTCGAATACCCCTCGAAGAGCATCTGGCGCATTCTCCAAGCCCTCAACAACGTGCTCAATCGGCGTAACCTCTCCGTGATTTATTAGTTTCTTCATCTCTGACAAAAACTGAAAGTGGACATCGGTATTTAATTTATCCAACACCATCGACCCCTTAATAGACAGTCTCTTCAGTAGTATTTCATTTAAAATCATAAACGATCGGTCAGACGTTATCGGCAATTGCGACATCGAATAGAGCGCCATCAATCCGCATACTGCGATACAACCACCAACATTCATGATAGGAAATGTAGCGTCAAACGTTTTTCCGCCGGCCGACACTACCATCGCATCAATACCGGCCTCGATTCGATCACTAACGATACGTTCAAAATCTTGGTCCTTATAGTTAAAGCAGGCTTTATAACCAAGCTCCGATACAGCTAAGTTGCATTTTTCATCCGAACTCGCCGACCCGTAGACGATAGCGCCTTTGGACTTACTTAATTGACCCACTATCTGGCCCAAGGCGCCGGTTGCGGCGCTGCAAAAGACCACATCACCCCGACCAACCTTTAATACATCGCTCACCGCCAGATAAGCACCAAAACCTGCAGCACCTAGTGCACCAAGATAGTACGAGGGTCGCAATCCATCGTTGGCAATTTTAGTAATTCCGTAGCCATCACAGACATGGAACTCCTGCCACCCCCACAACCCATGAACAACGTCACCAGCATTAAAATCTGGATGATTTGAAATATCGACTACACCGACCGTAGCGCCGTACATGACGGCTCCGATATCAATTGGCTTCGACTGATCGGAGACTTTTTTGACTTTCGAAAACTGATTTGGATCCATACCTAACCAGGTAGTTTTTATACGAATCTGCCCCTCAACGGGCTTTGGAATCACTACCTCTTCAAGCCGAAAACATTTTGCGGTAGGTATCTGAAATCTGGGGCGCTCTTTTAAAACTAGGCGGCGATTTATGGCTGGCATTAACTATCTCCTCGCTAAATATTTTCCACACCACTAGAATCCATTTATTTGCGGAATCAAACATCCCTTTCTGTGCAAAACCATTGATCTAGCGTGCTCATTACAAGTTAAATTTTAACGCCATACATATCTGTTAATGATTTTTTCAAGTATATATTTTAAAAATTATTACATTTATTTTAAATACACTTATCGCGGACATAAAAAAACCCCTAGCATTTCTGCCTGAGGCTCAAACTTAATAATTAAACCAAATACTTAATGGACACAATCTCGAGATAACGACAGGGAAGTCGAGCGAAATTCGCTTGGCGTTTTACCATACTGCGTTTTAAATATGCGACTAAAAGTTGCGTAGTCATTAAATCCAATATCAAATACGATATCTGTAATTTTTCTATGGTTCTGACCATTATCCGCAAGCATATGCATAGCAAGCTCTAAGCGAGTATCTCGTATCAATCGCGCCGGTGTTGTACTGCTACCCTCAAAAAGCATATACAAAGATCTTCGAGACATACACATTGATGAAGCTAGATCGTCGGTACTAAAGTTTGAATTTGAAATATTTTCAAGTATAAAGCGCTGGACTTTATACAGCCTCGGGTTATCAAACTTCGACACGCCTTGAACTGCCGCCGAGCGATGAAGTGCCTTGGTAGTCATTAACTGAATAGCTTGAATAACAGTTAAGACATCTTCACTCGTTACGGAATCCTGGTCTGCAGCGGCAAGCGCCATCAACGAACCTAAGGCCGCATTAATTGAAGCTCCG
>JAGPVP010000008.1 GCA_018066965.1 Zhongshania sp. | reverse complement strand
TTGTTTTTAGCTTTTGTCTGTAATGTGTGGATGTTTGTTGAGGGCAGGCGCTTAGGGGTTAAATATATCTACCTCTATGTTATTGGGGGTGTTGTTATTGCTATCAGTGTCGCCTTTCCTTTGTTTATGGCGGCTAGAGAGTTGAAGTTGGCCGCAAAGGAATCATCAGTGATGTCGTATAAAATAAAGCGTGTAGACCTTGCTGCCTTGCTGTGTTTGTTTTTAACAGCGGTGCTGGCTAGTTATGCGGTGTTGTGAACCCTTCTGTTTGTATATTGCTATAGGTAATGACATTAATTAAGGCGACCGTTACGTCGCTATTTCTAGTTGATCAGCGTCTTGCCGTTTCTCTACTTTGTGCTGATCTTCGTCATTGCCTATTTTCCAATAACTGGAAATATATAACTGCTCTTTATTTAATTGCCGCGTCTGTTTTAGATATTTGCGTAATTGGCGCATAGCATTAAATTCACAGGCAACCCACACGGACACGTTGCCCGGTAACCACTTCAAATTCTCTACGTAGTTCAGCAGTGTTTCACCGCTGGGGTCTGGTTGGGGATTGACCAACCAATGCACGTCGATATTGTCTGGTGAGGGTAGTTCTTGAATGTCTTTTTTGTCGAGTACCTCTATAACTACATAGCCTCGTGCGTGCTCGGGCAGCAATGTTATATTCACGCTTATGGCGGGAAGGGCCGTCATATCGCCCACCATAAGAAACCAATCTGCTTCCGTATCTATCAGCTTTTTAGGGCCGGGGCCGCCAATGAGTAGTTGATCTCCTACTTGCGCTGAGCGCGCCCATACTGAGGCCGGGCCGTCGGCATCGTGGATGACGAAATCTACGTCAATTTCGTGTTGGCGTTGCTGGCGTACGGTGTAGGTTCGCATTAGTGGTTTGGCGTTGTCACCCTGCGGAAAAATAAGCTTTATATAGGCGCTTGCTTGATCTGCCGGGAAGTTAGTCATGCCCTCGCCGCCGAGGGTGACTCTGAGCATGTGCGGGCTAAGCTGGCTGCTGCGAATGACATCAAGTGTTCTGGGTGCGGGTTTGTTCATGGGGGTGTTCCTTTTATTGCGACGTGTCTGCGCTGAGATTGCTAATCATGGTATTGGCGATACGAATAAATAATGTCATTTCCTCATTGCTAAGGTTGGCAGTCATCGCGCTGCTGGTTTTCTGTTCAATGGTGTCGAGCTGGGCGACGATTTTTTCTCCTGCTTTTGTAAGATGAAGTAGTTGGCTGCGGCGATCCTCAGGGTTATCTGATTTGCTGATAAAGCCGTCCTGCAGCAGTTCGTTTAGCACTCGGGTGATTTGCGCCTTGTCGCGTTGCATACGCTGAGCAATTGACTGTGCTGTGCAGTGTGGATTGCGGCGAATGCCTTTTAGCGCGCGTATGTGCGTGATGGGTAGTGGAATTTGATGTTCTTTAACACCTGCGCGTAACCCCGATTTGTAGGCGTGGGTAAGGCTGTGCAAAATCTCGTTCAGAGCAAGGGGCGGCATATTGAAATTCCATATTAGTTGACATGGTCAACTATATTTATATTGATTGACTATGTCAACTACTTTGCTGTGCGGGGTATGTCGGAAGACGCAGTAATATCGCGGTGCTGTCGTACAGGGAGCGTAATAAATAATATAACGGGGCTTTGGCGTGATCTGGTTTTGTCGCTATTACTGCGATGGCAATTTTTGGCGATGAGGCGAGTAAGCCGAATGGATTTATCGTGTGGGGGCAGAGAAGCTAGACCACGACATGTCGTGGTCTAGCTTCGGCATATATTTAGTTGGTTACTGTGCGCTGGGCGATGCGCTTTTTAAATTCAGCGAGGTCTTCTTTGCGCTCGGAGTAGCGGTCTACAAAATAGTCCGCGCTGCCTCTGATGAGCAGTGTGAACTTCACCAGCTCTTCCATCACGTCCACAATGCGGTCGTAGTATGAGGACGGTTTCATGCGGTCATTCTCGTCAAACTCCAGCCATGCTTTGGCGACGGATGATTGATTGGGTATGGTCAGCATGCGCATCCAGCGGCCTAACACGCGTAATTGATTCACCGCATTAAAGCTTTGTGAGCCACCGCAGACCTGCATGAGCGCAAGGGTTTTACCTTGGGTTGGGCGTACTGCGCCAATGGAGAGTGGAATCCAATCTATTTGTGCTTTCATGATCCCGGTCATTGCGCCGTGGCGTTCGGGTGAGCACCACACCATGCCTTCGCACCAACTTGCGAGTTCTCTTAATTCTTGAACCTTTGGGTGGTTGGCGTCGCAGTCGTCGGGGAGCGGTAAGCCAGATGGGTTGAATATACGCGTTTCGGCACCGAAAAATTCTAGCAAGCGCGCGGCTTCTTCGGTGGCGAGTCGGCTAAAGGAGCGTTCCCGCACTGAGCCGTAGAGCAGCAATATTTTTGGTGGATGCTCTAATCTTTTAAATAATTTACTCGTGTCGATTGGCTTGAGTAAGTCGGCGTCGATATGTTGAAGATCGCTCATCGTATTTCCGTCAATAAAGTAGATGTGTGTTTAGGCTGGGAAGCTGTCGCGACTGCGGTTTATTAGCGCGACCAGTGACAGCATGACGGGGACTTCTACTAATACCCCGACTACAGTTGCCAGTGCCGCACCGGAGTGCAATCCGAATAAGGATATGGCGACGGCGACGGCCAGTTCAAAAAAGTTGGACGTGCCAATAAGGCAGGCTGGTCCTGCAATATTGTGGGGTAGGCGCAGGGCTTTTGCGCCGTAAAATGCAATGGCGAATATGCCGTAGGTTTGGATTAGCAGTGGTATAGCAATCAGTACTATCGCAATAGGGTTTTGCATAATGGCTTCTGCTTGAAAGCCAAATAATAGTATGACGGTGGCCAATAGACCGCTTATTGAGATGGGTTTTACTCGGTCTAAAAAATTCTGTAGGTGTTTGTGGTTGTCGGGTTTGTCGAGTGCGCGACGGGTTAGCACGCCGGCTATGAGTGGAATAAGCACATAGAGTACAACAGATAGTAATAAGGTATCCCACGGCACAGTAACATCGCTAATGCCCAGCAAAAATGCGGCAATAGGCGCAAAAGCAAAAACCATGATGACATCGTTAATCGAGACTTGCGCCAGTGTATAGTTGGCGTCACCTTTAGTGAGTTGGCTCCAGACGAAGACCATCGCAGTACAGGGCGCTACGCCAAGTAAAATCATACCGGCGATATACTCAGTCGCAGTTTGCGGGTCTACCCAGTCGGCAAACAGCACGCGGAAAAATAACCAACCCAGCGCGGCCATGGTAAAGGGTTTGATCAGCCAATTAATCACCAGTGTTAAAGCTAAGCCCTTGGGCTTTTTGCCAACGTCTTTGATGGATGAAAAATCGACTTGTACCATCATTGGGTAAATCATTACCCAAATAAATAGCGCGACGGGTAAGTTAACGTGGGCGATTTCCATACTCGCAATGAGTTGGAATAGTTCTGGCACGATATTACCTAAGAGCAAACCTGCGATGATGCAGAGCCCAACCCAGACACTTAAGTAGCGTTCAAATAGACCCATTAGATGAGGCTCCCTTCCGAGGCATTAGTATGAATTTGTTTTAAAGACGCGATGAGTTCGGTCTTGCTTAGCTGTTCTAAATCGAGCGCCAGCAGTGCTTTTATTCGCGCTTGAATTGAAGCAATACAGTCATTAAATGCGGCGTCAATTTCTGCATCGCTGCCGTCGAGTTTGGAGGGGTCGCTAAGTCCCCAGTGGACTTTCGGTGAGCCTCCCAGCCACAGAGGGCAGCTTTCACCTGCGGCGCTATCGCAGACGGTAATGGCAATATCGATGGTTTGATCGGCAAAGTCATCCCAGGATTGGCTGCGTAAATTAGCCGTTGAAATACCGTGTGCGGCGAGATGTTTTAATGACAGCGGGTGCACTTCACCGGCGGGTTGGCTGCCGGCGCTAAAGGCCTGGATGCGCGGATCGTTAAAGCTATTCGTGATGGCTTCGCACAGAATGCTGCGGCAGCGATTATGGGTACAAATAAATAATAGATTCACAATAATGTCCTTATATTACGCACAGCTTTCAGGGCGGCATTGCATGGCTTTTAATTTTGTTAAGCACTGGCTTAGCCGGTCTTGCTGCGCGGTGGCGGTGGTAACTAGTATTTGTGCGACCCAGGCAGGTAGTTGTGGGTGAAGGCGGTAGTAAACCCACTGCCTATCGCGGCGGTCTTCGAGAATGCCGCAGCTACGTAATTGGGCGAGATGTCGTGAAATCTTGGGTTGACTGTCGTTCAGCGCCTCCATTAGCTCGCAGACACACAGCTCGCCCTCGCTATGTATAAGGAGCGTAGAGAGTAGCCGTGTCTCATCAGATAGGCATTTGAATAACTGCGTAGGGTTCATATCTATTGGCTTTGCCGTGCTTATGATGGCCTATCTTAAGTTATGTTTGCATATATGTATATCCATATATTTGATGCTGCTATTACTATTTTGATGTGGTGTAACGTGTTTACCGTCAGCGTAATTGCCGTACACTAAGAGGAATAATCTGGGTGTACTTAGTGAAATACAGAATCGAATAAGGGGTTGCCGATGAAAATGCGTGAGCTGGGACGAACCGGTATTAGCGTCAGTGAGATTTGCTTGGGCACCATGACCTGGGGGCAGCAAAACACGCAGGACGAGGCCTTTGAACAAATGGATTACGCGGTGTCGCGGGGTATTAATTTTTTCGATACCGCAGAAATGTACCCCGTGCCGCCGATTCCAGAAACCCAAGGTAAAACCGAAGAGTATATGGGCGAGTGGTTTCGGCAGAGCGGCAAGCGCAGCCAAATTGTGCTCGCCAGCAAGGCAACTGGCCCGGGTCATGCGCATGTGCGCGATGGCAAGCCGCTGGGTCGCAGCGCCATTCTCAGTGCCGTGGACGGAAGTTTAGCGCGCCTGCAAACCGATTATATCGACCTGTACCAAATTCACTGGCCGAACCGCGCCACTAATTTCTTTGGTAAATTGGGTTATCAACACAGTGCAGATAATGCCGAACACGATTTACATGAGATTTTAGAAACCCTGTCTGAGCTAGTCGATAAAGGGGTGGTGAAAGCAATTGGTATTAGCAATGAAACTCCTTGGGGGCTAATGAGCTATTTAACCTTGGCCGAACAATATGGCTTACCTCGTATTGCGAGTATTCAGAATCCCTATAATTTACTCAATCGCACCTTTGAAATTGGTTTGGCAGAAATGGCCATTCGCGAAGACGTTGGTTTACTTGCTTATTCGCCTATGGCGTTTGGAATGCTAAGCGGAAAATACCGCAACGGTGCGCGTCCGGTAGATGGCCGTATTACCTTGTTTGAGCGCTTCCAGCGCTACAGTAATCCGCAGGCGGTTGCCGCAAGTGAAGACTATGTGGCACTGGCTGAGAGGCATGGCTTAGCGCCAGCACAAATGGCATTGGCCTTTGTTACCTGCCAAGCGTTTTTAACTAGTAACATTATTGGCGCGACCACGATGGCACAGCTAAAAGAAAATATTGATAGCGCCGAGCTAGAGCTTAGTGACGAAGTAATGAAAGACATTGCGGCTATTCATCAGCGTATTCCTAATCCCGCACCATAGATTTGGTTTGCATCATAAAAAATCTTTAAAAAGTAACTCGATAAGAAATAACGGGTGTGACTTGCCTGTTACGGCCTGTGATCGGCGGAATACTATTAATATTGTTGCCCGGGTTATGAACCGCTGGTGTCCATGCGTAGCTGCAGCCGAGCGTGAGCTCATAGTTGTTCTGCCAGCTATAGCTAGCATTGACTACAAAGTGGTTTCGAGTGAGTGTTGGCAGTGTGCCGTTTAGATTCTGATCTTTCACCAATTGTTGCACTGCGTGGGATAGGCCGCTGCGGACGGTCCATTGGTCACTGGCCGTCCATTCCATTGCTAGTGTCAATGAGGTGATATTGTTAAAGCCGAGGGGCAATAATGCATTCAGCTCCTGACCGTTGAAGAGCCCGCCCTCGGCTTTATAAGAAAAGCGGGCGTCGCCGAGCATGTCTTTCCAGAAGCTTCTTCTTACATCGGTAATGACGGCAAAGGTAGGGCTTAATTGATGTGATGCGCCAATCACAACAGCCGCCGGTAATTGCATATCTTCAAAGCGACCGCGGCCACTTACGACAATGTGATTGTTTAATATATCTACCGCAGTTAAGCGGCCCTTGCCTCTAAGGTCTGTTAGTTGGGTTTCAAATTCATAACTCAAGCCCAAGCTGGTTTCGGGCGTGGCTTGCCATGTGGCGCCGACTCTGCCGCCAATGCCCCACGCAGAAAGTCCGCCATATATTGGGTGGTCGTTGACGAAATTGAGATGTACGCCCGCAAGTGTGGGAAGCGCGCCAACAATGGTCACTAGGCCACCTGATGCGCGGTTCTGCTGTCTTAGCATTTGTATTTGTTTGGCGTCATAAAGCGTTGCCAAATTGAGACTTAAATTAACAATATCCAGCGCAGCGCCAAATCGAAGGGTGTCGGTGACCTGCCATGCTAGTGCGATAGGTATTCTGATCGCGGTTAAGCGTCCGGAGGTTTCCAGTCCGGTCGCGACGTTACCGGTAGTAGTTGTAGACAGAAATGAGTCGCGACCGTACTCAACGCCAAACCCGGCTGCGGCAAAAATACCAGTGCCAAAGGCCCAGTCATCACCTCGGTAGCTATAAGCAAGTTCAGGTAAATCATAGGGGCCGCGGTTATTGCCTAAGCTCGATGTCCGGACAATTTCATGAGTCTGATTATTGCGAACATCAATGAAGGCGCGTATCTCTGATACCTGTAGCATCAGTTCGTGGCCGGGTTTGTTGGCAAGTAGCGCCGCGGGGTTGAGAATAATTGCAGCAGATCCGGTGGCGTGGGCTACACCGCCGCCAGCGAATCCACGGGATACTGGGCCAAAGCCTTCTATTCTGCCAAGCTCGACCGCAAAGCTTGTGCCGCTACTGAGGATTAATGATAAAAGTATCAGTAATTTTTTAAAGATGTTGTGGCTAAGGCTTTTCATTGTCAGATCCGAATGCTTAGGATAGAACCCATCACAAGCGGATCGGTTTATATGTGCGGTGGCTCTTAATTACCTGCACTTAGTAAACATATTCTACATCTATTCAGGCTGGTGTTGGGGGCAGGCCAAAATTTTGTTTGGCGGGGTGTCGTGATTGGCCAATTATTAGCACTGCCTAGCGCCGCATTACAGGCCGTCATTAGTTTGAATTATTTCTTTAGAGTCGCTAGGAAGGCTAAATGCGACCCCATCCTCACCAATGGTGTAATGTTTGAATATTTTTTCGGCACCATTTAAATAGAGCTTTTTTTGCCCCGGCATCACTAGCGGCGGCACGATGTGGTAATACACTAAATGACCTACGCCGGCGTCGCGCGCGGTCTCGGCCGCCTCTACTGGGCTGGCATGATAGTCGAGAATGTCATGTGTGATGTGATCTGCAACAGTATTGCCGGTTTCCTTCGCGACCTTGTTCATGAGCATGACAAGATTGGGCGCCAAGGCTTCGTGAACGAGTAAATCCACGCCACGCGCAAACTTTTCGATATTTGCAGATTTCACTGTGTCACCACTAATCAGTAGCGAGCGGTCTTTATAAGTGAAGCGATAGGCGACCGCAGGATCTACTGGCGCGTGATTGACTGCCAGCGCTTCAATAGTTAAGTCCTTGTCGTTAATAAGAACAGTAAGCTCTCCTTGCGCTGGTGTGTTGAACGGCTGGGCGGCAAGTCCGGCGCCGCTGCTTGGTGCTACGACATCGCCGTGGTGTGCGTGGCGGTAAACAAAGTCGTGGCTATAGGCCATATTAAAACCATCTACGACTTTTTCGACCCCCTCGGGGCCAAATACGGGGAGGGGGGATTTATTCGCGCCACCGGCCCAGCGCAGTGTGCCCATTTCACCTAGGCCATCGAGATGATCGGAGTGGAAGTGGCTTAGAAATACCGCTTCAATTTGTCCTACTGGGTAGCCCATACGCATGATGTTGCGGACACCATCGGTGCCGGCATCAACAACAAACATGCGCTTACCGGCAATGACAACGGCGCAAGGTCCCGACGCTTTGGGTGCGGGCATGGGGCCGCCGGCGCCACAAAGCGCGAAATGTAGACCATCGGTGAGTTCGTCTATAGTGTTGGCGGACATGCGTTTTTCAATGCCCTTTTCCATAATACGATTGCCAAGTTCAGGAGGTAGGCATCCGGATAGCGTCATGATGGTGAATAAGATGATCAGTCTGCTCGTCATATCGGTGTCCTACTCGCTAAAGTGAGAGGGCTGGCCCGAGTTTTGTATGGGCGTACCCTGTTGTTTTTATAGTATTTTTTGTAGTTATCTTGGATTTATGAATTATTCATGCTGGTTTTGCTCAGCCAGTTTAAGGTCTATAGTATTTAAAAGTTTACGCCATGTAAATTTTTTGATAGATTCGATCTCATAATAAATAACTAGTGCTGTTGTGGTTTGTTTTGAATTGCTAGGCATTAGTACTTCTTCAGACCTTGTCTGGTATAAAAAATGAATAATAAGAATTATCGATTTTGTGGGCTGCTTGTTGCCGCTACGCTGTTCTCTACGTCGTCCTCTATGTTGTTACATGCTGCGCAGCTAGAAGAGGTTATTGTTACCGCGCAAAAGCGGCAGGAAGACATGCAAACGGTTCCTGTGTCGGTATCGGCAATCACCGCAGATCAACTCACTGATATGGGGTTTAATGATATTAGCGATATTGCTGCGCAAGTGCCGTCGCTCATCGTACTGACTAATATCAGCCCAATGGCAACAACGTTCAGAATTCGCAATATCGGCAACGCCGGTAACATACCTAACTTTGAACCTGCCACTGGCTTATTCATTGACGGCGCATTTCGATCTCGATCAGGAATCGGTATTGGCGATTTGGTAGACGTGAGCTCTGTTGAAGTTTTAAAAGGGCCGCAAAGTACCCTTCACGGCAAGAATGTGACCGCCGGTGTTATCAGTGTTCAGACGCAGGGGCCAACAGAGCAGCTAGAAGCGATGTTTGAGGTCGATTTGGGCAGCGACGAATTACGGCAGATAAAGTCCTATGTCAGCGGCCCGTTAAATGATTGGCTGAGTGGTCGTTTAAGTCTGGTTGATACTCGCCGTGGTGAGCTTATCGAAAATGTCGCGGGTCCTGATTCCGATGGTTTGAATAGTTATGCTATTAGGGGGCAGCTCAGAGCTGATTTTTCTGACGCCCTCAGCGCTCGTTTGATTGTGGGTTACGCCGAAAAAGACATGAATACCTTAGCTGGCGATGTTTATTTAAGTGAAGCTAGTCAGCGTATAGTTCGCAATGCAGGCGGAAGTTTGAGTATTCCAAATGATCCCGGTGACAGGCTTGTGGAATACGCAGATGAGAGCTACTACAAGGGTGACTCCAACGATATTATTTTGAATTTAAGTTACGCTGGTGACGGATATACCTTGACCTCTATCAGTAGCTATGATGATTACGATGGCCTTAATTTTGTGGGTGACGTAGAGCAAAGCAGCTTAAAAGTAGCTGACTTCAACGACAGACAGCGTGGCAGTTCGTTTTCCCAAGAGTTACGCATTGCCTCGGACGGCGGCGACGAGTTTAATTGGCTATTTGGTGGTTTCTATTTCACGAATGAATTTATTCGGGGGGATAAAACACTGCCTGAGTTTATTGCCACCGAAGACGTCGAGGCCTACGGTGATGCGATTGTAGATGAACTGATCTCACGGGGACTTTTGCCATTAAACCTACTACCTTTGGTCATCCCGGCGTTTGGGGTAGAGGGTGATCGCGGTGATTACTATATTACCCAAGACACCAATAATCTCGGTGCCTTTGCCAAATTCGATTATGAATTTAATGAGAAATGGAAGGCGGCCTTAGGGCTTCGGTATTCATACGAAGATAAACACGGCGTGGTTAACCAAACTACGCAATTGTCGATTCTCGGCTGTGTGCCGCCGCTAAATACAAACTTGCTGTGTCAGGTCACGCCAGACGGTAATAATTTTGATCAAAAGGATGCCTTCGAGGCCGTTACCGGATCATTGTCGGCGAGCTATTTTTTGAATAGCGATACCATGCTCTACGGCTCGATATCGTCGGGGTTTAAGTCTGGCGGTTTCAGTTTGCAAAACGGCACGTCCACCGATGAATTGCGTCCCTTTGATGAAGAGAATGTTATCAATGTTGAGCTTGGTGCAAAAACCGAATTTCTCGATCGCCGCGCACGGATAAATGCCTCTGTTTTTCATACAGAATATAAAGATTTTCAAAACGCGAGTTATGCAGGTCTAGTGTTTATTGTTAACAATGCTGAGCTGGTGACGGTGGATGGCATCGAAGTCGATTCGACGATGATCTTGACCGAAAATATAATGGCAACAATGAATCTAGCATATATAGATACGCTGTATGACAAGTATACCGGCGGTCAATGTTATTACGGACGCACGCCAGACAACGATGCGGGGCAGTGTGATTTAAGCGGTGAGGGCCTGCCTTCCGGAACAAAATTTAAAGCGAATGTCGCCTTGAATTGGCGCAAGCCATTTTCGGGTGGTGATTTATATTCGCGGCTAGATTATTTATATTCAAGCTCTGCCAATGCAAGTGCCTCATTAGATCCACGTTTTGACATGCCCGCTTCTCATGTTATGAATTTACGTTTCGGCTGGCGTAATGACACCATAGATTTAGCGGTATGGAGTAAAAATATCACTGACGAAGAAGTGATTAATCAAGTGGCACCGGCAAATATTCACACAGTGGTTGATGCGCGGGTGGGCGCGACGGAAGGCTCGTATCAGGCATTTACATTGCCTCAGCGCTCGGTGGGAATTACCGCACGTTACACCTACTGATTATTTTAGGGCGGCACGGCGGCTGGTGTTTCGGTGGTTTACGTCGTGCCGATTTTACAACCAGCCACTAGCCGTTCGATATACCACTGCATTAACTCTAGCGACCGCGTTTTGCTGATGGTCTGGTCGTGAATGAGCTGCTGTCCGCCCCAGAATGACATCATTAATAACCATGCGACTTGACCCGCTTGCTGGGTATCTAAATTCATCGTTCGTGAAATAATCGGTGTATATAAGTCTGAAATAAGTTTTCTATAACGACGACTGACAGCGCTAAATGGTGTGTTGTGGGAAGTGTTGTCTGCTAGCAGCGCCCAAAGAGCTTGAACTCGTCCCTCGGGGAAACTAAATAAAACGTGTTGGGCTTTAGTGATGGCAACGACGATATCGTCGCTGTGATTGCGCAAGATAGTTTGGGTTTCGGTATAGAGTTCTTCAAACATATACGACGCAGTTTGCTCGGTCAGGGTGTTTATCGAGTCAAAGTTTTGATACACCAATTGCCGGCTAACTCTAGCCTGTTCGGCAAGGGATATCATGCTGAGGGTGTTCCAGCCGTGTTCGTCGACGATGGCTGCTGCGGAATCTAGCAGCATTTTGCGCCGAGCTACTTTATTCATATACGGTCGAGCCATAGTCTTTCCTTATTAATCTTTAGCGCAATATGTAAACATAAATGTCATTGCGTCATCGGGCTGTTTTCGTCTTGATCTACGTGTTGTGCTTGTCTGTAAAGCGCTTTGGCGTTGCTATCATTGGGGCTAATTTTTAGCCAAGCTTCAATCTCACCTAGGGCTTGTTTGATGTGCCGATATTTTAAGTTGTAGCGAGCACTTAACTCTAAGATCTGCACATTAGTTGGGAAGCTTTTGAGGTATGTTTTCAATATTGCAAGTGCCTGCTCTGATTTGCCAATATGTTCAAGCGCGACAGCGTAAACATAGTTGATATCGCTGCTGCTCGGATCTAGCTCGTGGGCAATACTTAAGCTGCTTACGCCTTTATCGTATTGTTGATGGCGGAAGTAGGCGAGTGATAAGGAATAAAGTAGCGCGCTATCTTTTGGCAGTATCTGGCTGGCATCGATAAGACTGCTGAGCGCTGTTTGCTCGTCGCCCATGCTTCGGTATAAATCGGCGAGATTGATATAGGCAGGGCTGTATTGCTTATCGATGGCAATGGCGCGACCGAAGGCGCGTTGCGCTTCTGCATAGCGTCCGCTTTGTCGATATAAATCACCCAGTGCAACTTGTATCCCCGGGTTGTCGCTATTGATAAGTAATGAGTTCTCGTATTCTTTTAATAAAATACCTAAGTCGAATTTCTGGCTGGCGCTCATTGATGGGTCGTTTAAAGAACCGGCTAATAGGGCGGCGACGGTCATGCGCACTGATTTACTGGGATCGTGGATTAAACTATTTAAATAGTTTGGGCGCTGGGCCGGTGGCAGCGCTTCAATAGCCCTTGCCGCACCTAATCGGCGCAGCGGCTCTTCACTTTTTAGATTAGCGATAACAAGTTGGAACGCGGCGCTTTCTGTCGCGGTATTGAGGCGCGTAAGTGCGGATGCGTAAATGATGTCTGCTAGTGTTTCGGTGTTAAGCAGATTGCTAAGATCGTAGGTCGACCATGGCCGCTGATCTAATGCTGAGAATACGGCAGTGCGGTGATCATCTTTCGTATTGTTGAGTCTTGTCGAAATTTGCTCTTGTGCCCATTCCGCGTTTTTGTCTTTGTGGCATTGGTTGCACGCATTGGGAATGCCATGGTCAATGCTGTTTTGTGGCCTTGGTATACCAAAGCGATGGTCACGTCGTTCATCGACGCCCATAAAGGTGGTGGTGGGCATGTGGCATTCAACGCACAAACTCCCCGCGGTATTATTGTCATGCAGGTGGTGCTCTTTCGTGTTGAAGATCTCGGGTGCGTGGCACTGGCCACATAGAGCGTTGCCCTCTGCTTTGAGTTTAAGAGTGTGCGGGTCGTGACAATTACTACAGACTACGCCGGCGGCGTGCATTTTACTTTGTAAGAAGGAGCCGGTGACGAACACCTCTTCTTTAATTTGGCCGTCGGGGTGGTAAAGCGGCGGTGAGATAAGTGAGAGTTGAATGTGGTCAAGCATGGTTTTATTCAGCGACCAGGGCTCGATGATAGTGCGATGGGCGTGGCATTGAGCACAAGTAGAAAGCTGGCTTCCCATTGGCGGGCTTTCGCGCTTTGCGATTCGCTGTTCTGCTGTTCTAGTCCAAGTTCCCGATTCATTTAAGGAGCGACTAAAGCCCGCGTGAGCTTGTTTTTGTTGGCCACTATTTAGCCAGGCCGTGTGTCCACTGGCGTCGCCGTGGCAGGCAGTGCAGCTGACATTCATTTCTTGGAAATGACTTTTAAATGACGCGCTTTCGGCGTCGTAGGCTTTTTTGAACTGGGTCGAATGGCACTCGGCGCAGCTAGTATTCCATGAGTAAGCAAAGTGGTCCCACTCTAAATCAGACTTCAGTGCGTACCAGCGCTGACCGCCTTCCTCGGCTGTCCGGCTGTCCCATGCGACAGGGAGCGCTTGAAATTTACCTTTGGGAAGCTGGGCAAGATACTGCTGTAGAGGGTAGTAGCCAAAAGTGTATTTAATTTCATAAGAAGTTGGCGTGTCGCCTGCGTGACTGATCGAGACGTAGTATTTGCCGTTTTCGCTATGAAAATTGAATGTGTCTTTATTGTAAGTGGCGCCGCTACCATCGAAGCGGCCGAGTACCGTGTCGGCGTTGGTAATTTGCATAGACTTATAATGATCGGATTGCTGCCATGCCATCGCTTGATCTGCATGACAACTGAGGCACTGGCTATCATCTGCTTGGCTGTTAGAGCTTAGGTTTGATAAGAATAGCAGCAGGATGAGGCTTGAAAATATTCTCATTATTGGTGTTTGCGCGCGAATGTGTTGTCGGGCTAATACTAACGTATTTAGGGCGCGCTCGGGTCATTTTTTACATGCTGTATATATTTTGTGATTGCGCTGTTGTGCATACGTTTTTATCTAATATCGCCGTTCTTGATTTAAATGTCATTATATGTGACATTAGTTTTTGTGAAGTAATAAATATAATAAAAAGGGTTCGCTTGTGAAAACCAAAGTTCTGCTTGGCTTTTTAATCGCGCTTGTTATTACCGGTAGCAGTTTGTGGCTGAAGCGCGTCGACGTCATGTTGGCCATTGTTAAATTTAAAGCCGCAAGGGAAGTGCCGGTAGGCCCAAATCGTCAGATTGACTGGCAGCAAGGTCCGTCGGTCGCGGCGGCGACGGAAACACCCGCACCGCCAAATATAATCGTTATTTTGGCTGACGATTTAGGTATGAATGATCTCTCTACCTTCGGTGGCGGCGTGGCTGATGGTCGGGTGCAGACGCCGAGTATAGATAAGCTTGCGGCGGGTGGTGCGGTATTTACTCAATCTTATGCGGGGGCGGCTATTTGCGCGGCATCTCGCGCAATGATTATGACGGGTCGCTATCCAACTCGAACCGGATTTGAATTTACGCCGCTCCCCAACGGTATGGGGCCTTCGGTGGTTAAGATTGCGAATAGCGCTAATCACGGTTTGCCTCCGGCTTTTTATAACAAAGAGGCCGATGCGAGCGGTTTGAGCTATGAAGAAAAGGGCTTGCCGGGCTCAGAAATAACCATTGCGGAACTCTTAAAAGAGCGCGGCTACCATACCGTGCATATTGGTAAGTGGCATTTGGGGCGGGGGCCAGAATCAACGCCAAATGCACAGGGTTTTGATGAAAGCTTGTTTATGGCAAGCGGTATGCATTTGCCAGAAGACGACCCCAATGTGGTGAATGCGAAATTAGATTTTGACCCCATCGATAAATTCGAGTGGGCGAAAATGCAGTACGCCGCGTCCTTTAATAATAGTGGTGATGATCGGTTTCGGCCGGCGGGATACTTATCTGACTATTGGACGGATGAATCCATCAAGGTTATCAAGGCGAATAGAAATAGGCCGTTCTTTTTATACTTGGCGCACTGGGGCGTGCATACACCACTGCAAGCCACGCGGGAAGATTACGAAGCTGTTGGTGATATAAAGCCCCATCGCCTGCGCGTGTATGCGGCGATGGTGCGAGCTATGGACCGCAGTGTCGGCCGTATTATGGACAGTTTAGAAGAAGAGGGTCTCGCCGAGAATACCATTGTTATTTTCACCAGCGATAACGGCGGTGCCGGGTACCTAGGGTTGCCGAAAATTAACGCGCCGTATCGTGGCTGGAAAATCACGATGTTTGAAGGCGGCATTCGCGTACCGATGTTTATGCGTTGGCCAGCAAAAATACCAGCAGGTTTGGAAGTAAACGTGCCGATTAATCACATTGATATTATGCCCACCCTTAGCGCGGCAAGCGGTGCCATACTGCCAGAAGACTTGGTGGTCGATGGACAAGATATAATGCCGTGGGCTAAAGGTGGCGAGTTGCAATCCTCGCCGCACCAAACCTTGTTTTGGCAAAGTGGCTATTATCGCGTGGTGCGCGATGGCGACTGGAAGCTCCATGTGTCTGAACGACCCAAGAAAGATTGGTTATACAATCTTGCCGAAGACCCTACTGAGCAACACAATGTGGCGGCGTCTCGCCCAGAGTTGGTGGCGAGACTAAAAGGTTTGCTGGCGGAACATGCGGCGTCGGGGCGAGAGCCCATTTATCCCTACACACTTGAAGCACCGGTTGCGGTAGATAAGACCTTGGCCGAAGAGTTTTTACCGGGCGACGAATATATTTACTGGCCAAATTAGCGCTGCGTATTTCGGCCTAGCTCTTATGCTCGCTTAGCTCGCCGACAATGGCGTGTTCTAATCGGTCAAGCCGGTCTTGGCCGAAAATAGCAAGTTGACCGTAGCGGAAACTGGGTACGCCCCATAAGCCATGGTCGTACATGTCCAATAGGTTTTCCTGCGCCCAGTTGCGCCAACTGTCATCCGCCAAGAGCGGCTTAGCGAGTGACCAGTCAAGGCCGGCGGCCGCTACTATTTTCTCCATGCCTGCATCGGTAGCCGCGTCGATACCCTCTGCCCAGACACTGCGGGCAAAGGCTTCTAAATAGACATTGCCTTTATTTAGCGACACAGCGTGTTCGAATAAAGCGTAACAGCGTTCCACGCCAGCACCTAAGGGGTCGGCGGAAAATCCAAAGTCGATGCTATGTTTTAAAGCTTCGCGCTTGGTGTCTTTGAAAATATACATGCCCTTTGTTTGCGGTACTTGCATACGTCGCATCACCATAGGCAGCACAGGTTTTACGATCAAGTCTAGGCTATAACGTTCAGACAACTCCCTTGCTCTCACTAAGCCTAGATAGGAATAAGGGCTTCTTGCTGACCAGTAAATAATGATTGGTTTATTTGCCGTATTAGCGCGTTTTGGCGCTTTGCTCGGTGCGGGTGGGTGAATACTGATCGGTGCAATATCATAATTTTTAATGGCGTTAATGCTAGCGAGTCGTTGCTCTAAAAATTCTAGCCGACTGAGTCCCCAGTACCATTCGCCGCCCGGCTTTTCACCGTAGTGAAGCATGGCGCTCAAATAGTGGCCCTTGCTTTTTAGTAACGTTTCATTGGCGAGCAAATGGTGCCGATAGCATTCAGCGTTGCGGGAAATACGCTCATCGATAAGGCTATCTAGTAGCTTAATTTGATCGTGCCAATAGGCATTAAAAATGGCTAATGCCTGCGGTAGATAATCGCCCTGGAGCTCGGCGTGTAAAAGTTGCGCTGTTGCACTTAGGTTTTGTTGTGCTGACGATACTGGCCTCGTATCGGGAAAATCCAGTTCATAAATACCTGCCAGATAGGCGCTATCAGCGAAGGCGTTTTTCTCCCAAAGTTCTGGCGCTGGATACATATCTTCTTGCAGGTGCAGGATTGTTCTAAAGCCGAATTCAATGCTATATCGCTCAGATAGTCTTTCCAGTACCTGCAATAAGATATAGCTGTAAGGATCGCTTATTCTTAAAAAAACTGTGACGGTATGGGGCTTCTTAGCTTTTTTCCTGCGAAATTCCGCTAGGGCGCGCTGCCAATTTTGCAGGCGTTCGCTGCTTACCAAATTCAATACATAAGGTGTAAGAAAACTCATAAGTACACTCTGTTACGAAACGTTCGCGATCTGGTCTTGGGTTTATCGATAGTGCCGTACTGTAGTCAAGTGATCTATCTCTACGCTAGCAGTGGTCGGCTCACGATGAGTTTTGTTGCCTTAAGACCTGCGTCGCGATGATGTAGCGCCGCTTGATAACGCGGTGAGCGCAGCATATCGATGAAAACTTCTACACTTGGGTATTGCACAATAATAATTTGATGCCATTCATCATCTGCACCAATCAAAGTTTGCTCAACGGTGTTCAGTGCAAATAATTTACCGCCGCCTTCTGTAACATGCTGGATTGCTACCATACCATAGCGATTATAAGCTTCTTCACCGCTAACGGACGGCGAGTCGTCACTGCTTTTATATTGCGCGATATTGTGGAAGGCCAAAAAATTAACAAACTGTAGGGGGCCGCCTAGATCATTTGCTAGTAACGATCTGATTTGGGCTGCGGAGGGGTTTAGATTTTCAGAAACGTGCTGATCAAGCTCGCTAATAATTGCGTCTATTTCGCTATGGGTGAAGGCCATTTTTTATTCTCGTTATAGTTGCTAGTGGTTCTGTTTTTGGCTTAGAGGTATATTCGGTAAATGATGCGCAGCGACTTAGTATGTTTACGCGCGGCACATGCCCACATCAAAGACCAAGTATTGCGGCTTCTGTCGCAAGAAGTGGTGCAACTAAGGCGTGGCCTTTAACCCGCGTGATAAACGCAGAAAATAAGGGCCAGCGCGCTGCGTCTACGTGGTAATTGGCGTATCCCGCATTAATGAAGGGGCTGATGATGCTGATGTCAGCCATAGTGAGATCGCCGAATAAAAAGCCATCTTTGGGCATCAGTGTTTCAACGTAGTCCAAGATAGGTGGTAGCTGCTTTTCAATGATTTTTTGCACCAAGGCTTCGTCGGTCTCTTGATTTAAAAACATGGGCCGCATAAAGCGCTGGAAAAAAATGCCAGCTGCAAGTTCAGTTACCTTGCTGCCTGCGAGCTCCTCAATCCAGCGGGCCTTAGCTTTTTGCTTAGGATCTATTGGGTAAATTGGGGCGTCGGGGTAGCTGTCTTCAAGGTATTCACAAATTACCGTTGAGTCGCAAAGATTTAGGTCGCCATCTTGCAAGGCAGGTATTTTACCTAGCGGGCTAATTTTTAAGAACTCGGCGTCTCCTGAATACGGCATCTGTTGCACCTGTTCAAAGGCGATACCTTTTATCGCTAAAGCCGCAAGTACTTTACGAACAAAAGGAGAGACAGAGTTACCATGTAATACGATCATAAGTGCTCCTGAATATAAATTTAATAAACCTATTTAGGTCGGTCGTGAAATAGCTCGGTGTAGTCGCGTCATTTAGTGCTACATCTATTTTCTTTGGTAGAAAATATAAAAGACACTGCAAATAATACTTGTTAATAGCAGCACTAGTAGCTGCTTTCCAAAACGGTCACGGATGCCATTGATGGCAACTTGGACGGTGCCATTGAAGTTGGCGGGAACCTCTAGTACACCATTTTCGGTTGCGTATTGATGATAGTGTTCTAGCATGTTCGTCATCTTGTCAGGCATTGCTTCGCGCAGGTCTTTCGTTTCGCCGGGGTCGTCGGCAATGTTAAATAAATGCCACTCGCTATCGCCGACAGGTCCGCGATTTTTAACAATTTTATACGGCCCTTGAAACAGTGCTGCGTTGCCACCAAGCTCATAACCAATATAGTCGGTTTCCGTGTATACCTGCGCTACCTGTTCTCGACTTAGGGCGGCAAGGCTGCGACCAATCATGGGGGCTATTCGCCGTCCGCCATAGAATTCCGTCGGTGCTGGCGTCGATGTGAGTTCAAGTATGGTGGGGGTGATATCGGTAACAAAGGTGAAGGCATTGCTTAACTTTGCTTTGTCGCTAATGGGTTTTCCGGCAATGATGAGCGGCACGCGCATACCGCCTTCACCTGCATAAAACTTATAAAAAGCCAATGGCGACGCGGCGGCGCTGGCGTAGCTCGGGCCAATGGTGTTAAAGCTGCCCTTAGTGCCTAAGGTTTCGTAATCATTGCGATAGCCCTGCATTTTTAAACCTAGGCGGCTCAATAAGCTGCGCGGATTGTCACCACCGGTCGCTTCGCTACCATTGTCCGACGAAAATATAAAAATGGTATTGTCGTATCTGCCGGTCGCTTTAAGGTGGTCAACTAAGCGACCGATATGATGATCCATAGCGTCAACCATACCCGCGTAGACCGCCATGCGTTTTGCATGAAAGCGTTTCTCATCGTCACTTAAACTATCCCAGTCGTGGGTGCTGCTCATGGTTTGCATTTCGGAATCGGCTGGAATAATACCGAGCTCCTTGCTCCTCTTTTGCCGCTGTTCTCTCAGCGCGTTCCAGCCGTCGTTATAGGTATTAATATATTTCGCGGTAAATTCTTGTGGTGCTTGCACCGGAATGTGAACAGCTTGAAAAGGAATATAGGCAAAGAAGGGTTGTGAATCTGAATTTGAGTCGATGAATTCAATGGTTTTGTTAACGAGAAATTCTGAAGAATAGAAGTCATTTGGCAGCGTTGTTTCTTCGCCGTCTGCAAACCAGTTGGCCTTTTTATAAATGGGGATATAGGGTTTTTGTTCCCAGTTGTCGGCGCCGGTGTCTGCCATGGTAATGGTACGTGAAAATCCGCGCCGATACGGAAGTTCGTCTGGCGCTTTACCTAGATGCCACTTACCGGCCATATAAGTGTGATAGCCGGCGTCCTGCAATAGGCTTGCTACAGTCACCACATTACGACTGAGTACGCCGCGGTAGTTCTCATGGGATTGATGTTCCGGTGGGATGCTTTCAGGGATATTAGGAACCCCATTTTTATGACTGTCTACGCCGGTAAGCAGCATGGCGCGGGTGGGTGCACAGCTTGCGGCGGTATGATAATTAGTAAAGCTCATGCCGCTTGCGGCTAGGGCATCCAGTGACGGTGTTTGAATCTCACTGCCGTAGGCGCCAATGTCACTGAAGCCGAGATCGTCCGCTAGAATGAGTACAATGTTGGGCCTTGCCGCTTCGGCGTGGGCAAGGCTGGCCAGCGCCGGTAACAGCGTTGCCAATGCGACCTGTTGTATTAGTTTCACTGTTTATCGGCCAGTTTTTGTGACGCTATCATTAGCAAGATGCCAACCACTATTTCCACGGCGATCATATCGGGAGCAAAGGCCGCACCGTGTATTAGCCATGCAATAAGACGGTAGAAGGCTGCAGCGAACAGCATCAGCGCCGGTGCGTAAAACCATGTTTTTCTTGCGGTAAGTAAAGCGCTTAATATCATAAGACCCAGAGCGATAAAGAATGCGCCGGTGTCGGCCATTTGCGAGCTGCGGGCAAGGCCGTCTAGCAGCGGCATTCCTAGGCTCTCTGCAGCGGCGGCAGGATCTACCGCCCAACG
>JAGPVP010000119.1 GCA_018066965.1 Zhongshania sp. | reverse complement strand
TGAATCGGATCAATATTCGACGCAATTCAACATTCGGTCTTTCCCGACGTCAATCACTCACCGAAACGACACCCTATTTACTGGCCAGCCCCAATTCGCTAACCAATATTTAGTGGTCTTGCTGCCTTTTTAGGCGATGGAAACGCCCTGAGCGCAGCTCGATATGACTGCGGGTGTTACTAGCCACCGCCCGCTGGGCCTATTCGCTTATGCAGCCAAGCGAAACTTTGGCTGCGTTCCCGTATAAAATAAAATATCCAACTCTGTCACTAGCTCCTCATAGTCGTCATCCGTACCGACTTGGAAGATATAGTATTCAGGTAGAACATCACTCCGCCTCAAAGTAACTGACTGTAGGTCGGAGAAGCAGGCAATTGGCTTTACCAAATATTTGAAATCGATTCCGTAGTTCTGGGCAATTGCCTCCTCACGATCTCCTTGATTGGCGGAAAGAAACCGGCTCATGATAATGATACGCTGCGCATTAATTTCGCACAGGAGTTCAAAACCCATTAGATCAAGCCTAATCGCACAAGCCAAGGTCGATCGTGGTCGCTGCCAACCCAGCCAAAGCGCACCAGGAGTGTTTTTAGGTACCATTGGTACAGGGTCTACTCCTTTGCCAATAGCCCACAGCTTGCACGAAGCAGGCTTCCCAGCACTGCTAATATACTTAGCGAAGGCCTTGTTCAGACTAACAAAATGCGCCATTTCCAGAGTTAAATAATTCATGCCGCATCTCCCATATCTTGAATCTATCGCCCTTGCGAGTCGCCAGAAATCACACTCTCCGTGTGTCGCTAGCCAACATCACACGAGACTTATGTCTATAGAATCTTTTCCAATTAAGCTAGGCGTTGTTCGCATTACAGGGTCACTCATTCTCACTTTGTATCCACGATCCAAATAGGCTGGGATTTCCTCGATCAGTTCCAGCCGCACTTGATCTTCTTTATATCTCGTTTTACTTACGACATATTGTCCATCGCTGTAGCGATGCGGCGTAAAGGTACTGCCCGCTAATTTTCCACGCTTTGGCAAGTATGTAATTTTTAATGACATGTTCAATCCCTTTTCACTTGTTACAAATTTAGAATGAATTTATCCACCAATTAAAAATAGGATCTACCAAATAATTAATTTTGGGTTTACGTTTTCCTAGAACAGAAGTTCGGCGCTTACTCTACTTATATGGATGAATAGCTATTTTCCTATTTAGTAAGCTTATTCAAGCTTTCGATAAGTATTCGCTAAAAATATGAAGCATCATTTAATCCCTAAGCATTGGCGGTCATTGCATTCACAGACATTACAGCCTCCATGATTTCCACACTTGTCACACCGCCTGAGAAAACACCTAATGCAGTGATTACATCTTCGTGGTGCTCAAACAAACAGCTTGCAACCAACTGTTTTTTCTCAACCTCACTGCAACCACAAGCATCAGCAAGTGCCGCACTTCTCGCTATGGGCAAAGGACTTTTACCACTCTTGAACAACGTCAATACATTTGAGTATGGTGACAACCCAATTTCCAAACATATTTGGGATTGTTTCTTGTCGCTACGATCAACGAACCGTTTAACCAATTCAGCTGTTTTTGTTATTTTAACTTCCATGCATCCCCCTAACTAAAATAAGATTTGTACAAAATCTCACTTGAAATGCGGCGGGTCAACAAGAAACCGTAGCCGCGCCATAAATTATTTTTACGATGCGTCATATGACCCATCTAATCCAACCAAAAAGGCCATATTCCCCACTACGGACGACTGTAAGATACTAAAAACTTCCGCTCAGATTCTTTTACCAAGTAAATTTCATCGCCAGCTTTGACGCCATACCTTTCAAAGAACTTGCGGCACTGCCCCCGACCAAATCGCGGAATACGCTTCTCACCATCAAAATCAGTATCTACGGTATCGGCGTCGCCTTCATAGCGCAGGCTTATATTCTTGCCCGCAACTAGCTTGTTCTTTCCACCCCAAGACAGTGCAGGCACAATCCCAGAATCACGATTGATGTAAAAATGCCCTTGGCGAATATTCCCGCCTGTCACCTCTATCTTCAAAAATCTCATATTTTCCTCCTATACATTAAAACAGTCTTTCCCGCTGTCAATCGCTCACCAATAAAAACCGGAAATTAACTAAAGTGGTTACCAGCCACCGAATCATTTCCTTTCGCCAGAGAAAACCCAATATGGGATAGAGACTCGAGCGTCGGCACGACTGCAGGTGTTTTATGCCACCGCCTGCTGGGCAGCTACTACCTTTACCTTCAAAGAAATACTAATCTATGCCTTCAAACTCGCCCTCGCCCGGAAAAGCGCTACCATAACCAATCGTTGATCTGAACTTCACTAGCTGCTCACCATCTTCTGGAAGCTGAGTAGGTGTGTATCCACGCCGATTCAGCATCCAGTCATGCGCCTTAACGGCATCAAAGAAGAGATGCTTCCCATATTTTTTCGCTGATGGCCTACTAGAATCCGTACTCAATGCGTTCCTAATACCGGCTTCTGACATTCGACACAAAATTGCCATTTCGCGCGTACTAATACTATAAGCGCCATCAAGAGGCTCAATACCAAGCCTAAGGAAATCGATACGGATTCTCGCTTGAGCAGCTTGTTCAGTAAGCGCTATCGCAGGAGCGTCAACAATATCTCCGTAGATTTGCTCATAACAACTGAATGTCTCAACCATAGCAGCGCATGCGTTAGTCCGCGTGTCCAGCCACTCATCGCCATCTGAGAAGCACAGCCTTAAGTCGCCAAAAATCGCATACTCGTATAACTCCAACACTGGTCGCGCCGAAACTTCAGCATCAGCAGTGAGGATAGACTGTAGGACATTCATACCAAGCCCATTGTTGAACTCATCTACTTCTCTCTGGATGTCATCCGGCCCAAATGACGAGTAAAGATCTTCTTTTGTTTTCATGCGCCCTCCAAAATGTGATTCATCTCTTTATGTAACGGATAATATATTATTTAAAATATAAGTCAACAGATAATATATTATTTGTTTTGTGTCGTTACACATCATAACTGTGAGTCACAGAGGAATTACTTACCGGCTGCGATTTCAGTATACAGAGCATTCAATATGATTTATGGTAACCATTAATCATATTGAGATTTTTATCATGACCGTTATTCGACTCACCCCCAGCCTGTATAACCGCCTAGCATCCCATGCAGAGGGGT
>JAGPVP010000101.1 GCA_018066965.1 Zhongshania sp. | reverse complement strand
CACCCGCGTAATAATAGATTTGAGTTGAAACTGGGTTAAGCCCTGCGCTTCGTCAATGACGATATACGCATTATTAAAGGAACGACCCCGCATAAAATTCAAAGACTTAAATTGGATATTCGCCTTGTCTTTGACGTACTCAATACTGCTGTATGGCGACTCATCAGTGCCGTGTAAGACTTCAAGGTTGTCTTCAAACGCCGCCAACCACGGCGCCATTTTTTCCTCTTCGGTGCCGGGAAGAAAGCCGATATCCTCGGCCATCGGCGGCGTGGAACGCGCCACTATCATCTTATCGAAGCGTTTTTCCTCCAAGATCGCGTGCAAACCATAGGCCAGTGCAATGAGGGTTTTACCCGAGCCCGCTGGCCCCGTTAATACCGTCATATCGATGTGCGCCCGCGAAATAAGAAAGAACGCCATAGCCTGTTCAAAGTTGCGTGGGCTCAGACCCCACATGCGCTGGTGCATCAACTGGTCTCGGCTTAAATCCAGCAGCTCAAGTTTGTCTTCGTCGACTGACCTCACCATGCTAGCGAAGCCGCTATCATCGTAGAGAAACTCATTGATGTGCACTTTAGGCAGCACGTCGCGATTCAATACATGTACGGTTTGCCCACCCTCTCTTAGGGTATCGACCTTGTCTACCTGACTCCAGAAGTTACCCGGCAAGTGCTCATAACCCTTTGCCATGTATTGAATATCTTCAAGTACACGATCTTTGCGGTAGTCTTCAACATTCTCCAACCCAGAGCCTTTGGCCTTCAAGCGCATATTGATGTCTTTAGTCACCAAACAAACATAGGCCTTGGGATTTTTAACCTGCAAATGCAGAGCCACATTGATAATACGATTATCGTTGGCCTGCTGCTGGCTACCATCAAGGTAGGGTGCGGGTACGTCGTGGTTAATTAATTGATCGGGGAAAATCGCCAAACTGCCATTGTCATCCCCATTGCGCGCACTGGGAATTGGCACCCCCTCTTGAATTGCCTTGGGGCTGGCATTAAATAAAATCTTGTCGATAGCATTGATTGCTATCCTCGCCTCGCGACTCACATCTTTGTCGCGCCTGTCCTTGATATGATCTAACTCCTCCAACACCGTCATCGGGATTACCACCCGATGCTCATGAAAGGCGTTTAACGCCATGGGGTCATGCAGTAAAACGTTGGTATCAAGAACAAAGATTTTTTCCATAGGACACTCTCTGTTAACAACATAAAGGAAAACTGGTACTCAACGCGACCAAGAAAAGACCGTTTTGAGAGCCAAATAAGGGAGGTATTAGGGAGGAAAACGCCAGCTCGCGGAGCGTAGGGCTGTTGTCGCGATGCTGAACGAATACAGCGCGCAGAAGGTTTGGACTGTAAGCCCGAAGGCCAAGATGGTGTGACGGCAATATACCTATCCATACAACACAGCGTAGCTTGATTATTAAAAGCGATGGCCATCATTGTCAACCGTTATCGGCGTGATATCGGAAGACTCCGTCACACATTTCCGCTACCCTGTACCCCTTTTTCGCGACCCGAACACAGGTACCATTGATCCATGCTCGACAAAAATGCCCTGCTACAGCTAAACCAGCTGAAAACCCAAATACTGGATTCTAAAGACCAAGGCGACGGCGAAGTTCGCGGCAGCCAACGGCGATTTGGATTTGTTCGCCTAGATGACGGTCGCGATGTGTTTCTCGCCCCAGACGATATGCAGCGGGTTTTCCCCGGTGATCGCGTAAAAATCAACGTCCACAGCGATGACAAAGGCAAGTTTAAAGCCGAGTTAGAGACACTGCTGGAAAGTCCACTGGACTGTTTTACTGGTCGCTACGTAGTGCGCGGGCAGGGTCATTTTGTCGAGCCCGATTTACCGCGTTTTAATAAGCTGCTCTTTATTCCCCCGTCGCAGCGCAAAAAATGCAACGAAGGCGACTTCCTTTATTGCCAAGTGGCCCAACACCCCTTTAAAGACGGTAAGTCACAAGTCAAAGTGTTAGAGAATATCGGCAGCCCAGACACCGCCGGCATTGAAGGTAAATACACCCAGCGCAAATTCAAATTACCCAAAGACTGGCCCAAAGACTGCAGTATTGGCGATGACCTTCGCGCTGAGACCCGCAAAGATCTTCGCGACATTCCCTTTGTCACCATAGACTCGGCCGAAACCCGCGACATCGACGATGCGCTATGGGCGCAGGCCAATGACAATGGCTGGGCATTACACATCGCCGTAGCCGACCCAGGTGCGTTTATTGCGGCTGGCAGCCCGCTAGACCGCGCCGCGCAGCAACGCGCAAACACCGTGTATTTACCTGGTTTCACCCAAACCATGCTGCCAAACCCCATCTCTCAAGGAAGTTGCTCATTAGTTGCCAATGAAGATCGTGCGGCGATTGTCTGCAGCTTGCAGGTCAGCGCCGACGGCGAGATTAGTGATATTCAATTCAGTGAAGCGCTGATTCGGTCACGGGCAAAACTTAGCTACAGCGACGTACACGCGC
The DNA here is from genome assembly GCA_018066965.1 of Zhongshania sp. GTDB lineage: Bacteria > Pseudomonadota > Gammaproteobacteria > Pseudomonadales > Spongiibacteraceae > Spongiibacter. Next base: position 31,194 of record JAGPVP010000101.1, on the reverse strand, counting down.
ACATTCACAATGAGATGGATTTAGACCAAGCCTGCCTGAAGGATTTATACGCAGCGAGTTTGGCGCTGAAAAAATATCGCGGCGAACACCATATCATTATGCCCGAACAGCCGGACTTCCATTTCCAGCTAAATGAGCAGCGTAAAATAGAAAGCATCACCAAAGTTGAACGCAACGATGCGCACCGCTTGGTAGAAGAATGTATGTTAGCCGCAAACCGCAGCGCCGCAGTATGGCTCGCAGATGCGCCAGCACTCTATGTATGTCACGCCGGTTTACGTGAAGACCGTTACGACAATATCCGCGCCGTACTGAACAAAGAAATCCCTGCACTGGCCGATTGTGAACTCAGCGCGTTGACTGGCTATAAAGCACTGATTAAAGCGAGTGATAGTAACGAGTCTTCACTACCCTTGCGCAGTATTTTTGCACGCATGTTGCAACCCGGTGAAATCAGTATTACGCCAAAACCGCATTTTGGACTTGGCCTAGAGCGCTATACCACGTTTACCTCACCGCTACGCAAATACAGTGATCTGCTCGTGCAGCGCTGCATTCGTGCCAAATTAAATAACGAAAAGCCAAACCTGCCTAATGAAACCGAACTAGCGGCATTGCAAGAGGCCATTCGCAACGGCAGACAGGCAAGCAAGCAAATGGAACAATGGCTGCAGTATCAGTATCTGGCCCGCAATACCTCAGACACCGTTTACGATGCACGCATCGCCCATGTTAACGGCGGCGGCTTTACGGTTGAATTACTTGATACTGGTATCAGCGGCTTCGTAGAAGCTCGTACCATTCCAGAAAAATTGAGCTTCGACGCAGACTCCCTGCGCCTGTTTAACGACAAGAATTCATTCCAACTAGACCAGCTAGTAAAAGTGAAGACATCCGAGCTAGATGACTTCCAGCGCAAGCTGATGTTCTTATTGGTGTAATTCACGCCTTGCGTCGATAAATAATGTGACTCGATATCAGCCCGCCTAACTGCTGAATCGAGTCGCATTATTTATACCGAAAATGCAGCCCAACTATCGGTTTAACACCTCATCACGAACGCTATCTGCGATTTTTGCGACTTCAGCAATATCATCCGCACCAACACCAAGCTCGCTCAATGTTCCGGCGAGATTTTCTACCACCGCATTAAAGTGCTCATTGTTTATCCCCATCCCCGCATGAGCGGTACGCATATCCTCACCGCTGTAATCACTTGGCCCACCAAACACCATCGTCAAAAATAGCTTCTGCTTACGAGCCAAGGCAAACATATCGATATTTTCAAAGAAAGCACTTATACGCCCATCTGCCATAATTTTGTCGTAAAAAATGTCTACCGCTTTATCAACTGCGGCCTCACCACCAATGCGCTCGTACAATGTTGTCATGTCATTTATCCTCACAAATAAATATGTATTTTTTATGCATGTTTAAAAGATGTATAATACGCGCATCTTTTGTTTCAGTGCAACATTATCTAACGATGAAATTAAGCAAACAGACAGATTACGCCTTTCGGACACTGATATTCTTGGGGCACCTGCCCGCCGATCAGCAAAGTACGATCCAACATATCTGTGACTATTACAGTATTTCGGCAAACCACATATCCAAGGTGGTTATGCATTTGGTTCGCTTAGGCTATGTAGAGGCTACTAGAGGCAAAGGTGGCGGTATTCGGCTGAGTAAATCGGCAGAGGAAATTGCACTCGTAGATGTTGTAAAACATTTCGAAACGACGCTGACGCCCATTAATTGCAATGAGCAACCCTGCCGAATTATCAGTAGTTGTAAATTAAAAGGCTTATTAGATAACGCCCTTGAGGCTTTTCTTTCTGCATTGGCGGCGTATACCTTGGCGGATCTATTAGATAGCGAGACTCAAGCTATCCTCTTTCTAGAAGAATAACAAAGCGCCGGCTGACACGCCGGCGCAAGAAATTGCTCGGCCTAATAATCAGCGTGCTTTGGTGTGCGCGGAAAAGGAATCGCATCGCGAATATTTTCCATACCGGTAATGTAATTCAGTAAACGCTCAAAACCCAAACCAAAACCCGCGTGCGCCACGGTGCCGTAACGACGCAAGTCACGATACCACTCCAAGCCCTCTAAGCCTTGCTCAGCCATACGACGCTCGAGAACATCTAAGCGCTCTTCGCGTTGGCTGCCGCCAATAATCTCGCCAATACCGGGCGCCAGTACATCCATGGCCGCGACAGTTTTTTCGTCGTCGTTCATGCGCATATAAAACGCTTTAATGTCTTTGGGGTAATTGGTCACGATCAGCGGGCCACCCACATGCTCTTCGCACAAATAACGCTCATGTTCGGATTGCATGTCTAATCCCCAGCGTACGGGATACTCAAACTTCTTGCCTGACTTTTCTAAAATTTTAATCGCATCGCTGTAATCCATGCGCTCAAAGCTAGTGCTCGCCACTTTTTGTAAGCGGGCTAGCACGCCCTCATCAACATATTGATTAAAGAAAGCAAGATCGTCTTCGCAGTGCTCTAAAACCTCTGAGAGCAGATACCGTAAAAAATCTTCTGCCAGCGCCGCATCGTCGTCTAAATTCGCAAATGCAATTTCAGGCTCCACCATCCAGAACTCGGCAAGGTGGCGACTGGTATTCGAATTCTCAGCCCTAAACGTCGGCCCAAAAGTGTATACCTTAGACATCGCCAAACAATAAGCCTCGGCATTTAACTGGCCGGACACGGTAAGAAAGGCTTCTTTACCAAAGAAATCTTCGCTGAAATCTATGTTGCCATTCTCGGCACGTGGCAAGTTCATTAAATCTAAAGTGCTAACGCGGAACATCTCGCCCGCGCCTTCGCAGTCGCTCGCGGTGATCAGGGGCGAGTTAATCCATTGGAAGCCGCGCTCGTAAAAATAGCGATGCACCGCATTCGCGAGAACTGTTCTGACCCGTGTGATGGCGCCAAAAGTATTGGTTCGCGGCCGTAGATGCGCGACAGTACGCAAGTACTCAAAACTATGGCGTTTTTTTGCAATCGGATAGGTATCTGGATCGTCTACCCAACCACAGACCTCAATCTGCTTAGCCTGAATTTCAACGCTCTGGCCTTTTCCCTGAGAAGCAACCAAGTCGCCGATAACAATAACCGAACAACCCGCAGTCAATTTTAAAATATCAGCATCGTAATTCGTCAGCTCGCCCGGTGCGACAACTTGGATGGCCGACTGAGCGGAACCGTCGTGCACGGCTAAAAAAGAAAAGCCGCCCTTGGAATCGCGACGGCTGCGAATCCACCCCTTTACGGTTACCTCGCATCCCGGTTCACGCTGTCCTGCCAACAAGGCCTTTATCGATACCGCAGACATATGCTCTCCAAAAATTTAGGCTAAGCCCGCATTATATGCGCGCAGCGCCGCAAGCAATAGTCATTGCCAACACCGCTTTTTAATCAAACTATGACGGCCATCTTTATTCCGACACAGATAAATTAGATACTGTTGTAGAATTCAATTTGCGATGAAATGTGTATGCAAGCAGAAAACTTTGTTGCCCACCGCGGTTGGCGTCAACACTACCCAGAAAACACGCTCGTCGCCTTTGAACGAGCGCTACAGGCTGGCGCGGTAAATATAGAGCTCGATATTCAACTGAGCGCCGACCACGTACCCTATGTCTTTCACGACGCTAATCTAATGCGTATGTGCCAGCAAGAGGGTTTAATCTGGGATTACACCGCCGCCGAGCTTGATACATTTTATGCCACCGAGAGCTATCGTCTTGGCAATGCGTTTCCACACAACCCCATGTGCCGCCTCAGCGATATTGTTACGCTGCTAGAGGCGAACCCAAATGTGAATGCCTACGTCGAAATCAAAGAAGAAAGCCTAACCAGATTTGGCGAACACCTGGTCGTCGATGCGGTAATTAACACCCTGCGCCCCGTGGCCTCGCGCTGCGTGCTTATCAGCTTTGAATTAAACGCTCTGCGCCTTGCTCTTCACGAAGGTTGGCAACGCTTTGGCGCCGTCTTTGATGCGTGGCCCGACTGGCAGTCTGCGGCCTTAGTGGAATTACAGCCGGAGGTTTTATTTTGTGACCGCAACTGTGTACCAGTAGATGCCGACTTCACAACCCTGCCGTGGCCAATACTGATTTACGAAGTGGGAAGTAAAGCCGAAGCCGAAGACTGGTTTGCCCGTGGCGCGGTCGCGGTAGAAAGTTTTTTAATCGGTGAGCTGCTCGCAGATTTTTCCTTAAATACGGTGCAGCGCTAAGATAAAAACACTGCAATTCTGAATTTTTCCCTGTTATTACAACAATTTAACCCTCGCGCCATCATTACATCGACTTAACCGCTGCTTAAATATTCGGTAATAAGCGCCTTAAGTCTTTGTTTTTACTACCTAGCCAATCTGTCTAAATGATTAAAAAAGTGCCTAAAAGCAATATTTTAGGGTCACTACGACACATCGCGTGTAACCCAATTATTCCTTGCTTGTTCGTATACTGACACCGTCATCACGACACACCCAAAACTTTATAGACGGAGCAATACCATGACTCAATTACAGCAAGCAGTACTAAACCAAGACACTAACGTAATCGGCGAATTAGTTGCCAAATACAGCCTACTAACTATTGTTGCAGTCGGCATCGTATCTTGCTTTATCAGCCTGATCTAAACAAACCTGACAAGAGGATTTAACAATGAACTCGCACACCTCTAGCGCGAGCACCGCCAGCGACATCGCCCAACAGGGCGCAAAATTTAGCCTGCTCTCTATCGTTTTAACGGGCTTATTTTATTGTATAGCCACACTGGTCTGAGTTACGTAACAAAGCCATCTCCACACTCAGATAAGAAGTAACATTTGCCGCCAGCTATCGGCGGCAAATTCATTTACATCAAGCCCCTGCCATTAAAATTCAATTTGCGCCACTTATCACCTCGATATTGCACGTAGCAAATTCACCACGCACACTAGCGACTAATCACTTTCCTTTGGATTTAAAATCATGAGCTCTTTGCACCAAGCTAGCTATATTTTATTTAGCACAAAAAAGCGCGACGGTAGTTTTGTAGCAACACCGGTTTGGTGCGCGGGCGACGCCAAAACGCTCTATATTTTTTCTGCTGGGCAAGCGGGCAAGGTCAAGCGCATACGCAATTTTAGCGAATGTAAAATCGCACCCTGCACTGTCACGGGTAAACCTCTTGGCGACAATGTTGGAGGCAACGCCTATTTAATCGACCAAGCTGAAAGCCAGCTAGCGCACCGCCAGCTAGTAAAAAAATACGGCCTGCAAATGCGCTTATTAGACCTAGGTGCGACCCTTGGCGGCCGCAAGAAGACTCGTGCGTTTATCCGCATCGACCTGACTTAAATTGCCAGCTCGCCATGTCAGCACAGTCATTGACCTACACCGACGCTTCACTTAGCGTAGTCATTTTGATTTAGTAGCGGAGATTTTCTGTGCGCACCCTGACCCAATGGCTGGACGAATATAGTGCCTCCCACCAAAACCCACGGAATAAGCGAATTCATTATTGGTGTGTACCCGCGATTGCCGTGTGTACTGTCGCACTACTTTGGCTAGTAAAAATTCCCGCGACGCCCGTGAATCTTGGCCAAATCATATTAATTGCTGCGATGTTCTTTTACGGCTACCTATCGGGGCGCTTAGCGCTTGGAATGCTTCCATTCGTAATACTGCTAGCCGCCGGCATTATGGCCTACCAAAGCTATGTGGCTTTCCCAATGTGGATTCCCGCCGCCGCGATTTGGATTATCGCTTGGATTTTTCAATTTATTGGTCACAAAGAAGAGGCGCAGAAGCCATCATTCTTTACTGATATTTTATTTTTATTAATTGGCCCGCTGTGGATTCTTGGCGCGGCGTACGACAAACTCGGTATTCATTTTCGCAACACTTAGGCTTTACTCCGGCAAACGGCATAGCAGATGCACGTAGCGCCCCAAGGACCAAAAGGGTTCATCTGCACCGTACTGCCACTCAAGGGCCTGCACATCATCGAGACTCCGTTCAGCCCGCACCGCTCTCGGCATTAAGTCGTAGACCAAACGAATACCGCGCTTCGCAACAATTTCCACACCCGCTCGCTGTAACAGCTCAATCATATGCTGTGGTTGACGCGGCGAAGGCGGTGTTAGACCACCGGGGTGTCCGGCAAAATCCCTATCCCGTAATTTATAGAGATTACCCTTGGCCATATTGCTTAAGATAAGTGCATTGAGGTTGTAAAACATAAGCGACAAATAAGCGCCTGGGCGCATGCCAGCGACTAAAGCAGCAATCACTTGCCCTGGATCAGCAACCCATTCAAGCACTGCATGGCATAGCACCAAATCAAAAGACTGCTGATACGCCGGCTCTGCACTGATTGCTTGAATCGCCGCCTGACGAATATCGACATTAGACCTAATCCCAGCCATTTCAAGGTCATTGCGCGCTACATTCAACATATCCGCAGAAATATCATTAAGCAGTACCGAATGCCCTCGCTCGGCTACGCGAATACTCATTTGTCCCAGCCCACCGCCGGCATCCCATACCGACATAGGCTGACTGTCGTCGCTTAGCGCAGGCAATTTATCGACCAGCTCGCGCCAACATAAGGCCAGCCTCAGCTCGCCCTTAGCATTACCGTAAATATTCTTTTTAAAGCGTTCGGCGATACCGTCAAAGTTACGATCTGTCATCGATTAATCTTGTGGCCATAAAATGGCTGTCATCAGAGGGGGAACCTAAAGGGCAGCAGCTTAAGCAAGCTGGAACAAAAGCTCAACGCAAAAAAAAAGCCGGAGCAAACGCTCCGGCTTTTTTAAAATTTAGACATCCATTGTCGCACCCAATCCGTTGAGTGCTAAAGTCATCCTGACAGCGCCTATTATGCCCGCTTAGCAAAAAAGTAAAAGCAGACAACAGCAGCACACTTTGTGAGATATATCGCACAAAAGTACACATCCAGGCCCGCGTCACGCGTCTAGGTCAGGTATAAGCTCGTCTTTTAACCACTGTATATCATCCTTGATACGCAACTTCTCTTTCTTCAGACGCTGCAACAGCAACTGATTTTGATATGGATTCAAAGTCAGCTCCGTTATTTCCGTATCCAGAGCACGATGACGAATCTGTAAAAGTAGAATACGTGCGCTTATGGAGGGGATTCTGTCCATTTTTAAGCGAAATTCCTATAAGGGATATACGAGAGTGTCATAGCACTTTTTACTCTGCGCAGATCGAAGCTACAAGCCCAAACTCGATTTAACGCAGAGAATACTGATCTTTTTAGTCAATGGCGATTGATTACTTACGCCATTGTCGATCCTGAGGGTGTCCGCAATACTGATAGCGTCAACTCATGGCGCCGCGTACTCCGCGCCACACAAAGTCAGAGGCCTGAAATGTATACCGAAATATGTAAAAAGCTCGGCATTGAATACCCCATTTTCGCGTTCACCCATTGCCGCGATGTTGTTGTCGCCGTCAGCAAGGCCGGCGGTATTGGCGTATTAGGCGCAGTCGGGTTTTCACCAGAAGAGCTAAAGGCCGAATTAGACTGGATTGACGAGCGTATTGGCGACCTTCCCTACGGTGTTGATATCGTTATTCCCCAAAAATACGAAGGTATGGGCGATATGAGCCCAGAAGACCTTGAGAAAGAGCTGTGGAAAATGGTACCGCAGGGGCACATTGATTTCGCTCAAAAATTATTAGCAGATGCCGGCGTACCAGAATGGCCAGACGGCACCAACAATATGGGATTGCTGGGCTGGACTGAAGCAACCGCAACGCCATTGCTCATGGAGGCGCTCACCCGCCCCAAATGCAAATTAATAGCCAATGCCTTGGGTACGCCACCAGCCGATAAAATAAAACTCATTCAAGACAGCGGCCGTTTGGTTGGCGCACTGTGCGGCCGAGTTAAACAAGCCAAAGCCCATAAAGACGCGGGACTAGATTTTATTGTGGCTCAGGGCGGCGAAGGCGGCGGTCACGCCGGTGATGTTGGCTCGGTTGTGCTATGGCCCCAAGCAGTTGCTGCTGCCGCACCGGTACCGGTTCTTGCCGCTGGCGGCATCGGCAATGGCCAGCAAATGCTCGCTGCCATGAGTATGGGCTGCGCTGGAGTGTGGACAGGTTCGTTATGGCTAACTGTAGAAGAAGCCCATGCCGAACCCGCGCAAAAAGAATCGCTCCTGAAGGCGACAAGCGAAGACACCGTGCGCTCACGCTCTTGGACGGGAAAAACCTGCCGCATGCTGAAAAATGAGTGGACCGAAGCGTGGGAACGCCCCGACGCACCAAGCCCACTAGGCATGCCTCTGCAAGGCATGGTGAGTGGTGATGGTATTCGCCGCACTTCGCGCTATGCATCGGTGGGCGATTGCCAAAAAGTGGCATTTAACCCCGTCGGGCAGGTGGTTGGGCAAATCAATCATGTTGAATCAACCCGCTCGGTCATTTTCCGTTTAGTCACCGAGTATGTTGATGCCTTAGAGCGTATCAACAATTTAATGCCTGACGAGGCATAATTCGAGTGGCTCCAGTGTGAAACGCACTGGAGCCACTGTAATCATCCCCGCTCAGCTAATACCCGCTCAACGGTATCGACAATGACCTGGGTTTGTCGATCCACTTCAATATTTACCTTATCGCCAACACGCTTTTGCGCAAAGGTTGTCACGCGCAAGGTTTCTGGAATTAAGCACACAGTAAATTCAGCGTTATCGCGATTGTAATCTGCCACGGTCAAACTACAGCCGCTGACACCGACGAAGCCCTTTTTAAACACGTATTTACTCAAGCCTTGCGGCAGGCGAAATCTCAGCGTGCAATTATTCTCGGTCTCTTCGATGGCAATAATTTCTGCACAACCATCAACATGGCCAGAAATATTATGGCCACCGATTTCTGCCCCCTGCTTGGCAGAACGCTCAACATTGACATTATCGCCATCGCTTAACTGACCTAGCGTTGTCAAAGACAAGGTTTCTTGCATGGCGTCAAACGACACCCGACCGCCATCAATACTGGTCACGGTCATACATACGCCATCTAAACCAACGCTGGCTCCAATACTTAGCTCCTCAAGTAACACCGGCGGCAAATCGATAAATAGCTGATGCAGACCCGGCTTGCGAATCACCGCCGCAAGCGGGTAAGCGCCGTGCACAATTCCCGTATACATAGATTGATCGTCTCTATTTTATGACAAGTTAAAGTGACAAGATTGTAACAGTACTTGAAGGCCTGAAATCAATACTGCATTATGCAGCCACTTAGAATAATAACGAAAGGTTCAAGGTTTATGATGACGCTCTTAAAGATTGGCCAACTCGCTTTTTGGGTCGCATTCGCCGTAAATTTCGCCTACCCCCTACTTGGCGAATACAGCCCTTGGCTCATGTGGGGTGGCGTAGGCATTCTTTGCGCACACGCACTTGAATGCATAGTTTTCCGCAAAGACATTCATCGTGAATACAGTAATCCCATTGAAGGCTATATTGTCGTCTTACTGTTTGGCGTACTGCGCACCGGCGAATGGATTGGCAAAAAGCCGACTTCAACACCCTAATCGCCCCATCCGCAACACCCCGTAAAGCGCGGCCATAGCGCCTTGGTACGAGAGCTGCTAGGATTAGTTTTTCCTAGTAATACATCGTCAGGGCAGAGCAATGAAGCGGGTAATTTTCAATCAAAAAGGCGGTGTCGGTAAGACCAGCATAAGCTGCAACCTCGCGGCCATCAGCGCATGGAAAGGTTTTAAAACCCTGCTTATCGACCTCGATATTCAAGGCAACAGCAGTGAATATTTAATCGGCCCGCAATTTCGCGACCTCGAAGACAATGCCGCGGACTTCTTCAAGCAAAAGCTCTCGCTGTTCGGAAAAAGCAAAGAAGCCAGCGACTGCATCTACGAAACTGAATTTGAAAATCTATATTTAATGCCGTCGCACCCCGAACTGGCTGTGATTGAGCGCGAACTCGAAAGCCGTCACAAAATTTATAAACTCCGCGATGCGCTGAACAAACTGCAAGCGGAATATGAGCATATCTATATTGATACGCCGCCGGCGCTGAATTTTTATAGCCGCTCCGCGCTTATCGCAGCAGATTCCTTGGTAATCCCCTTTGATTGCGACAGTTTTTCTCAGGGCGCGCTAATGGGCTTACTGGAAACCGTAGAAGAAATCCGTGAAGACCACAACCCAGAACTAAAGCTAGAAGGTATTGTGGTTAATCAGTTTCAGGCGCAGGCCAGCTTGCCAACCCAGCTTATTGAAAGCATGAAAGCCGATGGCCTACCCATTTTCGATCAATATTTGAGCAGCTCGGTAAAAATGAAAGAGTCTCGCAGCCGCCAAATGCCACTGATCCACTATGCGCCATCGCATAAATTAACCCAGCAGCTAGTTAGCCTTCATGACAATCTAGACAGTAAAAAGAAAGGCGCATCAGCTAAAAGCGCTTAAGGTAAACATCGTGGCAGGGCCATAAGCCCTGCCGCGGCCCCCGCCAACATCTACGGCGCAGTATTACCCATGCCGACCTTGCCCACCTTATTGATAGTAATATCGCCCAGCCCGAAATTAGCGACTGCGGCCGTCAGGCTTAGTTTGTAATCAAGATCAGATTGCAAATTACCTAAAATCTTACTCAGCACACCGATGCCATTCAGCAAATTAACCTCGACAGGAATCACTAGCTGAGCTTGGCCATTAGCCGGCAAACTTATCTCGTCGTTTAAGCTACCACCCGCCAGTGATTGCCCCTGCAATTCCAGCGTATATCTTAAGCGGCCAAGATTAACAGCAAAGGAGTTTGGGTTATCGAGCTGCAGGCCAACCAACAGTTTTTGCTGGAAACCGTTGCCCGGCGCCATTTTAAGGTTGGTGATGGCCACCTTAGGCTTCTCAATAGGATTAAATGACGCACAAGCGGCGAGCGCCAGCACCACAACAAAGACGAATGCCGATCTATAAATATTCTTTATCATTTTTTAAACCCCAAGCTCGCTTACCCAATATTCAGACAAAAAAAGGGCGTCACTGATGACGCCCCTTTACGAGTAAATCGCGTGTTATTGAGTTGGTAGCATCTCAATTTCAACACGGCGGTTTTGCTCACGACCTGATGCAGTGCTGTTATCAGCAACTGGATCACGTGGACCATAGCCAGTAGTGCGGATACGGCTTGCAGCCACACCTTGGTTCATAAAGTAGCGGCCAACACTTCCTGCGCGCTGCTCTGACAAGGATTGGTTAGTTTGGAAACTACCAGTAGAGTCGGTGAAACCATTGATTTGCATCAGGGTTTTATCAAACTCTTTGGCAACCAATACCACGCTATCTAAAACGCTGGTAAAGCCGCCTTTAATCGATGAGCTGCTGGTATCGAATGTGATGTTACCTGGCATGATTAGCTTGATGGTGTCACCGACACGCTGAACACCCACACCCGTACCTTCAAGGCGCGCACGTAATTTAGCTTCTTGGCGATCCATGTAATAACCGTAGCCACCACCTGCCGCTGCACCTACTACAGCACCTTGCAAGGCGCCTTTTTTACGGTCGTCTTTACTTGATACCGCTGCGCCTAAAACTGCACCACCCAACGCACCCCAACCTGCACCTTTTGCAGTATTGCTGGTTTTTTCTTCGCCGGTGTATGGATCAATACTACATGCTGTTGCGAAAACCGCTGCCATCAACAAGACTGCCCAACGGCTAACATTAATAGAAACTTTCATTAGTGAATCCCCTCATTCGTCATCTATCTACGTGTCCTGAGACAATCATGACACAGCTATTATCAAAAAAAACATGCCAATATTCACAGCATTAAATCAGCAACGTGCTTTAACTCTTCACATTTAGCACTTGTCGACTATGACAATCACAGCCTTAGACTAGTTCATTACCCTAGGGGCTTGCCACTTTCCATTGCCATCTGCATCAATATAGATCGGATTGCTCAAGGCCAATGGCGCCAAATCTGGCATCAATGCCCGGTACACCGGCCCCGGCTTGCCGCTTACTTCAACCACCACATACGAGTCCGTGTCGACAATAAGCTCGATGACTTTATGGTCACCGACCGCAACGTTCAACTGCCGATAGATTGCTCCGTTTACCCAAATGGTTAAGGTATCTACCGACACCCACGGCGCGCCATCTATTTGCACATGCAATTCGCCGCGCCTCCCAGAAAACGTATCGCCCATGCCGACGTCTGAATACTCGTCGCGCAGTGTAACCGCCAGCAAAGGCCCGGTTGTAGCGAAACTGTGCCCAGCTCGGATCGCGTCAACAAAGGCCTGCTCGTCCAGCGGTAGCGTCTTATTTGAGTCGGGAATATAAACGTAGTTGCGCGGAGCAGCGACAACACTACGCAGCCCGTGGGAATCGCTATTGCCTGTTGCTGCGCGACGCGCGCCTTGATTCAACAACGAAAACCAATCATCACGAATTTGCGAATACACGGCAAACTCCGCTCCGTTAAGGACTTCAAGTACATCGAAATCGATATCACGAAAGCCCGAAACAGGGTCTGGCTCCAGCAAACTACTATTATTATCGCTATCTAAGGCCTGCGCCGGATCATAGTTTTTACCCACCGACAAGTGGTCGAAAAAGGCTAAATCTTCATCCAAGGGGTTGGCGGCCCTCGGGTGATTCAACTGAAATAAGGCATTGGGTGCCTGCTCGCGGACCCCGGCAATCACTTCGCGCAAGGCGCGGTTTTCTACCGCGGGATTACCGCCGGCGAATTCCATTGGCTTTGCTTCTAAGGGGAAGGCATTACTATGACCAATCGTTGTGGTTGCCTTGGTCGTGCGCGACATCCCCGTTAACTCACTGCCAGTAATCACCTGCACTTTGCCGTCTAAGCCTAGCGCAGCCACACGGCCGCGCTGGTCCACCAAACGGTTATGCTCGGTGGCAACTAATACCTCGGCGCCCTGCGCCACAAAGCTTCGCAAGCGCTCATCAAAGGGCAGCACTGAATCAAAGCTGGCACCGCTATGCACGTGTAAATCGGCAGAATGCCAATCGCCACCGTGCCATATACGCTTTGGTGAAATAATCGGCAGTTGGCTAATTTTTCCTGCCACAACGGTGAGCAAGTACTCTTTAACATCAAACTCCAATCCGCGCGCCGTAAGCACCCGATACTGACCGGGAGGTAAATCAATTTGTTCGAGGTCAGAGTCCACCCCCGCTAAATCTATGCGGTTACGACGTAGCATCCCCGGCAATGACACCCCTTGCTCGGTAAAACCGAGTAAATCGTTACCAAATTCTGGTGTGGCGGTATCCCCAAAGCCAAAAAAGTACAGACTCATGGGAATGCCACTTGGTAATTTTAATCGGCCATTTTTGCGGAATACCCAGCGACCGCTGTCGTTACGCGCATCGGCCAACGATAATTCGCGGGTGATTTTTTGCCCCCAGGGTGCGGTGGCCTGCATTTTCACCCATTGCACATGCGTCGGTAGGCGTATATTAAAGCTGCCGTCGGCCGCCACTCGGCTCTGGGTTACTGGCCGATCGTCCTGATCCCACACCGCGACCGATACATCAAAATTATTCGCATACCCCCGTAATCGCGGGCCGTTATAAATCTGATCCGTCACCGACGCTACGTCCGCGCGGCCGCCCAGTAAAACCTGAAACTTGGCGAGCATTCGCTCACCTTTTTCTAAGTCCATAAACTGATTTTGCAGCAGCGACAACCACGTCAAGCGCTCGCTTTGAAACCATAAAGGGCGAGTCATCCAGCCGTGCAAACTGTAATCGGGGAACACCGCCAAAAACCGCGGCAAGGGCTGGCGACTGCCATTGGCTTTAATCAATTCTGCCGAGCCCAGCTGCACACCGTAACTAATCTGAGTATCGTAGGTGTCGGCACCCACCAAAATATTCCAATCACTCGGCATCATGCCGCCAAGCAGCGATGACACTTTGTTGCGGTCGATAGCGGGGTGCTGAAAACCCAGCGTGGCATCGGGAACATAACTAGATAGGCTAAACGGTGTTAAGGCACGCTGAGAATACAAGGTAAACAAACCGCTCATTTGCACCGCACGCCCTTCGCCAATGCGCTCTATTTGCACATCGATTTCCAGCGACTCACCACCTTCCAACAAACGATACGTTACGGTTTGACGAATACCGTCACCTTCACCCACGGTAACAATATTGGCGTGATCACCGTCTATTAGCGCGCTAACTTTAGAAACCGGAATTGCGGTTTCCTTCGCCAAACCCGTTAAAATATTGGCGTAGGTCCACTGATCATTACCGCGCTCGCAATGCGCTACGTCAATGAGGGTTCCACCGCCCGCAACAATACCCGCGTGATGATCCACCCCACTCACCGCCACACAAATTTTGCCATTAGACAGCCACCAATCGCCAAGCCCGGCAATACTGTCTGGGCCGCCACGGGGAAAACTGTCGAAGGTTTCGGATTTAATTTGTTCAGCGCGGAGCAGCGACGGCGGCGGTGGCGCTTCTTCCACCGGTAAAAATTCTTCCGCGTTAGCCAAGCCGTCATCGTCGTCTGGCTCTGGCTCCGTTTTCGCCATCGCGCTAACGCACAAGACCAAGCCCAGCAACAAACACAACATCCGTGTCCATTTTTGCATCACTGCAATCATTCGTTTTACGCCGCCATTACAAATAATGCGATACAGGCACCAAGCCCAACAATAAAAACCAGCGAACGAAGCATATCTTTGTTAGCGATATAAAATATGGGATACAAAATTCGCGCGGTAATAAACACTTCTGCGGCGATAGCGGACTTAGCCGGATCAACGCCCGCCAAGTGCGCAATCACCACCGCTGCGGTGAACACCGGCAAGGCTTCCCACGCATTTTGCTGCGCGGCATACGCCCGCGCGCCCGCGCCTTCGAGTTGCGCATACTGCGCACGCGGGTGCTTGTTATCGACATTACCAAACTGTTTACCGCGAAAGTACCCGCACACCCAGGCAGTCATAATAGGCAGTACACACGCTATAAGCACACACCAGAAAGCCACTGTCATTTTCGTTTTCCCTTATCGTTTTATTTTTAATTTCATCAAGGCTGTTACGTTCTCAGCCATCGCCGATAACGTAACAGCCAAAAACATAAAGCCCAATTAATATAACTGGCAGCTGGGCGCCTCGATAGCCCCAGCAATAGAATCTATAAGCCCAGCGCTATTTTTTCTCTACTTTGCGGCGCGCTCAACACTGACCTCAGGAATTTCACGTGGATAGCCATTAAGTAAATACTCACGAGCCTCTTGGCGGCGCAATTCACTCAGCGCAAATTTTGATTCAAAGAAAGAAAACACCGCTAGCGTCGTTAACCATTGTTGGCGCACTGGGTTCATTGCCGACGGCAACGGGTCCATAGTACACAGCGCCGTCTGTGGTACCGCCAAAACTCCCTCTTCAGGTGCACCCAACTCACTAGCCCACAGTTCATCCGTCGTCTTCTCAAGACCCCGCGTTACCATACTGCAACCCAATAAATCGGGGTTATCTAACCACCTTAAATAACGACCCTGTGCGGCAAAACCAGTATGCGATGCATCGTCCATGGAAACCAAAACCGCACCTTTAACATTGGGTAAAATAGTGGCGGCATTGGTTTTATAATCAATCATTGCGTCGATGGGTGACGCAATCATCATGAATGGGATATCCCTAGATTCATAGAATGCTGGCCCAAAAACAAAGACCGGCCCAGCAATAGATACCGCCGCGGAAATACGCAAATCCGCATTGCGAGGATGGAAGGCCGCCAAGGTCGAGGTCATACCACCCAACGACAGCCCCATAACGCCAATATGCTTTTCATCGATACGCTCATAAAACTGATGCCCAGAATCCGTATCCCAGGAAACAAACTGATCAATTAAAAAGCTAATATCACTTGGCTGATTAACCACATCTTTTACTAGCGGCCCGCCCGGCGCCTGCATATTGGTCAGCGGGTAATCCATTGCGGCAACAATATAACCGTGGCTGGCAAAATGTTCGGCAAGATAGCTACCGCCCGTGCGCGAGGACATAAAACCATGGCTATAAATAAGTAGCGGTGCCGACCCTACCAAGCCCTCAGGATACCAAATTCGAGTTTGCAGGTGGCGTTCGTTGCTGCCCTCGTAATCACCGTTTGGCTGCGTTGGGCGGGTATCATCCACCAGCTCTACATCGAAGTAACTAACGTCGTAAGTACCCTTTTCAAGCCAGTGACTACTTTGCGACTCTGCCGGTAACGGCTCAGGTAAATTTCCAAACTGAATATACACCGCCAGCGCAATCAGCAGCGCCGCTAGCCACAATAAGATTTTTTTAAACATAGCGCTCCCTTACCCAGAACAAAGCCAGCCCCTAAGTTATCAAGGCTGCCCACAGGACTCCACCATAAAGCCCATTTCAACTTATAAATAGCGAAATAAACGCGACAATTAAGCCCATAAAGAGTAAACCAACGATACTCACTGCGTGCGTTATTTGATATTTGCTGGGAGGGTAATTATTTTTGCCTCCGAGGTAAGGCAAACCGTCTTATATTTTGGCCAAATAAAAACGCAAAAAGCCCCTAAAAAGGGGCTTCAAAAAGTGTAGAACACGAGTATTAATGTTCTACAAACGCACGCTCTATGACGAAATGGCCATACTCACCGCCACGTGTTTCTTTAAAGCCCGCCGCGTTAAGTAAGCTACACGTATCTTTTAACATACTTGGGCTACCGCAAATCATAAAACGATCATCCTCGGTGTTCAGTGCGGGCAAGCCCACATCTGCCATTAGCTTACCGCTGCGAATCAAATCCGTTAAGCGGCCCTGATTCGCAAATTTCTCACGGGTAACCGTGGGGTAGTAAACCAACTTATCGCGCACAAACTCGCCAAAAAATTCATGCTGAGGCAAATGATTGCGGATAAAATCTTGGTAAGCCAACTCGCTCTCGTAACGCACGCCGTGTACTAGCACAACCTTTTCAAACTTCTCGTACACCTCAGGATCTTTAATGATGCTCATAAAGGGCGCCAAGCCTGTACCAGTGCTAAGAAGGTACAGGTTTTTACCAGGCAGCAAATTATCTGCCACTAAGGTGCCTGTCGGTTTGCGGCTGATTAATATTTCATCACCCACTTTAATCTGCTGCAATTTAGAGGTTAGTGGGCCATCAGCCACTTTAATGCTGAAGAACTCAAGCTCTTCCTCATAATTTGCACTCACAATACTGTAAGCACGCATCAAGTTACGTTCGCCCTGCTTTAGACCAATCATGGTGAAGTGGCCATTCTCAAAACGAAACGATGGATCACGGCTAGTCTTAAAGCTAAATAAAGTATCGTTCCAGTGATGTACGCTGGTAACTCGCTCAGAAACTATATTGCTCATTGCAAACCTCTCGTCAGTATTAGCGCCATGCCCGCGCCGTTCTTCTTGCTTGCCAACACTGTAAGGGAAGACTATGCTATCGGCAAAATGACTTATAATGATTTTTTATATCGGTTTTACAAATATGTACTATACCCTACGCCAACTCGAAGTATTTCTCGCCGCCGCCCACACCGAAAACATCACTCGCGCCGCAGAACAACTCTCCATGTCCCAATCAGCAGCCTCCAGTGCACTCAAAGACCTTGAGCAACAATTTTCGATTCAACTATTTGACCGAGTTGGTAAACGCCTGCAAATCAACGAGCTTGGCCGCGCGCTGCGTCCTCAAGCAGAGGCCTTGCTAGATCAAGCTATGGCTTTAGAGCAAGGCTTTAGGCGCCACGACCAAGTGGGTGAACTCAAGGTAGGTGCGACCCTCACCATAGGTAATTATCTCGCGGTCGATATTATGGCGGAGTTCATCAACCGACATCCAGCCGCGAAGGTGCAGCTCAATGTGGCTAATACAGCGGTCATCAGCCAACAGGTTTTAAACTTCGATTTAGATATTGGTCTGATCGAAGGCGAGCTGCACCACCCCGATTTAGAAGTAACACGCTGGCGTGAAGATGAACTGCAAATTTTTTGCAGCGCTAAACACCCCCTCGCCACTAAGAAAAACCTCACCGATGCCGACTTACTCGCTGCGCAGTGGATATTAAGAGAAGCGGGCTCAGGCACCCGCCAAGCCTTTGACCGCGCAATACACGAACTGCTACCAGAGTTAAACATTCGGCTTGAGTTACAACATACCGAAGCGATAAAACGCGCCGTTGAAACCGGCCTAGGCATTGGCTGCCTATCAACTCTAGCATTACAAACCGCCTTCGACAGCGGCCGCTTAGTGCCTCTAACCGCAAGCAATCGTGACTTTAAGCGCTATTTCTACTTTATTTTGCATCGCCAAAAATATCGCAGCGAGGGAATTTTGCGCTGGCTGGAGCTTTGCAAAAATAGCTAAAGATCGTGTCAAAATTAGCTCCGAATACTCAATATAGTCACCGCAGTGACCTGTTTCTATATCAAGTTAATGGCTACTCTCAGTACTAAAACTAGTCTGCAGCGGCGCTTTAGACACCTTTGGTACAAACAGCCACGCAATAAAAGCACCTACAAACATGGTAATCGTCATTGGCCACATTTTATCGCTTATAAATAATGTTGATACGCCACTTATAACACCCCCAATTAGATACTGCGCACTGCCTAATAACGCCGACGCAATGCCGCTATGATTGGGGAAAAACTGCAAAGCACTGGCTTGCGAATTACCCATCACACCGCTAAGAGAACCAACGCACAGCATAATTAGTGGCGCAACCACCCACAGCGGCGGCATAAAACCAGTAACTAAAAGTAGACCGCCAGCAACGAAACACTGAAATAGCAGCGCCATTTGCATAATACGTGCGGCGAGAATACTGTTCAGCAAATAATTATTCACCCTATTGCCAACTGCTAACAGAATTATATTTGCAGCAAACAGCATAGAAAATTGCGTTTCAGTGACACCATATTGATCAATATATACCAGCGCGGCATTGGCAACGAATGTCATCATTACGCCAAATGCAAAACCCTGAGATACCAAATAGCGCATAGCGGTTGCGTTACTCAACACAAAACGATAACGCGTAAGCAGGCTTTCCTGAACCGGTGTCGTAGCGGCTGACACCGCCACTTTCGAAGTTCGGCCAACAAATAGCGCCGCCATCACACACACTGCCACTGCGTACACTGCGAGCACAATAAACACCATGCGCCAGCCACTCACACTGTATAAAAGTGTACCAATGCTAGGGGCAATAGCCGGCGCAATAATGGTAATCAGCATAATATGCGAAAACAATTTAGCGGTTGCCTGCCCTTCGGTATGGTCACGGATAATCGCCGGTACAACCACAGAGGCAAAGCCTCCGCCCAAAGCCTGTAAAAAGCGTGCCAACCAAAATATCTGCAAGGAGTCTGTATAAGCGATTACTAGGCTCGCCAGCGCAAATATCGCTAAGCCTATAAATAACACCGGGCGCCGGCCAATATAGTCACTAATCGGGCCACCAAAAAACTGGCCAAAGCTCAGTCCCAAAATATACAAACTGACGGTAATCGCAATGTCTTGCACGGGTACGGCCAACTCGCCTGCTATAGCAGGAATTGTTGGCAGATACATATCAATGGCCAGCGGTGACAGAGCAAAAATCAGCGCCAATGAAATAATTAACCGCATAGGCGGCAAAGAGGGAGTCATAACTTTTCCAAATTTGTCTTTCCGGCAAGATAATATCTGGAATTTATCTTTCCGGAAAGATAATATCCAAATATTCACTAAACCGAATATTTGCAGCTCAACCATGAATATAAACCAATCACGAGACTAGCCATGGACGATAAGCGCACCACCGTTGACGAACTGCGTCATCAGCAGCAGGAAAACTGGCCTGAAATGTACGACGCGGCCAAACCTGCTGTACTAAGAATACTCCGCGCCAGTGATTTATTTATGACGCAAACGGCACTCAGCCTAAAAGATGTCCAGTTATCTCGTGCAGACTTCGATGCCTTAGCCACACTGCGTCGCCAAGTAGCGCCGCACCGAATCACCCCCACAGAATTGTGCAAGGCCTTACTAATAAGCTCAGGAGGGCTAACCAAACTTCTTTATCGGCTCGAGTCCGCGGGTTTAATTAGCCGCCCGCCAAGCCCAGCGGATGGCCGCAGCTTGTTAGTACAACTTAGCCCAAAAGGCAAAAAGCTAGTTGAAAAACTGGTCGACACCATTGCTCAATTGCATTCAGACCGCTTACGCAATCTGAACACTAGCGAGCAAGAGCAATTAGACCGTTTATTGAGAAAGATGCTCTTCGACAAGAGCGAATAAGGCCGCGTGAAAATCAGCCAGATTTAGTACGTCCACCGCAAGCGCCAAAAAAAATCGCTTTCTAACGTATCTACACGCGCTTTATCTACCACATCGTCCATCAGCGGTGCCGCCGCCACCAGTTCGGTTTCAAAGCCGTAGCCAAGCATGACACTTAAGCGCACACCAGCATCTGCCACCGATTGATTCGAACCCAGCTCACCAGACACACCATTAAAACTAGTCGCACCGTATTCGGCGAATAGCGACGCCTCTAACGGCATTCCCCAAACGCGATATTTTGCATTTAGCGCGGCCTGCGCAAAATAGCCATTATCGCCGATTAATACACCAGGTAAGTAGGCGCTGAGACTATTCATGCCCCCTAATACATACTGCTGTTGCTGCGGTAGTTGGGTGTCATCAACAAATTGACCGTCTAAATTGACCGCTAATTCGTAGTGCGGCGCCAAAGCAAATTTATATCCCAGCTTAGGTCGCAACATTACAAAATCTGCTGAACGCTGACCTATACCCACCCCATCACTGCGATCACTTTCTAAACTGCCACCATCGCCAAAGCCTGCTCGTAGTGAAAGCTGGGCTTTAAAATAAGAGGGCGATGTTGCCAGCGCGCCACGCACCGAATACTTAGCGCCTAGTTCGACGGTTTGATAAGACTCATCGAGCAATGGCTGAGATTGCACATCTGCTTGAATTTCAGAGTTCACATACTCAATGCGTTCAAACACCGACCAGCGCCGCACAGGGTTGCTGTATAACACTTGCTCGCCCGAGAATGTCGCAACATCTATTTCGGCATCGAGATCGACCACCGCAGAGCCACCCGATGGCGCACAGCTAATCAACGGCGGCAAACACAGGCCCAAACCCAAACCGCCACCAGGGCTCGTCGAAATTTGCGGCTGACGCTGATATTCAATACGAGTGAAATCCACACCATACAAACCAAAGGTGAAGGGATGCTCAACGCTAAAATCTAGCTGCTGATAACCGTCGCCATCCCCCGCCTCACCCAAGTCTTCAAAGATGGTTTTATACGCTAAGCTCGCCTCGGTGCCCGTATTAAAACGCTGGCGCAAGCCAGCCAAACCAAAGTAGCGGCCCAAAAAGCGACTGCCCTTATTATTCATTTCTAGCACTACATCCGTCGCGTCATAATCGTCGACGGGCACTTCGCGAAAGTCGAGAATCACCTGATTGTCGTAGTGCTGTTCATAGGCAATGCTGTATGCCAAGCCCGCACGCTGTGCGTGTAAATCTGCCAAGACCCGCGCGCGATCGAACTCAGCCAAACTTAAATCTGGGTCGCCAATTAGGCCCTTAAAATGCGCGGTAATTGCCGAATTTCCGCGTATTCCTTTCACTGTCGATTGATTTACTAAAATGGTTACCGTGTCATCAACACGGAAATAACTGACGCTCACCAATAAATAGCCCGCATTGTAATAACGTCGCGTTAATGCGGTGATCGCGTCAGAGGGCGTTTCTGCCGCTGATAATATCGAGGTGATTTGGCTTGGCGATAAATATTGATTGCCAACAACCCGCACCGTAATGCCCGCCACCACCGCGGTAATCGCCTCGGCATTTGCTTGGCCTGCGGCCTCAATTTGGATATGGGTCGCCAACTGCGGCGGCATGACGGGTGGCAGATCAATTGCCATTCATATTCTCCTAAACTATTCAGCTTGATTGCGAGACAGAGCTGCCTCAGCGTTATTGGCTATTGCTCGCTATCCAGTATTTTTAATTCTACCCGACGATTCATCGCACGCCCTTCTGGGCTCGCATTATCTGCCCGCGGCGACGCCTCACCGTAACCCTTAACCTGCAGACGCGATTTCTTAACACCTAGGCTGTATAAATAATCGCGCACGGCTGCGGCACGCACAGCGGATAAACGCAGATTATATTCTGCATCGCCGGCATCATCGGTATAGCCACCGACTTCAATTAAACTAGCCGAAGATTGTTTAATAACCTCAGCGACTTTACGAAGAATTTGCTGCGCGGGAATGCTGAGCTGATCGCTGTCATTGGCAAAAAAGACACCCTCTAACGCGACACCGCGCGGGCCATCGAGATAGCAGCCATTGGCGAGTACTTTGATGCCGACGGGGGTATTTAAACACTGATCATCCTGATCACACACGCCATCGCGGTCGCCGTCGGTACAGCGATACGGCTGGGTTTGTATTTGCCCAACCACAAACACTGGATCTAGATTCACCAGCGGAATTAAGGCCGGCTGGTCATCGGCAGGCGCGGGGTTGAATACCACCCCGACAATATTCCCCACAGCCGCGGTCACGGGCGTATCCATACCCAGCAAGTCAGCCGACTCTTGCGGCGTTAAATTTAAATCTGCGCCTGCCATATCAGCACCGAGCACGCCGCTAACAACACCATCTAGCGTGGTCACAGTGTCGTCTAGCTCAATACCCACCGCGGTTGTCACTGGCGTCACAATGGCAAGAATACCCGTTTGGGCAAGTACCTCGCGCAGCAATCCCGCCTGCACCGAAGTGCAAAAACACGCAGCAAGTAATACTACGGCAGCGGTAAACGCTCGATGTGTGTTTTGTTCCATCATGTAAACAGCTTAACTCCTAAACGCTGAAGCAACGCTGTGACACAGCGCGAGAATTCCATATAGCAGTAGATTAAATCGCATTTAACTCGGCGACGCATGAAGTTTATGCGCGATGGCGCCTCTTTTTAGAACGAGGCGCGTGTAAGGGCGGGTGTTTGTGACAGCAATCACACAAGCTCTATCGATTAAGCTAACTGATACTCTGCAATCACCGAGGCCTTGGCTTGCTCAAACTCGGCATCGCTGAGCGCGCCGGACTTGTGCATTGCCTCTAATCCCTGCAGGGCCTCTACCAATGGTTTTCGGATTGCGGAGTTTGGCGCGATATACGCCGGCGAAAGTGGCGAGCTGCTAGGGGCAGAGGGATCTTCTATCGCCTCGCGGGTCTCTTTCCCCAAGCCCAGCCATTGCCCCACTTTACGAAAAATTCGCGCAATGCCCCGCCACAGTTTTGGCAGCAACCAAATAATTAAAAACAAAAAGGCAATAAAGCCTATCAGGAATAATGTTGGGTGATTTAGCGCAACCCACAAACCACCAAACACCGCGACGTCTTCAGAAATAGACGCCAGCCAATTACTCACCGGTTCTGGCGAGGTGTTAATTAATACACGGGTGCTGGCCTTGGCCGCGTGCGTGACCGACGTGACCGAACCACCGACAATACCGGCCGCTAGTTGCAGCGCGGGACTGACATCGCCAACTGTGCTGGCCGCAAGCAGTGCACCAGCCGGAATCCGAATAAAAGTATGTAATGCGTCCCAGCCGGTATCGACACCAGGCACTTTATCGGCAAAAAACTCCACCGCGTACATCAAGCCCGCCGCCAACATCACCGCGGGGTCCTGCACAATCTGCAAGTTTTCAGGTAACTCCATACCGCCAGTCGAACCGGCGAACCCTAGCACCAAAATAGCAGCGTAAAGGTTTAGGCCACTCGCCCACGCCACCCCCATGGTTAAGGAAATAACCCCAATTAACTGCTGATATTCTTCCACTGTTTTATTCTCCGCTGCGCTGCAATCGACGAGCTAATACCACGCATATCACCACCGTGCTCAGTTCAAAGGTCAAGGCTGATACCGTATATACCGATATATTACCCGCAACTGCAATACCTACCAAACGCCCGCCAGCAATACCGCCGGCAACCACACCATTCAAAAATAAGACATGGCAGCGCCAGCGCGGACGCAATAAAGCCAGCAACGCAGCCCCGCCAATGGCGAGTTCCATACCGCCATACATTGCCCGCAACTCAGTTTCGCCGGTTGGCGTTAGAGCCGCCACCCCCGCATAGCCTGCCAAGGCGGTGGGATCAACAATTAGCCACGCGCCTATCCCAAACCAAGCCAGCATTAAATAAACTAGAAATATCGCCATGAATCCCGCCATGTCATTGTTTTTTATTACAGCAGCACAAAAAAATGACCGAAACCGTCACTGAAATAGACCGCTACGGCCACTCTCTTTCGCCACCAAGTCGTTAATATCGTAGCCTATTGTGGAGGACACGTATGCCAACGGCGCAAGACTACCCCGAAAACCCAAATTACGGTCAAGGTCGCTATCGACGCCGGATTCGCCTTTCACGCAACGGCAACACCGTGCACGGCGAGCTTGAAGACACCAACCACGCGTTTCGCTGTGCCGTCAGTCACGACGGTCATATTGTCACCGACATTCAAAGTGAGGTGTTACGCATTCCCTTTGACACCTGCCCCGGCGCCGCTGAGCCTATTCGCAAACTGATCGGCCTGCCCCTGTGTGATGACGTTCAAGAGCTGATTCCACACACCGACGCCAGTGGCAATTGCACCCATTTGCTAGACCTCGTGCTTATGGCTATTCGCCACGCCCGCAGGCTGCAGGCGGAATGGCTTTACGACATTTGCATTGATGATCAAATCGGCGAGCAAGCAGCCCGTTCAGAGATATTTACCAATGGCGAACTCACTCACCACTGGCAAGCATGCAATTGGGAAATGATTGCGCCAGAGGCACTCAAAGGCAAAGTTTTATATAAGGGCTTTAGCAAGTGGGCAAATACCGAATTTAGCGGCGATATAAAAGAAGCCGCATTTGCCTTACAGAAAGGCTATTTTGTGTCCAGCGCGCGGCGCTACAACATTAATGCACAAGCGGGACAGCCCGCACTTGAACACCGCGATGTGATGCAAGGTGTCTGCTACAGCTACAGCACACCACAAATCGAAATAGCAAAACGTACCGCCGACAGCGCCAGAGACTTTAGCGACTGCCCGGAACAACTGCTCACGTTCCGCGATCCAACGTTCACATGAGCTATTTCACAAAAAATCATTCATGTACGCATAATTACGAATATTATCCGTACACGTCTATCGCTAATCTAAGACCATCGTTAATGACTAAACCCATTAGCAACCGACTCCATAGTAGCACCCCCGCTTGGCACCCAAATTTTGGGTGCTTTTTTTATGGCTGGCATTCCACTAAGTTAGCTCCCGTCGCAAGCCCGGTATTACTTCAACAAAAACACCACATTCAAATTGGCGCTCACGGTTTCTTTGCCCAGCAACATTGGCGCCGCGCCCATTTTCGCGTCCATCATGACCATGCGCTCCTGACGAATCGGCCCATCAGTGCCTTCATCAATGTGGTAGACCCCCGCCACCCGACGACCAAAGCCCGCCGCCAGCGTTGCCGCCTTGGCGTTAGCATCGGCCATCGCCGCTTGAACAGCCTGCGCCATCAAAGCATCGCGATTAGACAGATCAAAACTGACATTCCCCAGCTCGGTAATACCGGCCTGAACCAAACCATCAAGCACCGCGCCATAACGGCTCAAATCATTCAGAGTCAGGTCAATACTGCGTTCAACACGCTGACCCCGCAGCAAACGCTTACCGTCTTCCCACTCGTAGTCGGGGTAGATACGAATCTGCGAAGCGCGAATATCGGTATCGGGAATTCCCTGTTCACGTACTGCTGTCAGCACTCTAGCGGTTCGCTCGTCCACGAGTTTTTTAGCCTCGACGGCGGTATCGCGGGTTTCAGAAATTTGCAGTTGCAGCCGCGCAATATCTGGCAGCGCGTCCACCTCTCCAGCTGCCGACACCACAACATGAGGAGCATCGGGCAAAGTG
This sequence comes from Zhongshania sp., assembly GCA_018066965.1. Classification (GTDB taxonomy): domain Bacteria; phylum Pseudomonadota; class Gammaproteobacteria; order Pseudomonadales; family Spongiibacteraceae; genus Spongiibacter. The sequence goes on along the minus strand of JAGPVP010000101.1, from coordinate 5,126 downwards.
GCGGCCGCGGCAAACATCGGCAGCAAAGCACACAAGACAAACGCAATTTTGCGATTCAAGATAAAACCCATGCGATTTTTCATCTACGAATTCCTTATTTAATTAACAAGAGCAGCCAAACCACTCACCACCACTTAAAACAACAACGATAGGGAGAATATAATGAACGAGCCCAATGACAATTCCGTTATCTCGGCCATGCGCACCACGCTAGCAAGTCAGCGAACGCTTTGCACCAACGAAGGCGCGGTTAGTGCAGAAATCCGCATCGATCGTCTTTCCCGTGCCATTGATCTAATTTTTGATAATCGCGACACCATAGTCGAGACACTCGCCTTGGATTTTGGCCACCGCAGCAGCCACCAATCCCTCATGTCTGACATCTACGCCACCATTGAGTGCCTCAAGCACAGCAAAAAGCACCTAAAAAAGTGGATGAAAACCGAAAAGCGCAAAGCGCCATTCCCAATGAATTTAATGGGTGGCAAAGCCAAGGTTGAGTATCAGCCCAAAGGTGTGATCGGCATTATTGGCACTTGGAATTTTCCTTTAAATACCGTGTTCGCACCCCTGGCTGGTGTGCTTGCGGCCGGTAATCGCGCCATGATTAAGTGCTCAGAAGTTACCCCTCAAACCGGCGCGCTACTAGAAACACTGGCCGCCAAGTACTTCTCTAGCGACGAGGTGGCGGTATTCAACGGCGGGCCAGACGTGGGTGCTAGCTTTTCTGCACTACCCTTCGATCACATTATTTTTACCGGCGCGACCAGCATCGCCCGCCACATTCTGCGCGCCGCTGCTGACAATTTAACCCCTGTTACGCTGGAATTAGGCGGCAAATCGCCGGTTATTGTCAGCAAAAGTTATCCGCTACAAGAGGCGGTCGAGCGCATTTTTACTGGCAAAATTCTGAACGTCGGCCAAGTCTGTTTATCGCCAGATTATGTGTTTGTAGCAGAAGACCAACTGGCGGATTTTTGCACCGCAGCCGACAGCTATATTTGTAATCTTTTCCCCACCCTGCGTGAAAACCCAGATTACAGTTCCGTCGTTAACGAGCGCCACTACCAACGCCTGCTGAGCTATTTAGACGACGCCCGCCAAAAAGGCGCTGACATTCGTGAGATAAACCCCGCCAATGAGGATTTCAATCAGCAGCAGGGCACCCATAAAATTCCACTCACGCTAATCGTGAATCCCAGCGATGATATGCTGGTTATGCAAGAAGAGCTGTTCGGGCCAATCATCTGCATCAAAACCTACACTGCCGTCGACGATTGCATTCGCTACGTGAACGCCCGCCCTCGTCCGCTGGCGCTGTACTATTTCGGCAAAGACAAAGCAGAGCAACGTCATATACTCGACTCAACGATCTCTGGCGCAGTGACCATTAACGATGTGATATTCCACGTCAGCTGCGAAGACCTGCCCTTTGGCGGCATCGGCCCCAGCGGAATGGGCAGCTATCACGGCCACGATGGTTTCAAAACCTTCAGTCACGCCAAGGCAATTTATACGCAAAGCAACGTCAACTTCCAAAAATTGGGGGGCATGCTGCCGCCCTACGGCGAGAAATGCGATAAAACCCTAAACGCCATGATCAGAAAATAAGCCCACCACAACCACCTTGCAGCAATGGCGCCATGCTTTATCGCCATTGCTGCAATCTACAAAAATTCATCCTACCGCTATTACCTGACATGCTAAGCCGCTATGCTGGCCACCTTGAAGTCTGATTACAAAGAGGCCGCGTTTGGCACTGACAATACTGGGATGGCGCGAATGGATCAGCCTGCCTGATCTGGGGATCGACGGTATCAAAGCAAAAATAGATACCGGTGCACGCAGCTCTTCACTACACGCCTTTGATATTCAAGCAATCGATATTAATGGCGAGCAGTGGGTAGAGTTCAAAGTTCATCCCCAACAACATCAAACTAACACCACCGTGCCTTGCCGAGCACGCATAAAAGACTACCGCCAAGTCACTGATTCTGGCGGTCACCGCAGTATGCGCTATGTTATAGAGACCACCATCAACATCGGCGCCGAACAATTCACTGCAGAAATGACCCTAGCAGACCGTTCGCAAATGATGTTCCGCATGTTAGTGGGGCGCACTGCAATGAAAAGTCGCTACACCGTAGACCCTGGCCGCTCGTACTGTGCAAGCCAGAAACCCCCGCGCACGGCGGGAACTATTTAGGGCTGAAGCGGATCACAGCACACCGCCAACAAGCCCGTATAACCACGAGATGCTTTCATCATGAAAATTGCAATACTGTCACGTAACAGACGCCTCTACTCCACCCGTCGTCTTGTTGAAGCTTGTACAGAGCGTGGCCACGAAGTACGCGTGCTAGACACCCTAAAATGCTATATGGAACTCAGTTCTCACGAGCCCGTGGTGTGGTACAAAGGCGAAAAACTAGAAGATTTTGATGCCATCATTCCCCGTATCGGCGCCTCTATTACGCCATACGGTCTTGCGGTTATTCGTCAATTTGAAATGCTGGGCACTTACAGCCTTACCGAGTCTGTCGCTCTTGGCCGCTCGCGCGACAAACTCCGCGCCCTGCAATTGCTGTCGCGTAAAAACGTCGGCATGCCAATTTCCAGCTTTGCCCATGACGTTCACAACACCAAAGAATTGATCAAGCTAGTGGGCGGTGCACCCGTGGTTGTTAAACTTTTGGAAGGCACCCAAGGTCGCGGCGTCGTGTTGGCCGAAACCGCTAAAGCGGCAGAGAGTGTTATCGACGCCTTCCGCGAATTAAAAGCCGATTTCCTAGTACAAGAATTTATTAAAGAAGCGGGCGGTGCCGACGTGCGCTGCCTAGTCATCGGTAAAAAAGTGGTTGCCGCCATGCAGCGCACTGCAGCCAGTGGCGAGTTTCGTTCCAACTTACACCGCGGCGGCACCGCCGAGCTAACACGCCTAACACCGGCGGAGCGCGCCACCGCAGTCAAAGCGGCGCAAATCATGGGTCTTAACGTCGCAGGCGTCGATATTTTGCGCTCGGCGCGCGGACCTCTCGTGATGGAAGTGAATTCTTCACCCGGTCTGGAAGGCATCGAAAATGCCAGCAAGAAAAATGTTGCTGCAGAAATCGTGAAATTTATTGAAGAAAATGCCGGCCCGAATAAAAATAAAACCCGAGGAACGGGCTGAAAACACCAATATGCAAAAAATAACTATTGCCGGCGTTGATATCAACGCCGGCAGCCGCCAACAAATAGAGCTGCCAGTCGCTAATCTTTACACCCACACCGAATTATCCATGACGGTGAAGACGGTGCGCGGCCGTAAAGACGGCCCCACCTTATTCGTGTCTGCGGCCATTCACGGTGACGAAATAAACGGCGTAGAAATTGTTAGACGCTTATTACAACATAAGGCGCTGCGCTCAATACGCGGAACACTACTCGCTATTCCCATCGTTAATGTGCACGGTTTTCTAAACAATAGCCGCTACCTACCCGATGGCCGCGACCTCAATCGCTCGTTTCCCGGTTCGCCAAAAAGCTCACTAGCGGGACGAATGGCCTACACCTTCCTCAATGAAGTTGTGTTGAAATGCACCCACGGTATCGACCTGCACACCGGCGCCAGACACCGCAGCAACCTACCGCAAATTCGCGCCGACATTAAAGACAAAACCACCCTCGCTATGGCCGAAAGTTTTGGCGCACCCGTCATTTTGCACTCCGCAACACGAGATGGTTCGCTGCGCGAAATCGCCAGCGAAAATAGCATTCAAGTATTACTCTACGAAGCCGGCGAAGCCCTGCGCTTTGACGAAGTTGCCATACGCGCAGGCGTTAGCGGCATTCTCAACGTCATGCGCCACATCGGCATGCTGCCCGCGTCGCGTAGCAAAAAGCCCAAACGCAGCAGCATGATTACCGGACAATCTGCGTGGTTGCGCGCCACCAGCAGCGGCGTCTTAAGAGCGCTGGTTCCGCTAGGAGCGTTTGTGAGTAAAGGCGATGTGCTAGCACTGATTTCAGACCCCATGGGCGACAACAGCTCAGACGTAAAAATACTCGCCAGCGACGACGGCATCGTCATCGGCCGAACATTTTTACCACTTGTTTATGAAGGTGACGCACTCTTCCATATAGCAAAATACAAAGCCAATATTGAAGAAGCACTTGAGCAGGTGAATGCGTTTAGAGAAGCCTTTGAGCCAGAGATCTACCCCATGTCTGATGAGTACGATGATCATCCGCCAATTGCGGGTTAGACGTTTGATTTTATAGGCGAGAACCCACTACCAAACGCAAACAGCGCTTGGTAGTGGCAATAGCAAGATTTATTCGGTACGAATCCCTACCAATAATTCCATAAAGGAAAATTCACCAGTAGAACCGTCATTAAAGGTAGTATCACCGGCCTCAAATGACCTAGTTAATAGCACCGAACCATCACCACTCACTATAAAGTCAACTGTGAAGGTGTCGCCATCGTCTGGAAACGTCACGCTTACCGTGCTGCCAGTTTGCACGTAGGTAATCTGCTCAGACTCGCTTTCTGAATCAGAAAAATCCTGAAAGCGATTTGATGGCGTATTTGCCTCATAGGTTTTATCAGCGCCAGCGTCCACAACAAATGTGCCGCTAAGGCCTTCGTTAGAAAAGCTAAGCGTAGCGGCAAGACTGCCGTTACTAATATTGGCAAAGCTGTTAGGACCGTTTTGTTGATAGCCATCTTGAGCATTGCTACCCACTGCCACTTCGCTATTAATGCTGCGAATTTGGTACGTGCCCCCAGCAACGGAATTATTAGGTTCCGCCAGCTCTAAATTGCTGATTCGCTCAGCGTTATCGTTAATCGCAGCAATAAGCGCTCCGAAGGTGCTATTGACTTCAGCCGCCCTTGCCGGAGTACCGGCGCTAAACGTTGTGACCGAAGAGGCATCCACTTCGCCGGCAAATAAGCTTGGTGTAGCAAAACCCAGTACCGCTGCAAAAATAATCTGCTTTTTCATTTTTATATTCCCCTAAAACTGCTAACTAAAATCTGATTTTTGAAAATTAAGATGTTCTTACTGCCAATTGGCATCATCCCAATTAAAGCTATCCCACACGGCTAAGGTCGGTTCTGGATCATCCTCATCACACAC
>JAGPVP010000095.1 GCA_018066965.1 Zhongshania sp. | reverse complement strand
TGATCACGAATCAAGGCAACGGCTTCTTCTTTGAATTCTTTAGAGTACTGCTTGTAACTGCGTTTCTGTACCATGATGACACTCCAATAATTGACGGGTATTGTCTCTTATTAAAGTGTCCGGTTCATTCAACCAGAACAGTAGCTGGTTCTGGCCCAAATCCATTTTCTGATTGTGGTATTGGTGCCGCTCTTTTTACCAAGACCAAATGGGCTGCGGTAAGCTCTAACATCATCTGGGATATAGGAACTACGGCAGTTACTTCAGCAACAGCTAGCCCAGAGACGTGCAGCGGTAAGACCATTGAAACTGCTCAATTAATTCACAGAACGTACGATGAATTACTCGAAGAGACGGCACGTGGAAACGGCTCACACCTGACCTCGATGTTAAACATGATGGGATGCGAAAATAGCAGCCATGTAGCTGCAACCAGTGATATTCGTATCAAGCTAGCCACTGAGATCACTAATCCAAATTACCAATTAAAAACCGCTCAAGAGAAATCTTCAGCATACTACGACACGATGAATAGCGCCGTGGCGGCAAACTGCAGCAGCTAAATAAAAATACTAAGAACCCATCACGAAATCAGTCGCTAGGTACTGCTGTACCTAGCGACTGGCTCTACAACTGAAAAAAGCCTGAGCTATGAATTCTAACTTGGCATTTGCAATTGCCTTTGTATTGCTTTGGCTGCCGTCATTTAGTCTTGGAACCACGGCAATACCCATTGAAACTTCATCAGAAAACATATTTAACGACAAAACATGGTTAAAACTACTTCACTACCAACGCCATGCTGGAATTGCTGATGAATATAAAAGCACAATCACCTCACCACAGTTTTTCTTATCGGAGAAAGGTAGGGCTAGCCCAAATGATGAGCTATTAGCCACATTACAGGCGATCTATTTGCCCGCAGATGATAATCCAAACTTGCACGCGCAATGTCGATTTAGAGCAAGGTATTTATGGCTGAAAGACAAATATAATCTCAATAGTGAACCAAAAATACACTGCTCAGATTATTTAAAATTTACAAGCAACGAAGGCATAAAGTCTCTTAGCTTAGTACTTGCTACAGGGTATCTCGGAAATCCGGCTTCATACTATGGTCACCTTCTAATAAAACTAAACACGAATGAGGATAGCTCACAGAACAGCCTTATTGAGCAATCCATTAACTATGGTGCAGTGTTACCGAGAAAAATCACACCAGTATCCTATGTATTAAAAGGTATATTTGGCGGTTATCAAGGAAGTTTTACCAATATTCAATATTATTTCCACAATCACCAATATGGAGAAAATGAACTTCGTGATCTCTGGGAGTACGAACTTAAACTTCCGCAAAAGGATGTGAAACTAATTTCAGCACACGCATGGGAATTACTAGGAATTAACTTCCAGTATTTTTTCATAAATAAAAACTGTGCATACCAAATGGCTGATCTATTGACACTATCGGATAAGGTAGAAATCCCTGTTCTATATTCTATTTATGCCATACCCCAAGTATTACCCCAAAAATTGAACGAGCTTGGTATTGTACAAAAAATCAAATATCACCCATCACGACAGTCAAGATTCTATAATACATACAGTATGCTCAGCACCAAGGCAAAACTATTACTAAAGAAATCTAGTGCGAATCCAGACACACCAGGAAGCTTTACATACTCGCAACTCAACGCGGATGAACGTCGCAACTTAATTGATACGACGATTAATTATTACCAATTTCTGAAATTAAAAAATCACAACACTACTTTACCTACTGCTTACTATGACGCTCTTGCAGCCAGCCTAAATGAGCCCCCAGCAACTGCGGCTGACGCTCCGAGGGTCACACTTGGGCCAGAATCCGGTCGCAAACCAAGCTCTATCAGAATTAGCGCAGTATCATCTTCAAGTAATTTCGATGGATTAGGAATGAACATACGCCCAGCCTACTATGACACATTAGATGCTGACACAGGCCATCGTCAAAACGGTAGCCTCAGTATGCTCGAAATCAATGCAAGACTTACTAAAGATCGGCTAATTTTAAACTCCTTTGATTTATTCTCTATCGAAAGTAACGTCGAAACAGAAACAAACCTACCAGGAGATGGTGGGCTTTCTTGGAAATTAAGGGCTGGCTCCGAACGGCAAAACTTTACATGTGATAATTGCAGCGTCGCTAGAGCTCAAGGAGATATCGGACAAAGCTACAAAATAAATAGCTATCATTTTATAAACGGGTATATCGGCGGGGCGATCCATCAAAATAAGAATGGACAGGGCCACTCGTTTGTTCGCGCGAGCATAACTGACACGCTAATTCTTAATAAATTTTCAGCCAGAATAGCATTTGAACAAAGGTTACATGACAACAATCAACTCAAATCAGAACAAATTTACGCGATAAGTGCTCGCTACCAAATTGATAAAAACATAGAATTTCGGACGGAATTCCGAAAGAACATAGCCTATGAATCAGAAATTGGACTCGGATGGTATTGGTAACCAAAATAGGATGAATATATTTATGAAGCCAAAATATACTTTGCTCGCTTTGCTAATTTCTTTAAGCGCTCAAGCTCAAGTGGAAACGCACTTCGCAATACCGGCAAGTGTCTTAGACAAAGGCAGTACCGGCATTTTCCGGTCGTTCTGCGTAAAAACAAGACTCTTCGTCGCCTTCAACGGTAAAAGTGGCTTTTCATCAGTGACAAATGTGAAAAATAGCAACAACACCCCAGTCTATTGTGAACACACTGAATTTGTAGTGCTTAGCGAAGAGCAAGTCCCTGCCCTACCGCTAGACAAAAAGAGCTCTGGAATTGGCCGTATCCTTACGCTTGGGGATAATAAATTCATGTTGTACACGAGCCGCAGTGGCGCCAGCGACCTAAGCCAATTTTTCTGAAACTACCTCATTACGAAAATGCTCGTGCACGAGCATGGTTATTTTATGAATATCACATTGGGCACGACCATTAACTTTACTATTCCTACGCCAGCTATCAACTCCGGTATTCCGTCGCACAAACGGTAAGTGCTATAGCGAAAAACCGGCTTTTCCAGTAAGCTGCACGCCGCTGTCACCTTGGCAACGACCATCACGCCGCGACATGCGACATTTTTGAGAAGATCATTTTATGAGTTTTACCTCCCTGGGCTTATCTGCCCCGATTTTAGCCGCTGTGGCTGAGCAAGGTTACGACACTCCATCTCCCATTCAAGCTCAAGCCATACCCGCCGTATTAGAAGGCCGTGACGTTATGGCCGCGGCACAAACTGGCACCGGCAAAACGGCGGGATTCACACTGCCTATTTTGGAATTACTGTCACGGGGCGAGCGCGCGCAAGCAAACCAAGCCCGCGTACTGATTCTTACCCCCACCCGTGAACTAGCAGCGCAGGTTGGCGAAAGCGTAGCAACCTATGGCAAACATCTACCACTGCGTTCGGCTGTGGTATTTGGCGGCGTTAAAATCAACCCGCAAATGATTAAGCTTCGCCGTGGTGTAGACGTGTTGGTCGCCACCCCCGGCCGCTTATTAGATTTGTATAATCAAAATGCCGTCAAATTCAAGCAGCTAGAAATTTTGGTCTTGGATGAAGCCGATCGTATGTTGGATATGGGCTTTATTCACGACATCCGCAAAATTCTCGCGGTATTACCCAAGCAGCGTCAGAACCTGATGTTCTCGGCCACCTTCTCTGGGGATATTCGCCAGCTCGCAAAAGGCTTGGTAAACAATCCCGTAGAAATTTCGGTTAGCCCAGAAATCACGACGGCCAAAAGCGTTACTCAGTCTATTTATCCCGTTGATAAAAGCCAAAAACCGGCCTTGCTAACTCATCTGATTCACAGCAATGATTGGCAGCAGGTGCTTATTTTCTCTAAAACCAAGCACGGCGCCAACCGTTTAGCGGCACACCTTGAGAAAGCGGGCATTGGCGCAGCAGCGATCCATGGCAACAAAAGCCAAGGCGCACGCACCAAAGCCTTAGCTGATTTTAAAAGCGGCGCAGTTCGCGCCTTGGTTGCAACGGATATCGCCGCGCGTGGCTTAGATATTGACCAACTTCCGCAGGTCGTTAATTTTGATTTACCAAACGTGCCGGAAGACTATGTACACCGTATTGGTCGCACAGGTCGCGCTGGCGCAACGGGCAATGCAGTGTCACTGGTATGCTCAGATGACTTTAAACTGTTAGCCGATATTGAGCGCCTGATTCAAGAAGTATTGCCGCGTGAAACGCTAGAGGGATTCACGCCCACGCATGCCCTACCAGAGTCACGCATCAATCAACGCCCGCCACGCAAGCCGCGCCCTAAAAACCACAGTGAGCATCGTGATGGTCAGCGCCCCGCTGGCAATCCCGCTAATCGTAGCAGCCGAAATAGTCGTCCCAGCGGCAACCGCAGTGGTAATACTGGACGAAGCGCACCCAAAGCGTAAAATGTACGCTGGCGCGACGACCAATTGTGGTTGTCGCACCCGCCCCTCCCTGCTCAATCGACCATATCAATCCGATTTAAAATAAAATCCACTCAAATACGTTGCCTTCCCAGCCAGCACCACTAAAATGCCGAGCAGAAAATCATCATGCTGCCATTAGGGTGTTTTACATGCTTGAAAAAGTGTTTGAACGTATTTTGTATTCGGCTCGCTGGCTACTGGCGCCAATCTATCTCGGATTAAGTTTTGCGCTGCTAGCACTCGCCATCAAATTTTTCCAAGAATTATTTCATGTGTTGCCACACATATTTGAAACATCTGAAATGGATTTGGTATTGCTGGTGCTGTCGCTCATCGACATCTCACTGGTCGGCGGTTTACTCGTGATGGTGATGTTCTCAGGCTATGAAAACTTCGTCTCTCAAATAGACTTAGACGATAGCGATCACAAGCTTAATTGGTTGGGAAAACTCGATACCGGAAGCCTTAAAAACAAGGTTGCCGCGTCTATTGTTGCGATATCGTCCATTCACTTATTAAAAGTATTTATGAACGCAGACAAAATCGATGATGGAAAATTAATGTGGTATGTGATCATCCATCTGACCTTTGTGATCTCCGCCTTTGCGATGGGCATGCTAGACAAACTCACCCGACACGATTAAGTCGGCGCGCTCTTAAAGCTCAATACTTTCGAGATCGACATTTTTAGTCAATAGGGTTTTACGCCCGTGAAAACGAGTGTAAAACTCTTGATGGGTGGCGTAGGAAAACTCATCATCGCGCTCATCATACTGAGCAATCCAGCCTATCAGCATTTCTAGATTTGCATCCTGCGCCGCTTTTGAGGGATATTTATGCGACTCCCACGGGCGTGTCTTTGCGTTGGCAATACACGCCTCAACAGGTAAATTCATAAATACAATATGGTCGGCGTCTGCACTTATTAAAGCCAATAGATCGGTATAACACCCCTCTATCACCCAGCCGCTACTCGCGGCATTGCCCTTAATAAAGTCTTGTAGTTGAGTATTGGCGTCCGCAAGAGGTGCTCGCTGCGGTGGCGATGTAGGTAGCCAAGCGAGGGTGTCTAAATCGAGGTGAGCAAAACCTCGGCTAGTAGCTAATGCACTCGCCAAGGTCGATTTCCCAGAACCGGAATTACCAAAGATAAGAATATGTTGAGACGGCATTATTTGCTTCCCCCAAAAAACGCCGCTCAAACGCCATCAAGCAATCGTTGATAGATCTAACCGCGTATACGGCGCACTCTAAAATTACGGCCCTTTAGCTTACCTTCACTCAGTTTACGCAGCGCATCGGCAGCCACGTCATTGCGCACCGCGACGTAGGCGGTATTGTCGAAGACATGAATTTTGCCAACGTCAGTACCTTCAATCCCATCCTCGCCAGTGAGCGCGCCAACGATATCACCGGGACGTACCTTCTGCTTTTTACCACCGTCAATCTGCAAACAAGCCATGGGCGGCTTGAAGGTGGGTTTATCAAGGTGATTAATATCCGGCAAGGCTTCAGGAACCACCTTATTACCCCGCATTTCTTCGATACGGGCGATTTTGGCACTTTCGCGATCAGTATAGAGGCTGCAAGCAATACCCTTACCACCGGCACGACCGGTACGACCAATGCGGTGAATATGCACTTCGGCGTCGCGGGCGATATGGTAGTTAATAACTGCGTCTAGAGCGTCGATGTCCAAGCCCCGCGCGGCAACGTCAGTGGCCACTAATACCGATACACTTTTATTGGCGAAGCGGACCAAGGTCTGGTCACGCATTTTTTGATCAAGATCGCCATGTAAAGCCTGCACGCTAAAACCTGCTTCGCGCAAATCATCGCAGACTTGCTGGGTTTCATGGCGGGTATTACAAAAGATAACCGTCGAATCGGGGCGGTATCTAAGCAGCAGTAATTTCACCGCAACAATACGCTGGGTATTATCGGCTACTTTGAAAAAGTGTTGGGCAATACTGTCGTTGTCGTGGGTAGATTCTACTTTCACCAACAAGGGACGCTGCATAATCCGCATCGCAACATCTTGAATCTCGTCAGGATACGTTGCGCTAAACAGCAGGCTCTGGCGCTCTTTAGGGATGTAGCCAATAATGGTGTCTAGCGAATCTTGGAAACCCATTTCCAACATGCGGTCCGCTTCGTCTAAAACTAGGGTATTCACATTTTCTAATTTGAGTGTGCCTTTACGCACATGCTCTTCAATACGCCCCGGTGTGCCCACAACAATATGCGCGCCGTGCTCCAACGAACCGATCTGCGGCCCAAAGGGCATGCCGCCACACAAGGTCAGAATTTTAATATTGTGGATGGTACGGGCTAATTTACGTAACTCTTTAGCTACTTGGTCTGCCAACTCACGGGTTGGGCACAGCACCAAAGACTGCACACAGAAACGTTTAACATCCAACTTTTGCAGTTGCGTCAAACCAAATACGGCGGTTTTCCCTGAGCCGGTTTTCCCCTGTGCAATCACGTCTTTGCCATGCAAGGTGTGCGGCAAGGCCTTGGCCTGAATGGGGGTCATTTCGGTATAACCCAATGAATTCAGGTTGTCTAATAAAGCGGGATTTAACGGAAGGGTAGAAAATTCTAGCTGACTCACGGTGTTTTTCCTGTAATACCGCCAGAATAAATACGCGGCGGTGGCGCAATGTACGCAGAGATAAAAGAGGCCTTTGCACGAGCCGGAATTTTGTTCTCTGACAAGGAAAAATCGCACGAACCGCAGCATAGCGGAGATCACGCACTTGTGCGAGTGACCATCGGGAACGGTAAATGAGGGAGTTTATACTCATAAATGACCGATTGAGTACGATTTTAACGCAGGCAGAGTATAAAATAACTATCGTGAAATGGTCTCGAATAGTGTTACTGAAAAGAAAAAAGGGCAAGACCCGTAGGTCCTGCCCCTTTAGCATTCAATCCACAAGGGTTTGAAGCTGGCTGGAACCCGAAGGCCCAGCCCATAGCAAATTACAGTGCTACGATGTTCTCTGCTTGAGGACCTTTTTGTCCTTGAGTAACAGTGAACTGTACGC
>JAGPVP010000092.1 GCA_018066965.1 Zhongshania sp. | reverse complement strand
GATGATGGCTTTGTGAACGGCACCTATACGGCAACCGCTGTTGTGGTGGGTGGCGAGCAAATTATGCCGGGCGGTGACAATACCGTTCGTGTATCTGGTACCTTCCGCCGCAAAGTGGAGGCAGCGCAACCCTAGTAGCGACAGTAGCGACGCGTTTTAATTGTAGCCCCAGCCTGCGCTGGGGCTTTTTTATGGATATTGATTGCTTTAGCGCAATACCGCTTCTTGGGTAACGGTGGCAATTAACTCGCCGCTTTGGGTGAAAATTTTACCGGTGGCCAATCCTCGGCCATTTGCCGCCCAGTGGCTTTCGGTGCGGTACAACAGCCATTGATCGACCTTGACTGGCGCGTGAATCCACATGGAATGATTCAGCGACGCCAAAAAGTTAATGCCCGAGTCTCGACCGTGGGAGACCGCGATCGTGCCGGGCATCCAGTAGTCCGACAGAAGCGCTAGTAAAGAATGGTGGTCGCGTTCATCGTTGACCACCTTGGCGGACGGCAAGCGAATCCAGTAGTCACGAAACGAAGTCTCAGGACTGTCAAAATAGTGTTCCGGCTCCAGCATTCTAAGCTCAAAAATATAGGGTTTGCTGAGTACCGCAACGATGTGCTCTGGCAGGCGATGGGCATTTTGCTTGGCAAACTGCGCAAGGTTTAATAGCGACTCTGGATCGGCGGGACTACCTAAATCTGCAAACTGGTGGCTTAATCCTGTCTCACCTTTATGGAATGAGCTCTGCAGCTCAAATATCACTCGTCCGCGCTGTTCAGCGGTGACACGGCGAGTCGCAAAACTGCGGCTATCGCTGAGACGCTCAACACGGTAATCAATGGGCTCGTCGATAATGCCGCCCCGCATAAAAACCCCGCTAAGGCTGTGGCACTGCCAGTCATCAACCGTGAGCGTTGCGGCGGCGAGCGACTGCCCTAGCGCCTGCCCACCAAAAGTAACACCGGCCATATTGTCTAGATTGTGACGGGCGCGAAAAAGGTCTTTACCAATTTCTTCGAATTGCAGCATTTCGCTGGCGTTTGGAATATATCGGGTACTTGTCGAGATGTTCACCAAGATCGGGCTCGCTACAATGTATTTTGGGCGTAGAGCATATTCAACAACAGTATTCAGATCAACCTAGCGCGTCTGCCTATACTGTGTTCGCAGATGAGTTGAAATTGATAATTATGTGCTACCTTTAGCATGTCATTTCTAACTCACACATAAGGAACGAGAAAAATACTATGGATATCATTCGTATCATCTTTGCGATTTTATTACCGCCATTGGGCGTGTTTCTACAAGTTGGTTTAGGTAAGCATTTTTGGATAAATATCATTCTAACCCTCTGCGGCTACTTTCCCGGTATCATTCACGCTGTTTATATCATCGCTAAAAAATGATATCGCCAGAGGCAGAACAGCGGCTGCAGCGCAGTCGCAAACTCGCCATCTTATTGGATGGCGCATGGGGAATCCCCAATACACCGTGGCGTTTTGGGATAGATTCCTTACTCGGCTTATTGCCTGTCGCCGGTGATTTCGCGAGCGCGCTTCTCGGTTTAATTATCGTTTGGCAGGCTCATCGACTTAAAGCACCGCGATTTTTAAAATTGAGAATGCTTGGCAATATAGGCCTCGATTTTTTAATTGGCAGCATTCCGATTATTGGCGATATAGCCGACGTTGCTTTCCGGAAAAATATTCGCAATGCAGACCTTCTTGAGGCCTGGCTTAAGAAATAGATTTCTATATGTCGTTAAAAATCTCGTAAATTACTACACGCAGGAGCCACACATTGCTTAATTGTGAAATAGTAGAACCTAAAGGCGCTGTAGACGCCGCCGTTATTTGGTTACACGGGCTCGGTGCCAGTGGCCATGACTTTGTGCCCGTGGTGCCCCACCTCGGTTTGCCAGACAATCATGGCATTCGTTTTGTATTTCCCCACGCCCCGGAAATTCCCATTACCATCAACGGCGGCATGGTTATGCCCGGCTGGTATGACATTCTTGCGATGTCGATAGAGCGCGAGATAGATCTAGTGCAGATAGAATCCTCCGCCGCCGCCGTGCGCGACTTAATTCAGCGCGAGCTAGATGCGGGCATCCCCAGCGAACGTATCGTGCTTGCCGGTTTCAGCCAGGGCGGCGCCGTGGTTTACCACGCCGCACTATCTTACCCAAAGCCGCTGGCGGGATTACTCACTATGTCGACTTATTTCGCCACCGCGAAAGAAGTAAAACTCAATGAGGCAAACAAAGACCTGCCGATTCATATATTCCACGGCAGCCAAGACCCAATGGTGCAAGAAAGCATGGGTCATACCGCCAATCAAATTCTGCAAAGTATGGGCTTTAAACCTAAATATCGTAGCTACTCGATGCAGCACGAAGTCTGCGCAGAAGAGATTTCTGATATCGGGAATAGTCTTAGAGGATGGTTGAGGTTGGGTTAAAAGTTAACAACGTTAGACTGGCTCGATAAAGCTTCTATCCGCGATAGGATGACCAGAGTATTCCGATTGTAGTATTTACGCTGGCTTGAATTATAGGGAGCAAGTAAATCTTACATTTGTATGAGAGTTGGAAGTCAATAGTTTTTGTGACTTAGGTGAATCGTTTGCTTTCAAAAAATGTGTCAATTAGGACGTTTGTAAGCTCGCGCTTATTACTCTGATCTTAAAAAACACTGAGAGTTGTAGAGATAATTATGATCAAAAAAAATTTTATATTTTTGATTTTTGTAGTGCTCCTTTCTGGCTGTAGTGTAGCTAACTACAGATCGTATGATGGATCGCCACTTCCGATAGAGCAGCTTGCCTTCGTTAGTTGCGATGAATACGTTTCTATTACAAAGATAAATGGAATAGAAGTTAAACTGCCACTATTAACTAGTTTGGTGGGAAATAGCACATGTTTCGCAGAGTTAACTCCTGGGCGGCATACGATAACTTATAAGCTTACTACCGGAGGTGGAGCGGTTTCGATGCATGTAAATGAGAAAGTGATCGAGATCACTGTTGTGGCAGGCGACATATTAAAAATATACCAAAAATATGAAACGTTGAGTTGGAGTAGCTGGGTTGAGAAGCTAGATGGAGAGAAATATGATGCGGAGTTAAAACGTATTATTAGCAACAGAGTTTTACCCAAGAATAATGGTTAGCAATGCGATCAAGTCTCGTGGCATAGTCTTATTCCTGCGTAGATCGTCATACCAGATTTTAAAAGGCCAAAGTCGATCAATATATGTAGTACGTGCAAATCCCCTGTTTTATTTGGCGACGATCGTTAACGAAGAGCGCTAAGTATGTTTCGGTTTCGTAAGAGACGTCCCGTCTAGTAAATAACGTAGGTAATAAATAATGCCGAATCGCGCCATAGATACACCCCAATGGAAAGCTGGCACTAATAAGCAGGCCCCTATCGTTGAAGATTATCCCGATTTTGAGCCGGGCAGTTTTACCTTTAAGGGGGTGACGCGGCCGGTTTATAAATCGGGTGAAGGCCCTGCGATTATAGTGATTCACGAAATACCGGGAATTTATGACGAGGTGTGGAATTTTGCTCGGCGTTTGAATAAGGAGGGGTTTACGACCTATTTACCCTCTTTGATAGGTTCGCCTTGTAGTGGTCAACTATTTCCGGACAGTTTCTTAGGTTGTTTTTCTTTCATCGCCGGCGTTAATCCATTGTTGTGCCGGTGAGGCCGTTGTTCGTTGTAGTATGTCATCAAGTAATAGCTGATCTCTTTCATAGCCTGATCC
>JAGPVP010000068.1 GCA_018066965.1 Zhongshania sp. | reverse complement strand
TGTTTTGTGCGCGACATAAAATAATAATTCTTGCGCTATTGAATAGAGAGGCCAAGCACCCCAACTCTGTACCAGCAACAAAAACATAAATAGTTCAATTCATTCGCTGAGGTGATCAACCATGTTTTATGACATTACTGTCGTGCAGGCTAGTAAGATGCTGGGCAATTTGAAGGCAATGCTAGAAAAAGCGGCTGAGTTTGCCGAGGCCAAAAAAATCGAACCAGAGGTGTTGTTAACCTCACGCTTAGCCCCCGACCAATTCTCTTTGATACGTCAGATTCAGATTTGTTGTGATACGGCTAAGCTAGGTGCTGCTCGCCTTGCAGGAAAATCAGATAGCGCGCCAAAGCATGAAGATACTGAAACGACCTTGGACGAGCTCTATGCTCGTATTGCGGCTGTGCAGGATTATTTGGCCACGTATAGCGCGGCAGATTTTGTGGATACCGCGTCGAAAGAAATTAGCCTACCTTGGTTAGATGGCAAAAAAATGCTGGGCAGTACGTTTGCGGTCAGTTTTGTTATTCCAAATTTGTATTTCCACGTGACCACCGCCTACGCAATTTTGCGCCATAACGGGGTAGATGTGGGTAAGTTGGACTATCTCGGCAGTATCCCCTTTGTAGAATAATTTTCTACCGCGCGGGTCGCATATTGTCCCGCGCTATTTTACATAGTCGGCCATTGAGTCCCGTATGGACGATACGACAGCGCGCACGCATTCCATGCGTGAATAGTTTGGCCTCACTAATAAACAAATTTCTCTGCTCGGTACCGGTGCTTTAAAGTGGGTGTATCGCAGCCCGTGTTCCCCTTCTTTTATGGCTAGCTCTGGTATTAAAGTAATGCCCATTCCGCTGGCGATCATATATCGCAAGGTCTCTAAGCTCGTTGCTTGAAAGCGCGAATCCTCCTTAGCACCTGCACTAAAGCAGTAGCCCAAAGCTTCGTCACGCAGGCAATGACCGTCTTCCAGTGTGAGTACCCACTGTCCGTTTAAGTCTTTTAGAGTAAGCGAGTCGCTGTGAGCTAGGGGGTGATTGACAGGGGAGGCCAGCACTAAGGGCTCATCAAACAGGGTGTAGCGTTCGACATTCGCCATGCTGTCCAGCCAACTTAGAATCAACACATCAAGCTTGCCTTCATCTAATTGCTTTAGCAGTACATCGGTTTGGTTTTCGTGCAGAAAGAAATTGATATTGGGCAGTGCGGCGCTGAGCGCAGACATAATATGCGGCAGCAAATACGGTGCTACGGTGGGGATTAAACCCACATGCAAGTCACCGCTTAGAGGGTCTGATAGTGCTTTGGCGGTTTCTTCAAAGTCTTCTGCGGAGCGCAGAACTTGCCGTGCGCGTAAGAGCAGTTCTTCACCCGCTGGGGTCAGCATCACCTTCTTGCGGTGGCGCTCAAAAAGACTTAGCCCAAGCTGATCTTCCAGCTTCATAATCTGCCCGCTCAGCGTTGGCTGGCTAACAAAGCAGGCGTCGGCGGCACGACCAAAATGGCCGTGCTTGGCAACGGCGTCGAGGTATTGAAGATCGCGAATCTTTATCATTGGCTGCTCAATATGTATTGGTAAAACCTATCAATATCATAATAACGATCGATTAGATATGAAAGTTACCCTTCCGTAGTATGGCTCCTGAGCTTAATGCAAACCGAATTTACCTTTATCAAAACGTCAGGAGTGACATTATGTTTCCAACAATTATCAACACCAAAGTACAACCCTTCAAAGCCACCGCCTACCACAACGGCGACTTTATTGATGTAAGCGATGCCGACTTACTGGGTAAGTGGTCAGTGCTCGTCTTCTACCCTGCGGACTTTACCTTTGTATGTCCTACCGAGCTGGGCGACATGGCAGATCACTACGCGCAGTTACAAGAAATGGGCGTTGAAGTGTACTCGGTCTCAACTGATACTCACTTTACCCATAAAGCATGGCACGACACATCCGACACCATTGGCAAGATTCAATACCCAATGATTGGCGACCCAACTGGCCGGATTTCACGCAACTTCGGCGTAATGATTGAAGAAGACGGTCTGGCATTGCGCGGCACCTTCGTGATTAACCCAGAGGGCGAAATCAAAGTGGCAGAACTACATGACCTAGGCATTGGCCGTTCAGCTAAAGAGCTGGTTCGTAAAGTACAAGCGGCCCAGTACGTAGCTGAGCACGACGGCGAAGTATGCCCAGCCGCATGGCAGCCTGGTGAAGCGACATTGTCTCCGTCTCTGGATCTAGTCGGTAAAATTTAACACCCCTGTTGGCCTCGGTAACGGGGCCTTTTTTAAACCGAATTTGTAAAATTAATTTAAATATTTCCGGGAGTTGTCATGTTAGACGCGAAAATGAAAATCCAGTTGGAGACTTACCTCCAAAATTTAAAAACTCCGGTAGAGCTGGTCGCGTATCTCGATGGCCAAGACAAATCCCGTGAGCTTGAAACCCTAATGAATGAGGTGTCTGAGCTGTCTGCTTTGGTATCCGTTGTTGAGGGTGAAGATACTGCGGCGCGCCGCCCAGCAATGGGTGTCCGTTCGGTGGCTAACGGCACAGAGATGCGTTTTGCCGGTGTGCCACTTGGTCATGAATTTACGTCCTTGGTTTTGGCGGTGCTTCACAGCGGTGGCCACCCAATGAAGATTGATCAAGAACTAATCGAGCAAGTGCGTAATCTCGACGGCGAATACCGCTTTGAAACATACATTTCATTGAGCTGCCAGACCTGCCCAGAAGTGGTTCAGGCGCTGAATATGATGGCGGCGATCAATCCGCAAATCAGCAACGAAATGATCGACGGTTCGCTGTTTCAGCAAGAGGTGGACGACCGCAAAGTTATGGCGGTGCCGACTGTATTTATGAATGGTCAGCAGTTCTCACAGGGCCGTATTGGCTTGGCTGATATATTAAAGAAAATCGACAAAAATGCCGGCGCACGCAGTCTTAAAAAGCTAGCCGAAAAAGACCTATTCGACATGCTGATTGTTGGCGGTGGTCCGGCGGGCGCATCGGCGGCTATCTACGCAGCGCGTAAAGGTATCAAAACAGGTGTGCTTGCTGACAAATTTGGCGGCCAATTATTAGATACCGTTAGCATCGAGAATTTTATCTCGGTAACTGAAACCGAAGGCCCTAAATTAGTCGCCAATTTAGAAGCCCACGTTGGCGCCTACGACGTCGATATTATGCGTGGCCATAAAGCATCTGCGCTGACCGTGGCAGAAGACGGAAGCATAGAAGTTAGTGTTGAAGGCGGCGCAGTATTACGAAGCCGTTCGGTACTGCTAGCAACCGGTGCACGCTGGAGAGAAATGAACGTACCCGGCGAGCAGGAATATCGCGGCAAAGGCGTGGCCTACTGCCCGCATTGCGACGGCCCTTTATTTAAAGGCAAGTCCGTAGCGGTCATCGGTGGTGGTAACTCCGGTATAGAAGCAGCAATTGACCTTGCCGGCATAACTGCCCACGTCACGGTACTGGAATTCGATAGCAAATTACGTGCAGATGAAGTGCTGCAACGCAAAGCGCGGTCGATGAAAAATATCGACATTATCACCAGCGCCCAAACCACCGAAGTACTCGGCGATGGCCAGCGCGTTACCGGTTTGCAATATACAGATCGTAATACCGGCGACACGAAGAGCGTCACCCTTGCGGGCATATTTGTGCAGATCGGCTTGGTGCCCAACACCGAGTTTTTGAAAGGCAGTGTGGCATTAACAGCCCGTGGTGAAATTGAAATAAATGCACGGGGAGAAACATCAATCCCAGGTGTGTTTGCTGCAGGTGATGTAACCACCGCGCCTTTTAAGCAAATAGTGGTTGCGGTAGGTAGCGGCGCAACTGCAGCGCTGGGTGCCTTTGATTATCTTATTCGGCAAGTGGTTGATGAGCCGGAGGCGTCAGTAAAGGCTGAGGAAGAACAAGCCGCTTAAAGTGCACACATTGTATACACCTCATTGCCCCTCATCTTGAGGGGCTTTTTTTGTCTGGATATTGATCAATGGTACGTCCATAACGAGTTTTGGACATAAGAAAAACGCTATATCGAAAACATCCATATAATTTGACATAAGAGTGGTCTGGGAATACATTTCGACATTGAAATAATCTAATGTCGATATACTTAGCCTGCCGTTAAAAGACCCAATTTAGGTATCAAAGTACCCATAAAGGGTCTCTTTGCGAGTGAGCTTGTGTGACTAATCGGTGACGCGCTGTTTACCAAAACGCAGCAGCGAGTATTAGGCTTCTTATATGCTAGGTCGTTAGTGAGTCGTTGCCCTGAGCTTCCTAATACAGAGTTACGTTTCCTTGTAGTAATCTCGCTTAAACTGACCGCACCTGCACTTTCTTCCGCTAAAATAAAATTCGATTCACTGTCGAGATAGAGAGAAAATTATGGCGCTAGCAATCATTATGATCTTGTATGTCAGCGTTGGCGTTTTGGCTGCGGTCGGTTCGATGTATCTCTCTCGCCGTTTTGTGCCTGCTCGATTCGAGTCTGCGTTGTATGGTGCGTTCCTGATTTTTATCGCTGCTTTTTATCTGGCGTTTACGTCCTATTTTGGTGATGAGTCGGCATGGTGGCTTGAAACGACAGCGGTCGTTCTCTTCGCCATTCTTGGTTGCCTCGGCATACGGTTGCCCATATTGCTTATCGCGGGCTACGCAATGCATGGGACGTGGGATCTCCTTCATGAGATTCATCAGCACACCGGAATAGATTTGTTCGGAGGTAGGCAATCCACGCAGGTGCCACTCGCCTATGGTGCGTTTTGTGCGACGTTTGATTTGGCTGTGGCGGTGTATTTCGTGTATCGGCGAAATGACTGGATTGCAGCTTGGGCGTCATCGCGAGCAAAGAGCATTTCTGTTTAGACGGTTCATGGGCTGGGCTTGCAGTCCTTATTCTGGCTCATTTCCGAAAGCTTCCGTTGCGTCATTTTAGGCCTTGATATATCAAGCGCCTCCGTTAAAACCTCCCTCTTTATTAAATCCTTTCGGTAATGGTCCTATCTTTTATCGCAGCTAATTCCGCCTGTTTTTCCCTCGACGTCTATACTTTCTAAATACTATGTAAGTTGACACTGCACATTTTGCATATAAAGTGTCATAGTGGTTTTGGCTTTGTAAAGCAGCTCGTCAGCGCGAGCAGAGGTAATAGCAGTGAATATAAAAATAATTACGATTTTAATAGCGCTAACATTGGCGGCCTGCGGCGGTAGTAGTTCCGGTGGCGGCAGTTCAGGTGTGCCAGATCCTGATGGTAGTTCGGCAGAAGACACAGCGCAGCTGCGGGTGTTGTCTAATCGGCCAGATATGGTGTCGGCGGGCGATGTGCTCGTTGAGGTGATTTTAGAAAATGCCGCTGCGGCAGAAGAGCTCGTGTTGACCCGCAATGGCAGCGATGTGACTAGTGTGTTGCAGGCGACGGCAGATAATCCCCTGCGGTTAGTGGGCGTGGTTGATGGATTGGCGGTGGGTGACAACACCCTCAGCACCAATATAGGCAATGACCTTACCGTGGTGAACCATCCTTCTGGTGGCCCAGTGTTTACAGGCCCGCATATTCAGTTTTGGGAGTGCCAGGATACGGCGGCTGATGAAGATTGTAATCAGCCGGTGGAATACAAGTGGCTTTATAAATCGAGCAATCCCCTAAATGGCGGTTTGCTGCCCTATGACCCAGAAAGCCCGCCAGACGATGTGGCGATGACCACGACCGATACCGGCGAAACGCTGCCGTTTATTGTGCGGCAGGAAATCGGTTATCAGGCGCGGGATCAGTACACGATTTTTACTTTGCAGAAGGTGGGCGAAGATTGGACGCCGGTTCAGCCGCAGTCGCAGTGGAATGGTCGTTTATTAGTCACTCACGGTGGTAATTGCCGTGGCGATCACGATACCAGCTCGCCAAAAACCGACGATTACTCCGGCACGATTCCGGGCAACCCGTTAATCGATCAGTCTTATATTACAGCTCTGGGTTCGGGGTGGTCGGTGCTGTCGACGGCGCAGCTTAATCTGGGTCACAACTGCAATCTTAGTTATCAGGCCGAATCGCTGATGATGGCGAAGGAGCGCTTTATAGAACAGTACGGCGAGTTGCGTTATACCGTCGGCACAGGCTGCTCGGGCGGTGCGATTACGCAGAATATGATCGCCAATGCCTACCCCGGTTTGTACCAAGGTTTACTAACTACTTGCACCTACCCCGATGTGATGAGTACCGCTACCCAGTTTGCGGATTATCATATTTTGCTGCGTTACTTTAAAACCAATATGAATGATCCGGCGCTGCTGGCGCGTGATGGTACGCTATTTACGGTGCTTCAACAGAACGAGGTTTACGGTCATCTCAACGGCATTGTGAATGCGTCGGTTGCGGATTCGGCGCTGTTTGCCGAGGCGGTTGATCCCGCGTCTAGCTGCGGAGGTATAAGTGACGAAGAGCGGTTTGACCAAGACACGAACCCCGGCGGCGCACGCTGTGACGTGCTGACCTTTATGCAAAATATGATTGGTCAGCGCGAGCAATTCCCCGCTGAAGATCAACTGCGCGATCATTGGTCGCAAATAGAAAAAGATCTAGGTTATGGTTTTTCTGGTTTCCCCTTGGGGAATGAGGGTGTGCAATACGGCCTCATTCCACTGCAACAAGGGACTATACTTCCTAGCCAATTTTTAAAGCTGAACACCAATATCGGCGGCCTTGATCCGAGTTTGAACGTGACCGCTGAGCGTTTAAAACCGGATTACCCCGCGCTGCCAAATGCCTACCGCACGGGGATTCTAAATACTGCGGTGAATATGGACACGGTGCCGATTATCAATATGACGGGCCCCGATCCGGGCATCGCTCACGACAGTGTGCACGGCTATTGGGTGCGCTGGCGCTTAGAGCGTGAGTTTGGCAACCGCGACAACTTTGTCCACTGGGGTGGTCTAGTCCCCTTGGTTGGTGATCTCACGTATATGAGCCAATCGTTGGTCGCCATGGCGTCTTGGCTAGACGCGATAGAAGCAGACACCAGTGACACACCTCTGGCGGAGAAAATTGTGACTAACAAGCCCGCGAGTGTGCAGGACCAGTGCAGCGGCGTGCCGGGGCAAATGTGTCCTGAAGAGCTCATGTTGGTATTCGGTACGCCGCGCACCCAAGCTGGTGCTGACAAATACGGTGATCAGGTACAGTGTCAACTAAAGCCCTTTAGCCGCGCTGATAATTACGGCTTGGGCAATATAATCTGGCAAGAGGCGGACTGGCAGAAGCTAGAGCAAACCTTTGCTACTGGCGTGTGCGACTGGTCGAAAAAACCGCTGGCTTGGCAGCCGACGATACCGTGGCTGACGTATCAAGATGATCTTGGCGATGTGATTATTGGCGGCGAACAAATGGCCCCCGCTGAGTTCCCTGCGGGCTGGGCTAGTCCTGCGTTTAGTAAAACCTGGGTGCCAGGTTGGCGGCAACCTTGAGTCAGCTGCTAGCTTAATCCTAGCTGTATATGTATTAAATCGGCGATCCTAAGCTTTAACTTGCAAGAGCTTAGGATCTCAATTAATTATTGGATATGGTATTAATTTCAAATCAAATCCATTTTGGTTCGAGCAAGTGACGACATAATTTTGCTGAGTAATTCCGGTTGGGAGCGCACGCCAAGTTTTGTGTATATAGCTTTAAAATGCGATCTAATAGTGCTCTCTTTAACGCTCATTGCTTCTGCAATTTCTCGAATTACTAAGCCGCTACTTAAATGGCGAGTCACGATGGCTTCGGTAGCAGTTAGGCCATATAAAATTTCTAGTCCCGCTAAATCAATATTCATATTTGCATTTGTGCTAGTGTTTTTAATTTGCAGGAGGGTGCCGAGCTCCTGCGTACCAGGCGCTAGGCTGGGAAGTAAATGTGGCTCTATACTGATTTGGTAATGCTCGGTTCGCGCATAATTTCGTCGATTGCGCCTTTTATTTTCCGTAAATTCATTATTATTATTTATTAGTCGTTCGATAGTGTTGCGCAATTTATGTGACCGGAATGACAGCTTGCCTTCGTTAATGCAGGCGATGTCT
>JAGPVP010000060.1 GCA_018066965.1 Zhongshania sp. | reverse complement strand
GGGCAGGTGGCGGCTCAAGGTCGCGCCAATACCAAACCAGAAGGGATCACCACTGGCCAACACACAAACTTGCTGCCCTTGATGCTTCAATATTTCATCAATGCCCGCTTGTATTGGACTGGGCCACAGCATACGGCGCTGCCCCGCCTGCTCAGGTATATGATGTAATTGACGCTGACTTCCCACTAATAAACTGGCTTGCGCTATGGCGGCGCGGCCCTCTTCGGCAATACCAGCCCAGCCCGACTCACTCATGCCGACTAGACTTAGCCACGGCCGAAATAAAGTCTCTGTTTTGCCTGTAGGCAAAGCATCTTGTTGTCGCTTCATTGTAAAATACCGCTCCTTTTTCACGGACGTAATGCGATGCATGTGCTGATATTAGGTGGCACTCGGGATGCCATGAATCTGGCAGCCGAGTTACTGGCCCGCCCACACTTTAAGGCCACCTACTCTCTGGCGGGACGCACTCGCCGTCCACTGCCTTCCGGCTTGCCGACGCGAAGCGGCGGCTTTGGCGGCCCTACCGGACTTGCCGATTGGATTAAACGTGAAGGGGTTGATGTCGTAGTTGACGCCACCCACCCCTTTGCCGCGCAAATGTCTGACAATGCCATTCAAGCCAGCGAAGTATGTAACATCCCGCTGGCAAGACTAGACCGCGAACCGTGGCAGCCGCAGGACGGCGACCTTTGGCACACTGCGCCAGACCTAGCGAGCGCCGCCGCTGCAATTTACGATCACAGCAAGTCCGGCGACCGAATATTGCTCGCGACCGGCGGCCGCAGCCTTAGCCACTTTGAACACATCAAGCAACGCCACTTCACCGTTCGCTGCGTAGACGCACCAGAGCCCGCGCCCAAATTTGATGACTGGACGCTACTCACTCAGCGCGGCCCGTTCAAGCTAGAGGATGAGCGCCAACTACTCCGCGAACGCCGAATAGACATGATTGTGTGTAAAAACTCAGGCGGCAGCGCCGCCGACGCCAAGCTGCAAGCTGCGAGAGAACTCGGTCTGCCAGTGCTGATGGTGCAACGCCCAGATGTGCGCAGCGCCGGCCGAGCGTTTTTTCATTACCTCGCCCTAATTGACTGCTTAGAATCTTTACTCGCTAGCAGCGCCATCCCCAGATAATGTTTGGGGATAGTCTCGCGGGCTATACATCCAGCGCCGGTCACCGTGGTCAAAATAACGACTACGGGAATTGCCAATCAATACCAACGTACTCATATCCACTAATTCAGGGTCGGCTTCAGCGAGGCAGGTGAAGTGTATTCGCTCGTCGTCACGCCCCACCGCCCGCGCAAACACCACCGGCGTATCGGGAGTCAAGGTTTGCGCCAATAGCGCTAATACTTCTCCCAACTGCCAAGGCCGATTTGACGAGCGCGGGTTATAAAAAGCCATCGCAAAATCAGCCTCGGCGGCCAGCGCTACTCGCCGGCAAATCACGCCCCAAGGTTTGAGTACATCCGACAGCGACATAACACAGAAGTCATGTCCCAATGGTGCACCCACCCTCGCCGCCGCCGCTTGAAGTGCAGAGATTCCGGGATAAATCCCAAGCTGCACCGACGACCAACGATCATCCTCCGCATCTGCCACGCACTCACAGATAGCCGCCGCCATGGCAAATATTCCCGGATCGCCACCGGACACCACCGCAACATGTTTGCCCTGCGCAGCAAGATCCAAGGCAAAGGCTGCCCGCTGTAATTCCTCACGATTATCCGAGCTGTGACAGATATGCCCAGCCCCCGCAACGCGCTGTATATAAGGGCCATAGCCCACTAAGTCGGAGGCCTGCTCAATCAGCTCTGCGGTTTCTGGACTGAGCCACGCCGCGCCTGCGGGGCCAGTGCCCACTACGGACAAGCGTCCACTCACAGCCGCTCTCCCGACCCCGGAATTAAGACCATGGAGAAGTACGGCGCACTCGCCAAGCTAACGTCAGAAAGCGGCATGACTTTCTGTTCTGGCAGACTGGCCTTTTCTACATACCAAGCCCGATCCGCCATACCCAGGCGCTGCGCTACGCCGCGAATCCGTTCCAAATTACTACCCACTTTCATAATCACGGTGGCCTTGCTGCCCGACAGACTCGCCTCCAGCGCATCGTCATCGAGCGTGCCAGGAATCACCGTAAGCACATCGTCACGCATCACGAGTGGCTGGGGCAGCAATGCGCCACAGGCCATTATGGAATTCACGCCGGGCACCACGGTAATCTCAAACCGTGACTTCAAGCGCAGGAACACATGCATAAACGAGCCATAAAAAAATGCGTCACCTTCGTTGAGCATGGCCACGTCTCTACCCGCTTCAAGCTCGCTCGCCACGGCCTCGGCCGCGCTGTCAAAAAACGCCTCAATACTAAGTCGATACTCTTCACTTTTATGATTTAGCTCGGTAGTAACGGGGTACACCAATGGCAGCTCTATGTGCTCGTTAGTTAAATGCATGGCGCAGTTATTACGGGCACGACCCAAGCCACCGCGCTTACAAAAATAGGCAACCACCGGACACTCACCCAGCAAACGCACTGCTTTAAGCGTAAGTAATTCTGGATCACCGGGGCCAACGCCAATACCGTAAAGATGGCCGTGCTGATTTATTTTTCCCATTGTTATATCTCTCTATCCATAGCTAATGCGTTCACTGCGGCGGCCGCCATCGCGCTACCGCCGCGACGACCGTGCACCGTTATAAAATTTACACCGAGAGTGTTCGCCAGCGCCTGTTTACTTTCTGCGGCGCCAATAAACCCCACGGGGAATCCTAAGATTGCAGCCGGCTTAGGGCCGCCGTTTGCGATTAAATTTAATAGATGAAATAAGGCGGTAGGCGCATTGCCAATCGCCACTACCGCCCCCTCTAATTGCTCGCCCCACAAACCCAATGCCGCAGCACTGCGGGTGTTGTTTATCTCTGCGGCGAGGCGTGGCACGCGACTGTCTCGCAGGGTGCAAATTACCGAATTTTGCGCAGGTAAACGCGCACGGGTAATGCCGTGGGCAAGCATTTCGCTATCGCAAAAAATTGGCGCTCCGCTGGCTAAGGCTACCCGAGCTGCCGTGCCTGCCGCTGGTGAAAAATCTAAGTCCTCTACAACATCAATCATTCCCGAGGCATGAATAATTCGCACTGCGCAGGTTTCCATATCCGCTGGCAAATGGGCGAGTTTGGCTTCGCGGCGAATAGTTGCGAAGGACTCCTGATAAATAAACTGTCCGTCGCGAATATAGTCGTGTGGCTCGTTCACATTCTTACTCCAATGACTGAGGCTCCGGCCCCTAAAAGATGACTTGTTGGGCAAGGTCACTAATACCTTGCTATGCCCGCTGTGCTAATACGCTTTAATGTTTTGAATTTTTTACCGCTAAATCGCCCAGCTGTTTATTCATGGGCGTAGCCGACTAATTTCCCCGCCCGATCTACTGCGCAAACATCTAAGCCGATATTTGCGGGTAAATACGATCTAGCGACGACTAAGGCCTTTTCGGCGATATGATTACCTAAGGGAATGTCCTGCTGTTGGCAGTACCCCAAGGCTTCAATACTGGTATTGGAATTGCGTACCGCCTCTTGTAAAGACAGATCGCCACCTAAGTCCGCGACCTGCTGTGTAAGCCATGCAAAATCAATATCGCAGCGGCGGCTATGGGTATCTAAATTTCCCTGCGCAAATTTACCGATCTTGCCAAAGCCTGCGCAAAGGCTCAGAAAGCCGACCGGATTACGCCGAAGATATTTAAGAACAGCGCCGAAGAGATCACCCATTTCAACAATCGCCGCGTCACAAAGGCCGTAGCGCTGCTGGGCATAGATTTCACTGGTGCCACCGGTGCAGGCCGCGATGTGATCAATCGCATTGGCTCTGGCCACATCAATAGACTGGTGAATGGAGGCGATATACGCGGAGCAGGAAAATGGCCTAACAATGCCCGTGGTGCCCAACACTGACAAGCCACCGACAATGCCCAAGCGGCCGTTCATGGTTCTGAGTGCAATGCGCTCGCCATTGTCTATACCAACGGTCACCCGAAAACCACCACGGTAGTCAGCCTCGTCGGCTAATTGCTGCAAATGATCGCTAATCATTTGTCGTGGCACAGGGTTAATCGCCGGCTCGCCAACCGGTATAACCAGGCCCTTACGGGTAACCGTTCCCACGCCGGCACCGGCAATAAATTGCACCCCAGACTCAGCTCTTAAAATCACTTCTACCCACAATCTGGCGCCATGAGTTGCATCCGGATCATCACCGGCATCTTTGATGACGCCAGCGACGGCAGCTCCGTGATCAAGCTTTAAATCAACTATCGATAACTGACGATAACTGCCACCCGGAAGTCTAATGGAGGCAACATCGGTACTTTGACCTAATAGTAATTGCCGCGCGGCAGCCACGGCGGCAGCCGTTGCGCAGACACCCGTTGTTAAGCCGGTGCGAAGCTTTCCCCGATTTTCGCCAGACTCAGGGCGCAACGAAGCCGCCGACGTCATCAGAATTTATTCCGACTAGACATCATCTGACCGCGTTGGCGGGCCGCAAAGACGGCGCAAATATCATTAAGGCTAACTGCGTGTAAGCAGAACACGACATAGCACTCCGTTCAGATGCCACTATGGGCAGAAGGTAAAGCGCTACGAAAAAGAAAGGGGAAATAACAGGCGGTGGGAACGTGACAACAATGCCAAAGGGAAAACCCTACCGGCCTGTCGTCGCCCACCGCAACGCTCGGCTAAACTTTCAGGTCGGTCTCCGGGCTTATGAGTGAGCCTAGGCTCGAAGTGATCGCCTTCCCATACCGTTGAAGGCACAGTGGCGTAGAGATCACTCTTGTACTCAATTACCGTTGCGGGGGCAGCGCCGGAATGCAAACCTCGTCGAGGTGTTCACCGGCTTCCTATTTAATCCTGAGTTTGTGAAAAACTGCAGGAGACCTGAAGGAGGCGAGACAGTAGCAGAGTGGTCTAAACAGGTCAATTACACTGTATACAAAGCGCCCCGCAATTCGTAAGCGCGCACCTTTACAAGGGCTGACGCAATCGCCAACGCAGCCGAAAAGCCAGCAATATAGCCGCAGAGCTAAGCCCCGCAAACAAGCCCAACCAAAAACCGCTAGGACCCATTGCGGGCACCAACATATTGGTCGTTGCCAGAACGTAGCCAATTGGCAATCCTACGCCCCAATACGCAAAGAGCGTGAGTATCATGGGGATGGTGGTGTCTTCAAAACCACGCAGACAGCCGTTGGCGGTGACCTGAATGGCGTCGGAGACTTGATACAGGGCGGCAAACAGCAGCAAGTAACTCGCCAAGGCAATGACCTGTGCGTTATCGGTATAAATTAAGGGAATCCAGTGTCGACCCAGTACTAACATGGTGACCATCAGCGCGCCGATAACCATGGTGATTTTGAATGCGATTGAAATGGCGATACGTAAACCGGGCTCATCTTGACGCCCCCGCGCATGCCCAACACGAGTGGTAGCCGCCAGTGCAAAGCTTAGCGGCAACATGAATACCAGTGAGGTAAAGTTAAGCGCAAGCTGATGGCCGGCAACAATCTCGGCGCCGGACTGACTAATCAGCAGGGCAATAATACAGAACACACTGACTTCAAAGAAAATGGTTAAACCAACGGGCAAACCCAGTCTCAGCAAGTAAGCGATGGTTTTTGGTTCCCAGTGCCACGGACGCATAGATAAGCGCGCCATACTGTAAGCACGATGGCGATGCACATAAACCAACATCAGGATCGCCATAATCCACATGACAATCGCTGTTGCCCAGCCACAACCCACACCGCCCATCGCAGGCACGCCAAGCTTGCCGTAAATGAGTACGTAGTTGATAGGGATATTTGCCAATAGCCCAGCCACGCTAATAAGTAACACCGGCCGCGTATGACTTAGGGCTTCGGTATAGCTGCGCAGCGCCAAGACAATCGCGATGGCTGGCATGCCCCAGCTCAGGCCAAATAAATAATCGACCACCATGGGGCGTATCGCGGGATCAACATCCATCCAAGTGAGCAGTGGCGCGACATTACACAGAATAAACACCGACACGATACCCAGTGCCACAGCAACCGCGACAACCTGATGCACCAAGGGGTTTATACGATCTAATTGATTGGCACCGACGTGGCGCGCTAATACCGAGGTGGCACTCATCAGCATGCCAGTCATAAAAAGAAACACCGGCACCCAAATACTGGCGCCCACGGCCACTGCCGCCAAGTCTAGCGCAGAGACCCTACCCGCCATGACGGTATCGACAAAGCCATTTGCAGATTGCGCCAGTTGGCCGCCAAAAATGGGCAGCGCCAATTTAAGCTGGGTTCGCAGTTCCTGAGGGGCTGTAACAGACATGGATTTACCGATGCAAAAAACCGCCACACTCTAGCCTAGGGCGGCGCGACTCGCAAATAATTCGAAAGAATGACGACTTAGGAGCACATTAAGTTCACTCACCACCACCGATGACAATTTTGACAAAGCCTTATGCCAAAAATGACAATAACAAACCACATCAACTTTCATTTTACTGCATAAATATAAAAATTATCCTTATAAAACAACACACTAAAAACAATGCCACGCTATTTTTGGCGATGGTACAAGGATTGCTATCTATCTAGTGCAAATCATAGAGCGTGGCGCTACGAGTAAGCAGGCGCCACTCCCTACTATTGGCTCCAAACCTAAACGGTAAAGCCATTTAATTACAAACTGCTTTCTCACGCAGAATTGACTTTTAACTGGTCATTTCACTAACGCAATATTCGAGGATTAATCTCATGGCAATTCGGCTAAATGATACCGCACCAAATTTTACCGTAGACTCAACTGCTGGCGAACTTACGCTTCATGAGTGGATTGGCGACTCTTACGCCATTTTATTTTCTCACCCAAAAGACTTCACTCCGGTTTGTACCACTGAATTTGGCGCAGTAGCTCAACTGGCCCCAGAGTTTACCAAACGCAATACCAAGGTAATGGGGGTCTCCGTAGACACCGTAGAAGAACACATGAAGTGGAAGCGAGATATAGAAGCCTTTTCCGGCGCGCCTGCTGACTTTCCAATAATCGATGACACCTCACTTTCTGTGTCAAAGCTATACGATATGCTACCAGCAGAAGCATATCTAAACGATGGCCGAACACCCGCTGACAGCGCAACTGTAAGAACGGTTTTTATCATTGGCCCAGACAAAAAAGTCCGCCTGACCATGTCTTACCCTATGTCGGTAGGCCGCAACTTTGCTGAAATTTTGCGTGCTCTAGATGCCATACAAATTACTGACGGCGCCCCTATTGCAACGCCAGCTAACTGGGTAGCTGGGCAAGACGTGATCGTTGGGCTTAGCCTGAGCGACGAGCAAGCGAAGGAGAAGTTTGGCGAACTAGATATTAAACTGCCTTACCTACGCTTAGTATCAGCGTCGAAAAAATAATATCGGGCCTTGCACAAAGCCCAGTGGAAATAAGCTTTGCGCGAGTGATCAGCATGGCCAATGATGCGCTAATCATGGCCATGCTTTTACTACGCTGGGCAACGCCCTGAAGATACAATAAGATCGTGCAACGTTTATTTATTGCAACAGCAGGGTTAGTGGCTCTATACCCAACTAGAGCCACCCCTAACCATTCTATTATTTGAAGGTATTAATTTAATGTCCGCATTAGATTCAAAAAAAGTGGCTAAAGAGAAAAAGTCACTGAGTTTTATTGAGATTCTAGGGCAATCTTTTTCACTGATCTTCGCCTTACAAAACAAAGAAGGCCGTAGAAAAATGATGGATTTAG
This sequence comes from Zhongshania sp., assembly GCA_018066965.1. Lineage (GTDB taxonomy): Bacteria > Pseudomonadota > Gammaproteobacteria > Pseudomonadales > Spongiibacteraceae > Spongiibacter. The sequence continues at coordinate 2,685 of JAGPVP010000060.1, read as the reverse complement.
CCGAAGACAACCCGCTCCCCATCATTTTGGCTGGCGTGCTTGCCATGTCAATTTTCTTTACCACCTGCTTTGTAGGGTCTCAAGTCGTTCTGCATTTTGTTATGAACAATTAGAGGTATTTAGCGAGCCATAATTTTATTCAGAGGCCCCCAGCCATTGCCTGTAAGTTCGGCTCGTCCGCTTGTGATAATAGTGTGCCGAGTCGATAGTGGGCTTTCGCCCCCTGCCGAAATAGTAACTGTCTCACGGTGCTTCACACCACGCCTAACGCATACATAAAAAAAGGAAGCCCACGCTTCCTTTTATAAGAGCTTGTGCAACCAACTTTGACGACTACACCATATTGTTAATTTCTACCACAGGATCTACATCGGCATCGTAATCCACACCGTCAATCTCAAAACCAAACAAACGCAGGAATTCACGTTTGTAGCCTGCAAAGTCAGTCGTCGCTAACAAGTTCTCGGTGGTCACATCATCCCACATTTGGGCAACGGCAGCCTGAATCTCAGGGCGCATTTCTAATCCATCCGCGCGCAACCGGCCTTCTTCGTCCTTAATCGGCGTATCGCCGTAGAGACTATTTTTGAACAGGCCATAAACCTGCTCGATACACCCTTCGTGGCTGCCATCCGCCTTCATCGCTTTGAACAGCAAGGCCAAGTAAAGAGGCATAACTGGGATTGCCGAACTAGCCTGAGTTACCACGGCTTTTAATACTGATACTCGCGCATCGCCACCAGTGCGAGCGAGCTTCTCACGGATACTGATAACGCGCTTATCAAGGTCTTTCTTCGCCGCACCAATGGTGCCGTGCCAGTAAATATCCCAAGTTAACTTGTCGCCAAGGTAAGTGTAGGCGGTGGTTTTAGCGCCGTCGGCCAATACACCCGCGCCATCTAGCGCATCAATCCACATCTGCCAATCTTCGCCACCCATCACCGCAACAGTGTTATTGATCTCGTCTTCATTGGCAGCCACCAAGGTGAAATTTTCGATAGTTTCTTTATCGGTATTCACGCCGCGCTGGGTGACATCTTTACCAATGGGCTTGAGTGTTGAGTTAAACACCTCGCCGGTTTTAGGGTGCTGACGACGTGGCGAGGCCAAGCTATATACCACCAAATCGATCTGACCAAGATCTGCTTTTATCTCGGCAATGGTCTTTTCTTTGATTGCATCTGAAAACGCATCGCCATTTATACTTTTGGCGTAAATGCCTTCGGCTTCTGCAAATTTATGGAATGCCGCCGAGTTATACCAACCGGCTGTGCCCGGCTTTTTCTCGGTGCCTTCTTTTTCAAAGAAAATACCCAGTGTGGACGCACCAGCGCCAAAGGCTGCGCTAATACGCGAAGCCAATCCATAACCCGTAGAGGCACCAATTACCAGCACCCGCTTGGGGCCATTAGGGATAGCACCTTGGGCTTTTACGTAGTCAATTTGCTGAGCTACATTGGCCTCACAACCAACTGGATGGGTTGTGACACACATAAATCCGCGCACACGAGGCTTGATGATCATAGGGAATCCCTGCTCCAAATAAATTAAGAGTGTTTCTGCGTGGCGGGCATTATAACCAGCCTTGCCTGCTGGCACTAATACTCAGCGTCAACATTCCGCAGAAGCAAATTTTTAGCGCCAGATTGACGACAAAATAGCACCCAAAAACAACATAATCCGTTTAACGGATGCTATGCCCACGCCGATTAAAATAAGATTAGCCGCAATAAGAGCTAAAACCATGCAGCACCGCCCCAGCAGCTATTAGCGATTTATACTCAAACAGCGCCTATCACCAACAACGTAGGCGCTCCGCTAGCGCTGAAAATACCGTCTAATAATTAGGATTCACCATGAGCCCGACCAACAAAACCACCGCCACCGCACCGCGTAATTCTAAAGACATTCCCCACTGGGATATCGACACCGATATCGCCATTATTGGTTTTGGCGGCGCAGGTGCATCTGCCGCGATCGAGGCAGCCGATGCCGGTAGCAAGGTGAGCATTTTTGAGTTGGCGAGTGCCAGTGGTGGCTCCACTGCATTATCTAGCGCTGAAATTTATATGGGCGGCAATGGTGGCACGCCGGTTCAGCAAGCCTGCGGCTACCACGACGACACCGAAAACATGATCAACTATCTGAAAGCCTGCTTTGGCAATCAGGCCGACGAGGCCAAAATTCGCGACTACTGCGAAAACAGTATTGGCCATTACGAGTGGCTGACTAGCCATGGTGTACCTTTCAAAATGAGCGAACTGAAAGAGCGCGCCATTATGGCCCTCACCGACGACTGCTTATTATTCACCGGCAATGAGAAGGCTTACCCCTTTACCGAACACGCCACTCCTGTACCCCGCGGACACAATCTGCAAGTTGAGGGCGACAACGGCGGCCCACTGCTGATGAAAATTCTCACCGAGGCAGTCAACACTCGCTCGGTGGATGTGCACTATGACAGCCGCGCCCTCACCTTAATTGTGAGTGACGCCGGCGACGTCGAAGGTTTAGTGGTGCGAATAGATCAACAAGAGAAAACGGTACGGGCGCGCAAAGGCGTTATTTTATGCGCCGGCGGTTTCTGCATGAACGAAGAGATGGTGAAAAAATACGCCCCTACTTTTGACTGCGGCTTAATCCCCATCGGCAATCCCGGCGACACCGGCAGTGGTATTCTTATGG
>JAGPVP010000058.1 GCA_018066965.1 Zhongshania sp. | reverse complement strand
TCGCGAGCATATGACCAGTGATGTTAGAGCTTACATTAAGTATTACAACTTAGACCGGCTCCACTCATCGAACAATGATTTATCGCCGGTTCAGTATGAAAAATTAGCAAATTAATGTGTCCGGTTTTGTTGACCAGAACATACTTTGTCTTGCGCTACTGTGAGTGAGGACGAAATTAGTAAAAGAGATGTTAATGCAGAGCTTAGGAGAGTCTTATTCACGTTATTCCCTTTATGTTTTGATTTTTTAGTTAATTCCGTTTTACCTGATGGATTAAAGCGTAATATTTTATCGGTGGTCAAGCATTTTATTCGCTAAAGTTGATGTGTTAGACGCAGCTAACTCTTCTAAATCGAATCAGTGCAATAGTGGTGTTGTGGGCTTTCAGGATTTTTAATTATTCAATAAAGGCAGTCAGATATCACTCTCTTTATTAAGCTTGGCGCCGGCCTTATGAAATGGCTATTTTGATGATGCTTCCAGTCATTTGTTAGTGAATACTAGCGCTTTGAAGTTTTTAAATGTTGATTATTGATTTTCAGCTGTATTTACTCGCTTTCCACCGTCCGGTAGTGCAAGCACCGCCCAACTCCTTTAAACTCACGCCTCGTATAGTTGCGGCCATCTTGTTGCTGCATAAATTAGCTCAGTTAGAAGACCCACATCAATGTCTATCTCACCCTTAAAGCAGGAAATTGCCAAGCGCAGAACCTTTGCGATTATCTCTCACCCAGATGCTGGTAAAACCACCATTACCGAGAAGTTGATTCTGCTGGGGCAGTTGATTCAGGTGGCGGGTACGGTCAAGGGTAAAAAGAATGATCGTGCGGCGACCTCGGATTGGATGAGTTTGGAAAAAGAGCGGGGCATATCGGTCACGTCGTCGGTGATGCAGTTTCCCTACAAGAATCGAATAGTAAATTTACTAGATACCCCCGGCCATGAAGACTTTTCTGAGGACACCTATCGCACCTTAACAGCGGTGGACTCGGCGCTGATGATTATCGACGGCGCCAAGGGTGTCGAAGATCGAACTATTAAGTTAATGAATGTTTGCCGCCTGCGCGATACTCCAATTCTTAGCTTTGTGAATAAAATGGACCGGGATATTCGCGATCCCATTGAGCTGCTTGATGAAGTTGAGAGTGTGTTGGGCATAGCCGCAGCACCTATCAATTGGCCTATCGGTATGGGGCGTGATTTCAAGGGTGTCTATAATTTATACACTGATGTGATTCATGTGTTCCAGTGGGGTAAGGGCTCCGTAATTGCCGAAGATATTCAGATTCAAGGTTTAGAAAGCGATGAAGCGAAAGCCTTGCTGGATGATGAGTACGAAAAATATTTGGAAGAGATTGAGCTAGTGCGCGGTGCTAGCCATGAATTTAATCTTGAGGATTATTTGAGCGGTAAGATGACGCCGGTATATTTCGGTACGGCGCTATCTAATTTTGGTGTGCGTGAAATGCTCGACGGCTTTGTAGAATGGGCTCCGGCACCCCTGAATAGGGCTACCGATCAGCGCGAAGTGGATGCCAGAGAAGACGCATTTGCGGGATTTATTTTTAAAATTCAAGCCAATATGGACCCCAAGCACCGCGACCGCATTGCCTTTATGCGGGTGTGCTCTGGCACGTATCGCAAGGGTATGAAAATGCGCCATGTGCGTATTGGTAAAGATATAAAAATTGCTGATGCGGTGAGTTTTCTAGCGGGAGATCGAGAGTTGTTAGATGAGGCGGTCTCTGGCGATATCATTGGTCTTCATAACCACGGCACTATTCAGATTGGCGATACGTTTACTGAGGGCGAAGAGCTTAAATTTACCGGTATTCCGCATTTCGCCCCAGAGCTGTTTCGCCGGATACGCTTACGCGACCCCTTAAAGTCTAAGCAACTTCAGAAGGGCTTGCAGCAGTTGTCTGAAGAGGGCTCGACGCAGGTGTTTATGCCACAGCGCAATAGCGACCTGATTGTTGGTGCGGTAGGAACCCTGCAATTTGATGTTGTGGCTTATCGTTTGAAAGACGAATACAAAGTAGAAGCCTTGTATGAGCCGGTAAATGTTTATACAGCACGCTGGGTAGATTGCGATGACCCGAAGAAATTCGAAGAGTTTAAGCGTAAATGCGCAGATAACCTTGCGCTGGACGGTGGCGGTCACTTGACGTATTTGGCGCCGACTCGCGTCAATTTAGCACTGACGGAAGAGCGTCATCCTGATGTGCGCTTTAGAGCGACACGCGAGCATTAGCAGTAAAAGCTGACTGTAAGCTGAACATGACCGTTATGCATAAAAAAAGTTGCGGTGAAAATTACGTGATTGAATGCTTGTAACAGAAGATTGCTTCCCTACAATGAGTAGCACATAACAAGCGTGACACATCAAACGGGGAAGATATGACCATGAAAATGAAAAACATCGTAATTGCAGCAGCATTGGTAGGTTTAAGTGGCAGTGTTATGGCCGCTGAAGGTGGCTTTTTAAGTCGTATAGGTTTGGGTAGCGACGATTCAAAGTCAGAAGCGAAAGCCGAAGCTAATGTGAGTGTTGATACTAATCTTGACGAAAAAGCCGCTGAAGCAAAAGCAAATGCAGAAGCTAAACGTGACGCGATGAAAGCCAGTGCTGACGCGAAACAAGCTGAAGCAAAAGCTAAGCGCGAAGAAATGAAAGCCAGTGCAGAGGCTAAAAAAGCTGAGCGCGAAGCCGCTAAAGCCGAGCGTGATGCTAAGGCGAAAGCTGATGCCGAAGCCCGTGCCCAAGAGCGTGCTGAAGCTGCAGCCAAAGCGAAAGCAGACGCTAAAGCCAACGTAGAGGAGAAAAAGTCAGCATTGCGCAGCCTGACCAATATCAAGGTTAATGCAAATGTTGAAACGGGTGCAGACGCTCAATAAACTGGACGTTACACTCTTATAGAAAGGGCCTTACGGCCCTTTTTTATTGTTTGCTTGAAGCCCCAGAGCAGTTACCTGACAATACCGGAATTCTGCAAGAGCCCTCGGATTTGTGAATACCTCCAGTAAACCAATACGTTTGGATCGCTATTTAGCTAGCGTGACCGACTATTCCCGCAGTGACGCTAAAAAGCTGATTAAATCTGGCGATATTAGTGTGGATGGTAACGTCGTCACCGACGTTGCTTTCTCTGTTTCGACAGATGCAGACGTGACGCTCATGGGCGCATCATTGCGTCCGGCTGGGCCGCGTTACTTAATGCTGAATAAACCTCAGGGTTACATCTGTGCGGCCCGTGACCGTCGCCATTCGACGGTATTGGATTTATTAGATGAAGATAATCCTGAGCGCCTACACGTTGCTGGGCGTTTGGATATAGATACCACCGGGTTGGTGTTGTTGACTGACGACGGCGCTTGGTCACATGCAGTGACGTCTCCCCAGCGACAATGCTGGAAGACCTACTATGTTGAAACCGCCGAGCCGATTCTTGAGCGCACCCAGATACATTTTGAACGAGGTGTTTTCTTAAAAGACGATAAAGCCCGCACACTTCCCGCGGAGCTGATTATTGTGGATGAATACACCGCGCGACTGAAAATATGTGAAGGCCGTTATCACCAAGTGAAGCGCATGTTCGGTGCGGAAGGTAATGCAGTGACGCGCCTGCACCGCGAGGTGATTGGTGGCATTAGTTTAGATGCTGATTTGGCTGAGGGTGAATATCGCCGCTTGACAGCAGCAGAGGTTGCCAGCGTGTACCTTAAAACTGCGCCATAAAGCAGCACCATAAACAACGGTCAGTGCCATTAGTACTTAGCGGGTAGCATTTAGTATGAGTAAACGATCGAATTCCTCAGAGCAAAAAAAAGCTGCGGTCGCCGCAGATACTGCGCTGCTCGCTCTTTATCGTCAGTTTGCCGAGGTTACCGCACCGGTGTGGTGGTTTGCGGATGAGCATATCGCCGATACTCCGCTACCCGCTGCGCAACAAAATTGGCAGTGTTTTAGTAATCGCTGTGATACTGCTCAGCAGCTGAGGGCGGCGGGATACCACACCGAACTGAATGATTTTGATGTTTCGGTGAGTTCTGTTTTACCGCAAACCGTGTGTTATCGGGTGTCGAAAGAAAAGGCAGTAGTGCATTACCTGATCAATCAGGCCTTGGCGGCATTAGCTTCTGGCGGGCATTTAATCCTAGCTGGGCACAAAAATGATGGTTTGCATAATTACGCAAAGAAAGCTGCAGCCCTAGTGGGGGCGACTGCCGATATTAAAAAGCAGGATGGCGGCGCCTATATAGCGACAATCTGTAAATGCTCAGAGCCAAGCGCTTTACTGCCAGATAACGATTACACCAGCCTTCAGCAGATTGCGCAGGCACCTTTGTTATATAGCAAGCCGGGCGTTTTTGGTTGGCAAAAGCAAGATCGCGGCAGCGCGCTATTGATTGAACAATTACCCCAATTTTTAGCGGCTTACAATGAGCGGCCAGCACGCATGGCAGATTTAGGTTGTGGCTATGGCTATATAAGCATTATGGCCGCGCAGCAATTGCCAGATGCGAGTTGGTTGCTGACCGACAATAATGCCACGGCCCTATTGGCGGCCGAAAAAAATTGCGATGTGCATGGCTTAAACGCAGAGCTGCAATTGGCAGATTGTGCAGAGGGCTTGCATGGTCCCGTCGACGTGGTGCTGTGTAATCCGCCGTTTCATCAGGGCTTTGCGGTGGCGGGGTCGTTAACGGATCGTTTCTTGGCGGCGGCTCACCGTTTGCTACGCAGGCAGGGGCGGGCACTCTTTGTGGTTAATCAGTTCATTCCCCTCGAACGCAAAGCACTTGCTCTGTTTAGCGCTAGTGAGGTGTTGATTGAGCACGATGGTTTTAAAGTTGTTTGCCTACAAAAATAAGCTTGTAAAGGGGCTAATTTGCAGGCTGCTCTGATGGTGTGGATTGTAATGTTGAGCTTGGCGCAGGCGTAGTTTGCGCTGCACCAGTTTGCTCTGTTTGCGGGCCAGTACCACCCGGTGCAACTGGATTTAGAATTTCATCCGGCAACTCTTCTACCGTTGGGATCTCGTCTATATCACCATCGCAGGCGCTGCCGGAGTAGATGGCGCGCTTGAGTAGGCCTTGGGCGAGTAGTGATAGGCCGCCGGTGTAAATCGCCGCGCCGGTAGAAAGACCTGATGTAAACATACCCGCTGGGTCGGCAACAATTTTGGGCTTGCTAAAGGTGCCGCCCAGCCGAACCAAGCCCGCCGCTGCGCCAACATTAATACCCACACCCGTGCGTGCAATGGGTGACACCCCAAGTAAAAATTCTTCATTGCCAACGTCGATATTACCGGTGCCGATAATTTTGGTTTGTTTGGTTTCTAGAGCGATGCCGTCTTTGCTGACGAATTTACCTTTGCTACCTTTAAAATGCACCGCGACGCATTCTATATCAGTACTGGTTTTCTTCTCTGAGAAGGGATTGAGCTTGTCGATGGTTTCGCTGAGAACGTCAGACCCAATGAGATTAAGGGCATTGCCTTGGGCCACCAAATCAGTGATTTTCATATCTAATTTGGCGTTCATATTGGCGGCTAACTGATGGGGAGTGGCGCCTTTGCTGTCTGCGTCAAAACGAACTCGACCGTTGCCCTGATTGATCCCTGCCGCTTTATCTAAGCCAAGTTTGCCGTAGTCGTCGGCATCGATGCTAAATTTAATATCTAGCTCGGGAATGGTTTTACTGGCGTCTAACTTGAGGGCAACTTTGGCCTCACCACCGTCGAAGTTAATAGTGGTGTCTTTTAGTTTTAGTAAGCCATTTTTTAGTGTGGGTTTGAGTTTTGCTGTGCGAATAAGGTTGTAGCCGGTATCTATGTCTTCAAGCTGCACTTGCAGCTTTGCGTTAATGGACTTCAATGCATCTAGTGCAATGGGGTCGTCGCTTATCAGCTTTTTCTTGGCTGAAGATTTACTTGGCGTGGCCGCTTCGGTCGTCGTCGCGTCACTTGTCGGTGGACTTAGGAAGGCGAGGTCAATTTTGCGCAACGATATCGTGCCGCTCAGGCTAGGTACGTCTTCGAGCTTTGTCGCTGGTGTAAAACTAAGATCTAAATCGGTGCTTTGTTCACCTAGCCGACTACTACCCTTTACTGCGTAGCTGTCTTGGCTGGTTTTAACCTCGGCTTTTATGGAGAGTTTGCCAGCTTCCTGCCAAGGCAGTTGGGCTAGCGCCCATACGCTCTTACTGGTCGCTGCGCCGGCATTTATTTGTAGCTCGGTTCCCGCTATGCCATTGAGGTTGAGTTTGCCCGAGGCTTCGGCGCTAATACCCTGTTGTTGTGTTTTCAGCGACAGTTTGACGTCTGCGCCAGAGGTTTCTCTCGCCAGCGGCTCAAGATGGATCTCGCCCGAAAAATCGTTGATGTCACGCTTAGTCGCCAACTCTGATATTTGTGAAGCACTTATTTTTGCATCGATTGATTGTTTAATGTTGATGTCAGATTTTAGGTCTGTTAGCTGCCATCCTACAGCACTGAGTTTATTGATGGCGAGTTTGAGTTTGACATCGGTTTCGTCTAACCAGGCCCAGTCGATAGGTGCTTCTTGTTCCATGGCTTTCGTTGATGAGGTTGTTGCTGAACCATCTGCGGGGGTGTTTGGCGACGGTGGTAATAAGCTATCAATGTCTAACACGGCCGAGCGCAAATTTGCTTCAACGGCAGAGCTTTCCACATTAACGCTAAGGTTGCCCTCAATTTTGTTGTCGTTGAGCTTGAGTACGATATCGCTGAACTCGTAATTGGGTGTGATCGCGATATTAGTTGAGAGTTTAGTTTTAGGTAATTTAGGAATGTCTGTGTTTACCAGTTTAGCGAGGGCGCTAGCCTTACGTAAATCCACATTCAGTGACAGGGTGCTACCTTCTAAATTTGGGCTGAGGTATAACTTACCTTTGCTCTTAATATCCAGGTCTTCGTGGTGAAGTGAGAGGTCGTAGCCGAGTATGCCTTTTTGCGGGTCGAATAGAGTGATAGCGCTGTTAAGTTCGACGTGCTGTTCTAGGTAGTCTACGCCAATATAAAAATCGCCGTTGCCCGCTTCAATTCGCTCTGCGCGTACTTCTGGTAGATAGATTTGGCTTTCGTCTCCTTTTTTATTGCGCCATTTTAAGGTGACTTCGTTGATGGCAATGCGATTGAAATTGAAATCGCCGGGGAGTAGCGGACCATCGCTTATTTCCTCTGGGCTTGGCATGTCGGCTTCAGCTTTTAGCTTGCTGCTTATCCAATTAAGTTCACCAGCTTCATTTTGCTCAATATTAATATTTAATTTCTTGGCGTTGAGTTCCCAAAAGGCCTGATGGTTGAAGGGACTTTTGGTGAGTGCAATGGTGATATCGCCTAGGGCGAGTAATTCTGGATTCGGCCACTCTGGGTTATTGATACGCAGGCCGCTAATCTCAAAACGAAGCGGATTTATATGCGATTGGATGTCAGAAATCTCTACTTCAAGTCCGGCAAAGCGTTGGGCACTGCTGCCGATTAAGCCCCGCAGTAATTGGGGTTGGACAAGTGCAATACTAACTGTCAGTACTATTAGGAGTAATAGCAGACTTAGGCCTAGTAAAAATTTCTTAATCACAATGAATACTCTTTGTACGGCATTTTGCGGTTGATATGCCGAGGTGTTATGCGCAAATTTCTTTCAAAAATACGACGGAAATTAGCGGCTTGCAGATGGTGTTGTGCAGCCTCTCAATAGTCTTACATTAACATTGCTCTACAGTAGATGGTACCGTTGGTGCGGTCTGAGCTAGCCTGTGGCGCGCCCCAAGCGAGCGTTGTTCGCCTGCGCCTAAGGTATGATTGGCGTGTAAATAGTATTTAAAAAAAAGATGAGGTACAGGGTGAAGTGGCCTGAAAAATTGTTGCAAGGCCGTTTGTTAAAACGCTATAAGCGGTTTTTGGCAGACGTGGTTTTAGACAACGGTGAGGAAATAACGGTGCATTGCCCGAATACCGGCGCGATGACAGGCTGTGCGGAGCTAGGGAGTCGGGTTTACTTGCTCAATAGCCATAACCCCAAGCGCAAGTATGCCTATACTTGGGAGCTTGTTAAGTCCGGTTGCGGTGGAATGATATGCATCCATTCTGCCCGCGCCAATAATTTGGTGGCAGAGGCCTTGGTCGTGGGGCTAATCGCCCCCCTTGCGAGATACACCGATATTCAGCGTGAAAAGACTTTAGTGTCTGGCAGCCGCATAGATTTCTTTTTGTCGTCGAATGAGGGCGTAGCCGACTGCTATGTCGAGGTGAAGTCGGTTACTTTGCACTGTGGCGATGGCGTGGGTGCCTTTCCCGATGCGGTGAGCGCAAGGGCGGTTCGCCATATTGAGGAATTGCTCGCGCTACAGCAGCAGGGCATGCGAGTAGTATTGTTGTTTGCGGTACTGCATGAGGATATTGAGCGTGTTCGCCCTGCGGCAGAGATCGATCCGTTGTATGCCCGAACGTTTAAATCTGCGGTGGAGCAAGGCCTAGAGGTACTCGCGTATAAGGCGGTAATGAATGAGGATGAGATCTTCTTGGCCGAACCGCTTCCAGTTGTATTGTGAATTAACGTAGGGAGCTCTGTGTGACGTGGTGAGAAACCGCACAATAGTTAAGCGGAATTTTCCTAGCTGAGCTCGCCAGTCACTATCACGTAACCGTCTTCGATTTTACTGGCGACCTGCTCTAGCGCTTTGCCGTGGCACGGCCCTGCAATACATTCGCCAGATTCAATGATGAATAGGGCGCCGTGGGTTGCACACTGAATAAGTGAATCATCGTAGTCGAGGAATTGATCCTCCTGCCAATTTAGCTCGATGCCGAGGTGAGGGCAGCTATTTTGATAGACATAGACTTTGCCGCGTTGGCGCACGGCAAACAGAGATTTGTCTTGGAATTTAAATCCTTTTGAACCTGGTTCGCTAATGTCGTCAATTCGGCAAAGTGTGTGCATAAATGTGGGTGCTTAAAGTAATTAACTATATGTTTCGAGGGTATTTGATTGTTGGTATTAGCTTGGTAAATCTAAGAGTCGATCATCACCTTCGCTGTGAAAAGCGTGACGAATGGCCGGTAGCATCCGATCAACTGCATCGCGGCCTTCAATAATAGCCTCTGCGGCGCTGCTAAATTCCAATAAGCCGATATGGCCAAGTCGCGGCCACAGCATAATGTCAGCCGGTTCGCCGGCAAGTCGGCTGCGGGTGATACGATCCTGCATAATATTGATGGCACTCATCATGACGCTCATGGTACCGGGCGGCTCGGGCTTTTTGGGAGTGCCATTACTGCGGAAGTTGCTGGCCGCTTCTTTTACCGAGGCGGCAAAACGACTGAAGGCGGCACCTAGAAATGGGTCATTTTCGACATCTTCGGGCGGGATTAGCTCTTCGTCTTCCGACTCTTCCTCTTCAATGGTTTCCTCGCTTATGGGTGCTTTGGCATCGGTAAGTACTTTTTGACGACCTATAAGGTCGCTATTTAAATCGACACCAATAATGATGTCGGCACCTAAGGCGCGACACACTGAAACCGGCACCGGATTAACTAAGCCGCCGTCGACTAACCAAGAATTACCGAAGGCAACTGGAGTGAGAATGCCGGGGATCGCCATTGACGCGCGAACCGCATCCCATAACGGACCGCGCTGTAACCACACTTCGCGACCGCGCATTAGGTCGGTGGCGACGGCCGCAAAGGGCGTGTCCAGCTTTTCTATATCGGGATTACCGTATTCGTTGATGAAAAATTCTATTAGACGAGTTGCATGGGCGACACCGCCGGTAGCGGTTAAACTGACGCTCATATAGTGCAATACTTGGGTAGTACTAAGGGATTGAATCCAGTTGGTGAAGTGGTCTAATTTGCCGGTAAGATAGCAGCCTGCGATAACCGAACCGATAGAGGTGCCGCAGATAATATCCGGTTCAATTCCCAACTCTTTTAATCGCTGAATAACGCCAATGTGGGCCATACCCCTCGCCGATCCGCTGCCTAGTGCGAGGGCGATTTTCTTGTTACCAAAGGAAGTATCTTCCACGTTGTTATTACTCCGGAATTTCAACACACATCAATTGTCGGTAGTATGATGCCACGGTAAGCCATAACTCAACTGCACGGATAATTTGTACCTAAAATATGTTAAATCTGAACCGCGATAATATCAGCAAAAAAGTACTGCTCGGCTTTGATTATTCGGTCATGGCCATGCTGGATGGTGTTGCTGTTCATCAGGATATTATTGCACCCTTAACATCACTTAAATCTGCGGCCGCAAAAGCGGGATTTGATTTACGAGTAGTTAGCGGCTTTCGGAGCTTTGAGCGCCAGCTAGCTATTTGGAACGCCAAGGCCGCGGGTGAACGAGTTTTGTTAGATGACACGGGGCAGGTTTTGGAGTGGGCTGCGTTATCTGAGTCGGAGTTAATAGCGGCAATTTTGCGTTGGTCAGCGCTGCCGGGCGCGTCGCGCCATCATTGGGGCACAGATGTAGACGTGTACGATGCGGCTGCAGTGGCCAGTGATTACCGGGTGCAATTAACGCCGGCTGAAGTGGCAGATAATGGTGTGTTTGGTCCTCTTCATCAGTGGTTGGATGGCGAGTTTGCCGCCGGTCGAGGCTGTGGATTTTTTAGGCCTTATAATTTAGATCGCGGCGGCATTGCGCCAGAGCGTTGGCATTTAAGCTACGCGCCGTTGGCAGCGGTGTGCGATTGGGCATTAGGAATTGAGGTGCTTGAAGAGGCCCTAAAGCAACGCGAAGATTTGCGCTTAAAGGAGACCATTTTGAGAGAGTTACCCAGCATATATAGGCGCTATGTTGCCGTGCCAGCGAGTTGCTATCCACTGGCCTTTGTTGAGGCCTTGAGTGGTCGGGAGGCGTTATGAGTATATCTGTAAGTGAGCTTTGGTCTGCAATGACCGCTGAGGCGCGTGAATACGGTCGAAATGAACCTGTGCTGGCGAGTTTTTATCATGCAAGTATTCTAAATCATGCCAATTTTGCTAATGCATTGAGTTTTCATATAGCGGCTAAGCTGGATTGTGATTCAGTACCGGCAATGTTGATCAGAGACGTGTTTAATGAGGCGTTTGCTAACGATCCAAGTATTGTTGATGCTGCGGCCAAGGATATTTGCGCTCACTTTGAGCGTGATCCAGCCTGCGATCATTATGGAATGCCTTTTCTGTACTTTAAAGGTTTTCAGGCGGTACAGGCGTATCGTATTGCTCATTGGCTGTGGTTGCAGGGGCGGGAATCGTTGGCGCTGTTTATACAGAATCGTATAGCCAGCGTGTTTGACGTGGATATTCATCCGGCGGCGGTAATTGGCAGTGGGGTGATGGTAGACCACGCAACAGGTTTGGTGATTGGTGAAACAGTTGTTGTTGGTAACAATGTGTCGATGTTGCACTCGGTTACTTTAGGCGGTTGTGGTAGTGGTCCCGGGCCACGTCATCCACGTATTTGCGACGGGGTGTTGATAAGTGCTGGTGCAAAAATACTAGGACCTATTGTGGTGGGAGACGGCGCAAAAGTTGCCGCTGGTAGCGTAGTGCTAAGTGATGTTGCGGCGCATTCGACAGTTGCAGGTGTGCCGGCTAAACAAGTTGGAGCCTTATCTGCGGAACTTCCGGCATTGAATATGGATCAATACATCTGTGAAGATAGTTAGCGCGGCTATGTAATTGTGTCAGACTTATTAAATTACATATGCTATATTTTGAGCTATAGTGTGTCAAAAAAGCAAAAAGCGAGGTTAGTGTGAGCGTTAAACTACTGGATAACAAAGCATTCTATGGCTATAGAGTGCGCCGTACCGTGGCGGGCAAGTTGTATCAGGAGTATTTCTCGCTGAAAAATGGGGGCACCCGTCTTGAAGGTAAACTGAAGAACGATGTTGAGAAAGAAGCGCTAAACCGGGATGCGGTATTAGAAGCTGATCAACTGCGTTATTTAGATGAGACTAAAGAGGATCGTTGCTTTAAAAGTGACGGCACGGTGCGTGGCATTAGTTATTTGTTGAAAACCGAGAAGAGCGGTAATTTAACGCCGATTTTTCAGGTTGGGGTGGCATCAACAGTGGAAAACAAAACGGTGTGCACCAGTTTTTCCCTTAATGCCCACGGTAGCGATGATGCTTGGAACCGCGCTGTAGAAGCTTATGCTAAGCATAAGTCGATTCGTAAAAACACTAAGTTATATCAGCGCTTGTTAAAAGCGATGCCGAAAGTCTCGTAACTTATTAAGTATGATCAGTCGGTATAATGCGGGGTCTATTTTAGGTCCCGTTTTTTTATGTCTGGGATTTTACTTTTTAAATGGTATTTTGGTTTTATAGAAAAGGAGGGTTGACGGAGCCGGCAGTGCAGCTCCGTCATTAGCATTAGCCTTTGTAAGCTGCTGCTGCTTTCATGATTTCTGCTCTAGCTTCTTCGCTGCCAGCCCAGCCATCAATTTTAACCCACTTGCCTTTTTCCAAATCTTTGTAGTTTTCAAAGAAATGCTCAATTTGCTGAATCAGCAATGGCGGTAGGTCAGATGGCTCTTTCACATCTTTGTATAACACGCTTAATTTGTCGTGCGGAACAGCTAGTAATTTAGCGTCTTTACCGGCTTCGTCGCTCATGTTCAAAATGCCGATTGGGCGTGCGCGGATAACAGAACCTGGCACTACTGGGTATGGCGTTACAACAAGTACATCCAGTGCGTCGCCGTCTTCAGACAGGGTGTTTGGAATGTAGCCATAGTTAGCTGGGTAGAACATGGGGGTTGCCATGAAGCGGTCTACCATCAATGCGTCGAAATCTTTGTCAATTTCGTACTTGATCGGGCTGCTGTTAGCAGGAATTTCGATGGCAACATAGATGTCGTTTGGCAGATCTTTGCCAGCTGGACTTTGGTTGTAGCTCATTGTGGGCGTCCATTTCAGATTGCGTTTGGGGTTAATAAATCTGCGCAGATTATAAACTGTGTGGGGGAGGATTACCAAAGGCCGGCGTATTTTAGTCTCGTTTGGCAGCGCTATAGAGTCAAGGTGTAGGGGCGTTTTATATAGGTAATGGATTTTCATTTTCGCAAAGTTTGTTTAATCGAGCGGTTAAACAAACTACAATAGCGCTCCCCGTTCGACCTGTTTCCCCCTAAGTGAGGTGTGTTGTGATCACGTTTGATTTTAGCCAGAAAGTGGTGCTGGTCACTGGTGGTAGTCAAGGAATTGGCTACGCCATAGCACGAGGTTTTGCTGAGGCGGGTGCAGAGGTTCACATTACGGGTACGCGAAGTAATGCTGCGGATTACGAGACGGATTTATCTCAATTTACTTACCATCAATTAGACCTACATGACGAGGCGGGACGCGCACGACTTACCGACTCCTTTTCCGAGATTGACGTGTTGGTAAATAATGCAGGCCGCGCCGAGGTGGGCGAATACGATTACCGGACTTATCTGGCGACCATCGAGGTGAATTTAAACAGTGTAGTCGACCTATGTTATCGGTTTTATCAGCGGCTTTGCGACAGTCAGGGCGCCATTATAAATGTAGGTTCAAGTGCGAGTTTTATCGCTCTGCGGGATTACCCAGCTTATACAGCGAGCAAGTCTGGCTTATTGGGTTTTACGCGGGCGATTGCCGATAAGTGGGTGCGCCGCGGAGTACGGGTAAATTTAGTGGCGCCTGGCTTTATCGATACTAAAATTATCGACTGGGCAAAGAGCGATAAAGCAACGCAGGCCGAGGTTTTACGCTCTATACCTGCTGGCCGGTGGGGAGCTCCAGACGAAGTCGCTAAGACGGTGATGTTTTTAGCATCTCCTGAGGTTGCCTATATTACTGGCCAGAGCATTGTGGTTGATGGTGGTTTGATGTTGCGCTAGGCGCTACGGCGCTGCTAACTTCTCGGTCTCTTTTTCAATGCAAAGGGTTTTGAGAATGGTGTCGGCGACAAAATTAATATATTTATCGCGTAATTCTGGCGTGAGTTCGGTATTCCCGGTAACGATTTTGCGGGAGTGGCGAGCGTAAAAAATATAGTCACAGGCGCCGATGACCGAATAATAAAACATCATTGGGTCAATCTTGTGGAAAATGCCCGCTTGTAGGCCTTCTTCGAGTATTTTGGTTTGAGATTCAAGCAGCGGCTTTACAAAAAAGTTCACCATTTCTTCGGCAACGATGGGGTCTTTACTGTCCATCAGGGTGTGAATGAGACGGTTCAGGTAGGGGAATTTGGCATAGGTTTTAACCACGCCGGCAACGTGTAGGCGCACTTTTTGTGCGGGCGATACATGCATGGCCAGTAGCTGATCGAGCAATCCAAGTGTTGACGCCGCATCTCGCGCAACCAGTGCGAGTAGTAGACCTTCTTTATTGCCGAAATGGTATTTGATTAAGGCTGAATTGAGGCCTGACGCTTCTGCAATATCACTGAGTGAGATGTCGATTGCGTTGCGCTCAGTCAGTATTGTGCTGGCGGCGATGAGAAGCTGATCTTTGGAATTATTTTTCTTCTTCTTAGTGGGCTTGTGTTTGGGCTTGTTATCAGCAGCGGTCATGTCGGCCTAGTTTTCCAATATAAATGGCGATGATGGTCGAATATTTTATCGACTTATGCGAATCCTAGCATATTTTTAATTGATCGCTTAGTTTTTGTTGGGAGGATACATCTGAGAATGGTGAAAGATTGGGAGGGGGCGGCTGCTCGTAGTATTGAAAGGGGGGATTGAATAGGGCTATTGAAAGCCCTATTCAAGTGCTGGTAATTAGTACTGAGACTCAGGCATGGCAATAATAATACCGTCCATTTCGTCAGTAATAATTACTTGGCAGCTTAGGCGGCTAGTCTCTTGCGGCTCTAGTACGCAGTCGAGCATGTCGGTTTCTGTGCTGTCTGGCTCACCGGCTTTAGCAACCCAAGCAGGATCAATATAGCAATGGCAAGTGGCACAGCTGCAGCAGCCGCCACATTCACCAAGAATACCGTCGATACCGTTGTCGACCGCAGCTTGCATAATACTGGTGCCAACTTCCGCGTGAACTTCTTGCGTGTTGCCATCGTGAGATTTGTAAATAATTAAAGGCATGGTATGTTTTCTCGTACTTAGAATTAGTTGAATACGTCTTTGATTTCAATAGACTCGTCGGCTAGCTTCAGTGGATCAGCAATTTGGCCGCTTGTGAGGGCGCGTTTACTCATCATGAATTCTTTTGGCCGGTTAATCGCATCTACTGCAATAAAGCGACCTTCACTGAAATAAAATGCAGCAAAACTACGGCCTTGCTCACTGTCACCACGGATAATGACTTGGTCAAAACCCTGTGAGAGTCCGGCAATTTGAAGTTTTAGGTCGTATTGATCTGACCAGAACCATGGAAGGGCATTATACGCTTCAGGTTTACCACAGATGCTCTTGGCCGCTATTTTAGCCTGATCGGTAGCGTTTTGTACTGATTCTAGGCGCAGTTTGCGGTCATAAATTGGGTTGTAATGGTTGGTGCAGTCGCCTGCTGCCACAATGTCTGGATCGTTGGTGGTAGCAAATTCGTTAACGGCGATACCGTTGTCGATGGTGATGCCGGCTGCTTCTGCTAGCTCGATGTTGGGGATAACGCCCACCCCAATAATGACTAAGTCAGCGGAAACGGTTGTGCCATCGGCAAGGCGAACGCCTTCTACGTGTTTTTCACCAACAATGGCATCGACGCCCGCTTCAGTGCGAATATCAACACCTTCTTCGGTGTGTACACGGGTATAAAAAGCCGAAACTTCAGGTGCAGTAACACGCTGTAATACCCGTGACATGGCCTCTATTACTGTGACCTTCATGCCAATTTTGCGCAGTGAGGCGGCGGTTTCTAAGCCGATATAGCCGCCACCAATAATAACCGCCGACTTGCCTGGGGCGGTGAATTTGTGGGTTTGCTTCACATCGTTTAGGTCGCGCATATAGAACACGCCGGCAAGTTCACTGCCAGTGAAAGGGATTTTACGAACCCGTGCGCCGGTGGTAAGTGCCAGCTTGGTGTAGGAAATTTCAGCGCCGTCTTCTAGGGTGATCTTTTTGGCGTCGCGGTCAATTTTTGTAACGCGCGAACCCAAAAGTAGGTCAACCTTATTCTTTTCATAGAAATCAGCTGCGCGAATCAGTAATTCATCTTCTGATTTCTCACCGACAAAAAAGGCCTTTGACAGCGGTGGACGGTGGTAGGGTAGATTTGGCTCGTCGCCGATTAGCGAGATTTTTCCTTCCCAGCCCTCTTGGCGGAGGCTGGATACTAACTGGGCCGCTGCGTGACTGGCTCCAATAATAATACAGTGTTCACTCATAAGTAATTTCCAGGAGGCTCTTGTTCAGTTTCATGTTGTCTTGCGGGCTGCCGTAAGACTCATGGATTATGTTTTATAGGTACTAAGTTATAGGTACTAAGTTATAAGTACTAAGTTATAAGTACTTTGGTTCGTCCCACCACGGGTAAAAATCTGGCATGTCTTTCGACACTTGATTCTTAAATTCCGGAGGACGCTTCTCTATGAATGATACAACACCTTCGGCGGCATCGCTGCTGCGGCCTCGGCTAAGTATTGCCCTGCTGTCTAGCTTGTGGGCATCCATAGGGTGGTTCATGTCCAGCCCTCGCCACAACATTTGTCTGATCAGGGCCACAGAAACCGGAGCCGTATTGTCTACGATTTCGCGTGCAATTGCATAGGCTTCGGGAAGTAATTCTTGCTCAGAACACACTTTTCTGATCAATCCACTGTCTTTGATTTCGGAAATTGGGTAAACACGGCCACTAAAGCACCATTCCAGTGCGCGAGATATGCCCACAATACGGGGTAGAAAGAAGGAGGACGCGGCTTCTGGCGCAATGCCGCGGCGAGCAAAAACAAAGCCGACCTTGGCGTTTTCACTGGCGAGTCGAATGTCCATCGCTAGAGTCATCGTAATACCAACGCCGACCGCAGGGCCGTTTATGGCGGCAATAATCGGTTTTAAACAGCGATAAAGTCGCAGCGTCACAAGGCCGCCGATATCTCGTACGGACTCGTCGCTGTAATCTAAAGTGTCGCCGGCGCGCACGGCAGATTCACCACCGCCTTCGCCATTAAAGGTATCTTTGCCGGATGATAAGTCAGCTCCGGCGCAGAAGGCGCGGCCAGCGCCGGTAATCACCACGGCTTTGACGTTGTCGTCTTCGTCGATGTGATCTAGTACTGCGATCAGATCGTCGGCCATCGCGGGGGTGAAGGCATTGAGTTTGTCTGGGCGGTTAATGATGATCGTCGCAATGCCGTCTTCAAGTTTATAAAGTAGATATTGGAAGTTCATCAAAGACCGTCCTGATATGGTGGTTATTTATTGACCGGTGAATTTGGCTGCGCGCTTTTCCACAAAGGCGGCAACACCCTCGTCAAAATCGGCGGTTTGTCCCGCTACTTTTTGCAATTCACGTTCGGTTTGTAAGCTGGTTTCCCAATTTGAGTCGACTGCGGTCCAAACCGCTTTGCGGATTAGGCTTAGTGCAACGGTTGGGCCCTTGGCAAGGGCGAGCGCGATTTTAAAGGCTTCTTCTTCCAATGCCTCATCAGCAACAACGCGATTAACCAATGCCCAGTCCAAGGCCTTTTCGGCACTGAGGCGGTCGCCCGTTAGCATTAACTCCATGGTGCGGGCGCGACCGATTGTGCGGCTAAGTAAGTGGGTGGCACCGCCGTCGGGAACGAGGCCGATTTTTGAGAAAATCTGGATAAACGTGGCGTTTTCGCTGGCAACAATCATGTCGCCAGCGAGTGCAAGTGAGGCGCCAAATCCGGCGGCACTGCCGCGAACAGCGGTAATCCAAGGGATGGGAAGGTTTTTGAGTTTGATCATAATGGGATTCAAGTATTTTTCTAGAATCAAACCAATATCGCGTTGGCTGCGATCAGCCGACATAGGCGTTAGTGGATTGTTAGGATTTAGCGAAGCACCTGAGCAAAATCCGCGACCTGCGCCGGAAAGTATCATTGCGCGCGCATTGTCAGCGATGTAATCAATTGCCTCGGTGATCTCGCCCACCATAATCGGTGTCAGCGCATTGAGGGTCTCTGGCACGTTGAGGGTGAGAATGCCGACGGATTCGCGAATCTCAACGGTAATTTCTTGGAAGTTCATCTTTTATCATCCTTTGTGGCAGCGTCTGCCGAGAGGTACCGCGCTGTGCACAGCGTGGTTTACTCGCAGGAGCTGAGAGTTAAGTCGCCCGTATTTTGCATGCCTTAGATGCGATGTGCCATGCTCAATAACCTAGAAAAGCGAATTAACGATCATCTACACCAAAAATTGCCGAGCTAACGGTAGGTGCGCCTGGCCCGCCAGCAAGTAGGCAGGTTTTGGCATTGGCGACGGGGTTTGCTGACTCACCACGCAATACCCGAACGGCCTCTATCGGGGTGCCTACGCCGTGAATAAAGCCCTGCGCAAAGTTGCCGCCGGAGGTGTTCACCGGCAATTTACCACCGTCTGCAATGAGGTTTTCAAATTTCACGAACTCGGCGACGTTCTCATAATTGCAAAAACCGTGATCAATTAATGAGGCGATACCCTGGGCGCTGAAGTTTTCGTATAACTGGACAACATCAATATCTTTTGGCTGTAAGCCGGTTTGCTCCCACAGGCGATCTGCGACAGGCTTGAAACCGGCAGATGCGTAGTCGGTATCATTTTCGATCAGATCTCCCCAGCCTTGGCTCGCACCGTTGGCAACCCCAAGCAGCCTAATGGGTGGCTTTTTAAGGTCGCGGGCCCGCTCGGTAGAAACTAGCAGTAGTGCCCCCGCGCCGTCGTTTTCACGCGAACAATCGAACAATCTGAACGGCTCTGTGACCCAGCGTCCGGTGCGATAGGCTTCGATATCGAGCTCTTTGCCGAATGAGCTGGCTTCCGGATTTTTTGAGCCGTGGTAGTAAGAGGCTTTTACCAGTTCTTCGGTGACGGAGTGCGGTACTTGATAATACTCGAACATACGCTGGGCGCGCAGAGCGCAAATTTGGGCTGGCGCAATTAAGCCGGCACCCACGATGTGATCATTAAGATGGTGGCGCATGACGGCGGCAGACATGCGGCCGCTATTACCCTGCGCTAGGGCTCTAAACACGATGACGGCATTGGCTTGGCCGCTAATGATTGCCGCCGCCGCTTGACCGAAAGCCGCTGCAATTCCGCCACCGCCACCGCCCCAAACCTGCGAGTTCCAGCGTAACTCTTTGGTGCCTAGGTCTGGCATTAGGCGCACGGGCTCATTTTTGTCATCGCCGTAGGATACAAAGCCGTCTATATCAGCGGGATTAAATCCGGCGTCTTCGCAGGCGTCGATAATTGCTCTGATTAATATGCCTTGTTCTGGCAGCGGCGCACCGCCGCGCTTGTATTGTCGTAGCCCAATACCGGCGACAGAAACTTTACCCTGGGATGCGCGGTTCATAGTGTTACTCCCGAGTTAGATGCTTTAGAGGCAGAGGAGTTGCCGTCTAAATACCAGCGCAGTGCGGGTATGTTTTCGTCTTCAATATTGACGCTAATGACTTCGCCGTGAACCCGATCACCAATGCGGATGTTCTCCGTATTGCCGGCGATGGTGCCCAGTAAGCGTCTGCCGTCAGCGTTATCGATCTCGACTACGACGCTCACGTAGGGGAGGCCAAACTCCTTGGATGCACCGAACTCATGCCAAGTGCGTGCCCAGCTAAAAATAGTGCCGCTTAACTCAAAAGACGTCCATTGTTGTTCCCAGCTACCGCACTCGCCACAGCGCCACACTGCGGGCCAATGCGCTTTGCCACATGCGCTACATTCTGGCAGTTTGAGCTGACCGGCACTGAGTGCCAGCCAATACGGTTCATCTGCTCCGACACCTTTCACATGATTCTCCTGACACTATGTGTGTTCGATTTATTACTTGCTACATGACTTCACAGATTTGCATTTTGTACGGGCGACACACTTAAGGTTGTGCGTTCGACATTGATTCTGTGGCCCAGTATTTTGTTAGCAATTAGACTTAATTAAATATTAGTCGCTGCGCTAGTTTTATGCCTGCTAAGCTTACAAACTCTACAATCTATTGTCATTAGATTATTTTTGATTCATGCTATTAACTAAAATAATTACGCGTTCTAATTATTATTACAGGAATAAAAAATGAAGCTATATCATGCTGTCGATACCCGCTCTTTACGCTGTGTTTGGTTGCTTGAAGAGTTGGAGGTTTCCTACGATTTAGACGTTCTACCGTTTCCGCCGCGGGTAAAGGCGCCAGAATTTCTTTCGATAA
This sequence comes from Zhongshania sp., assembly GCA_018066965.1. GTDB lineage: Bacteria > Pseudomonadota > Gammaproteobacteria > Pseudomonadales > Spongiibacteraceae > Spongiibacter. Next base: position 21,505 of record JAGPVP010000058.1, on the reverse strand, counting down.
ATCCGCTTGGTACCTTGCCGTATTTGGTGGATGGCGATACCAAAATGAGCGAATCCATTGCCATACTGGAGTATCTGCTTAATCGCTATGACGGTGGTGAGTTGCGGGTCACGCCTGACGAAGTTGATTACGGTAGTTGGCTAAATTGGATGCATTTTGGTGAGGCGTCGCTGGCCAATATTCAAGCAACGATTTTGCGTTACACCTTGTTTGTACCAAAGCCTCAACGCTTACCTGTCGTGGGTGACGACTTCACCTTGTTCTTGCAGGAGCGGCTGAATGTGTTAGATGCCGGTTTGCAAGGCAAAACATATTTGAGTGGTGAGCGATTTACCGCGGCGGATATTTCGGTGGGTTACGCGCTGCTATTGAGCAGTTTGTTTGGCTATCAAAAATATTTTACGCCAACCATTTCGGCGTATTTTGATCGCTTGCAAAGTCGTCCGGCATATCAGGCGGCGAGGGCAAAAAGTTAAGAATTGAATTGTAAGCATACGGGCTCTGCGGAGCCCGTATGCTTAGCGTTTCGCTTACCAGCTTAATGGCAGGCCGGTAAGAGCCAGCGCAAAGCCCATCCGGAAGCTTAACGTGGTTCCGGCTTTTATTTTAAAGCTGGGAATACGTTTTACCCATTCTTCCGTCAATATGCGGATTTCTGCGCGGGCTAATAAGTGCCCAATGCAAAGATGGGGGCCTATTGAGAACGTTAATGTGTGGCCGTCGTCTTTTTCTCGGTCTATGTTGAACGTATTTGGGTTGCTGTTTTTACGGTCATCCCGACCTGATATCGGCAGTAGGCACAATACCATCTCGCCAGCTTTAAAATTTGCGCCAAATTTTTCGCAATCTTTTGCGACTAGGCGTGGAGTACTAATAACACCAAAGCTACGAATCCCTTCGTCGACAAATTTAGTAATGTCAGCGGGGTTATCCACTAGGCGTTGCTGCAGTGCTGGCTCATTTGCCAATTGCCTAAACGTAAAGCCGGTAACATTGGTGACGGTGTCCATGCCACCCAAAAAGAGCAGGAAACACATGTTTTGAATTTCTTCCATGCTAATGGGCTCGCCGTTTATTTTTACGGTGAGAATATGACTAATTAAATCGTCCGCCGGATTGGCACGTTTCTGTTCGACAATTTCTGTCATCACGCCAATAATTTGCATGGATAACTGATGGATTTCTTCTTGAGAGTTAGTGCTAAAAAATGCATCGGACAGCGCACGAAATTCGCGCAGTCTATCCAGTGGCATGCCCATAAACTCCATAAACACGGTAACGGGAAATACCGAAGAAATATCTTTTATAAAATCACATTCACCGCCTGCAATGGCGTCGTCGATAATTTTACCGGCCCAGTAACGTATTTTACCTTCAAGCGCTTTTATCGCCTTGGGTGAAAAGGCGGGCATTAGCGCCTGACGGTAAGGTATGTTCTTTGGAGGATCGAGATTCAGCGGAATAAACATCGGTGGGTTTTCGATGCGGGGTATCTGCATTTCGCTCGCTGAAAAATGTTCGGGGTCGCGAACAATGTCAGAGATTGTGTCGTGACGAGTGATTACCCAGTGCCCGCCGTTGTAAGGGGTAAAGAATACATCGGGGGCGTCGTCATGTAGTGTTTCTAGGCTGGTATGAACTTCCGCGTTAACTCTGGCGTCGCCGTGGTAGTTGTAATCAAACACAAGGTGCGGCGGTATGTGGTCTGGAATACTTACTTTGTTGTGCATGACGATAATCCCTCTCAAGTTGTGGCCTGAGTATATTCAATTATTTTAGGTCTAGATGCCGTCGAACACGACGACACGCTTCTGTCTGTGGGTCTTATTTCGCCGACGCTACAGATGTAGAAGGGGTCTGCGGCGTCAGTTGAAAACCATGTTATCTATCGTTATTAGTTTTGTAAAGGCTTTGAGTTACATGCTCGAATGTGCGCCTAAAACTATTGACATTAGATAAATGCTCTTTTAGTCTGGCTTCATGATGAGTAATCGATATTGTGCGGTTTACTCGCGAGTTTACCCTACTGCTTAAATGCATAGAGTTGTGCCTGGGACTGGCAAATTAAGACTGGTCGCATACGAATAAGAGAGGACGTGATATGGAGCAAAGCAAAAAAGTGGCAGAGAAAGCTCCCCTAGGTTTGACTGACAGTCAATGGGACGCTATTTCAAAATTGCGTGCGCCAGAAGACGCCGAAATTCCAACAACCGAGGCGAGTCGGCCTACATCGGTTTATTTAAGTGAGGCGCGCTTCGAGGCAGAAATGCGCGACCTTTTCAAAAAGGTGCCCGTGGTCGCTGCACCGTCTGCATACTTACCCGAGCCGGGCATGTCATTGCCGCAGGACTGCTACGGTGTTCCGCTACTGTTAACCCGAGATCGCAATGGCGTTGCCCATGCATTTATCAATGCCTGTCGGCACCGTGGTTCAAAATTAGTAGAGGGCGACAAGCCTGTGAAGGCAGGGCGGGTTTCATGCCCATATCACGCATGGACTTACGGCATGGATGGCGCTCTGGTAGGCATTCCTCGCCAAGAAACATTCCCCAGTGCCAAGAAATGCGACTTAGGTTTGGTCGCGTTAACTTGCTACGAATCCGGTGGTTTCATTTGGGTTGGGCTTGACCCTGATTATGCACCAGAACAAATAGAGGGAACCGATCAGGTTGCAGAAGATTTAGAGTCATTTGGTTTAGATAAAATGCACGTCTATGGGCGCCGCATGTACGATTTAAAAACCAACTGGAAGTTTGTGATGGAGCCATTCTTAGAGGCATATCACATACAAAGATTACACGCGAACTCCATTGCCAGCATGTTTGTGGATGTGCCGAGTGTGTATACCCATCTTGGCGATCACCAGCGCCAAACCTCGGGTAAAGCGAATTTCAAGCCAGAAATGCTGCAAGAAGAAGTAGATAATCTTCATAAGTTTGTTACCCACGCCTATTTGGTATTCCCAAATACCGTGGTCATCACCAGTCCGTATTATTTCAGCGTTATGATTTTAATGCCGCGCGCGAAAGATCGTACCGTGGTCGATTACTACATGCTGGTAAAAGGCCCTGCAGATAGTGAAAAAGCAGAAGCTTTGTATGCGAAGTCCTTTGCTCTTATTGATGAAGTATTTGGTGGCGAAGACTTTAGAGCGGCGGAATTGCAGCAGGAAGGTATGAACTCTGGCGCGATTAAAGAGGTGTATTTTGGTGGGCTTGAGGAAATGATCGGGCCGTTCCACGACTCTATCGAGTCGTATTTGGCGCCAGAAGATCGCTAAACGTCGACAATTATCGCGGTAATAAAAATACCAAGTTCCGCTGCGGCTAAAAGATTACCGCAGCGGATTCTGAGCAAGTTCAGTGGCTTGTGGGGACAATAATAAATGAATAGCTTTGACTATATTGTGGTTGGCGCAGGCGCTGCTGGTTGTGTGCTGGCTAATCGGCTTTCGGAAAACCCAAAGAATAGCGTTCTGCTGTTAGAGGCGGGTGGCGAAGATAGCCACCCGCTTGTGCATATGCCTAAGGGTTTGGGCAAGTTGATGACTGATCCAAATCATATTTGGGCGTATCCGGCTGACCCCGAGGCGGGCAATGGTTTCAAAGAAGAAGTGTGGGCGCGTGGCAAAGTGATGGGCGGCTCTAGCTCAATGAACGGCCTAATGTATGTTCGCGGCCAGCCCTCCGATTTTAATGAAATTGCAGCGCAATCAAGCAATGACTGGTCTTGGGAGCATATTGGCGCAGCCTATAAAGCGCTGGAGTGCCACGAGCTGGGCGAGGGCGAAACCAGAGGTGGCAAGGGGCCACAAAAAATCAGTTTAGCTAATCGTCGCAACCGTTTGACCGAGGCGATGATTGACGCTGCTGCGGCAATGGGTTTGCCGCGGGTTGAAGACGTTAATGCACCAACTGACGCTGAGTGTGTTGGTTACGCCTCGCGTACCATCTGGGGCGGCAAGCGTCAGAGCGCATCAAAGGCGTTTATCGATCCGGTTAGAGATCGCCCCAATTTAACGATTGTGACTAAAGCTTTGGTAGACAAGGTACAGTTTGCAGATAAGCGCGCAGTGAGTGTTGATGCGCTGGTCGGAAAAACCGCTGAGAAGCGCAGCTACTCTGCGAATAAAGAAATTATTATTGCCGGTGGCGCTATGGCGTCGCCGGGCATTTTGCAGCGCTCAGGTGTCGGCCCCGTAGACTTATTGAATAGCTTGAATATTACGGTGATTCACAACAGCCCAGAAGTTGGCAAAAACTTACTCGAACATCGAGGCATTATTGCCCAATGGAAATTAAATCAGCCCCTGTCAGAGAATGTTGAATATAGCGGCTGGCGCTTACTGAAAAATGTTTTCCAGTATTTTATAAAGAAGACCGGCCCGATGTCTTCTGGTGCCTATGAAGTGGGTGCCTGGTTTAAATCCAGTAAATCAGTGCCGCGGCCAGACATTCAATTTCTAGTTGCGCCATTTAGTTTTGATTTTGAAACCAATCGCGAGAAATTAGAAACCTTTCCGGGTATGGGGATTGTCGGTTATCCGCTGCGCCCAACGTCAAAAGGTGAAATACATATTAATAGCCGCGACCCAAGCGCGATGCCAAGCTTGAAGCCTAACTATCGCAGTACCGAGGAAGATCGCGCCTTGATGATTGAAACGGTACATATCGCACGTCGCTATGCTGCTCAGCAATCGTTAAACGAATTAATTTCCGAAGAAACCTACCCTGGGCCGCAGTGTGTTTCTGACGACGACATTATCGCGGCATATGACCGCTACGGTAGCTGCGGTTATCACGCGGTGGGTAGTTGCCGTATGGGGCAGGATGCCGAATCTGTGGTTGACCCAGCGTTACGAGTAAGAGGCGTGTCTGGTTTACGCGTGATGGACACATCGATAATGCCGCAAATACCGTCGGGCAATACCAATGGGCCGACGATGGCCATGGCGTGGCGCGCGGCGGATATTATTTTGCGCGATGCTTAAAGCGAGCGGTTCGCGAAGGCATTTTGACATTATTTGGTTTTATTAGCGGAACAAGATTTTATGGATTTCTCTTTCACCGAAGAACAAAACCTCATCCGCCAAAGTCTGCAAAGTTATCTGCAAGACAATTACCATTTTGAAGCGCGTCGCCAAGCGAGTTTGGCTGATGGCTGGCGCCCCGAAATTTGGAAGGCTTTTGCAGAAGACTTAGGGATTACCGCGATGACCTTGCCGGAGCGAGTGGGCGGTATGGGTATGGATGCCGTAAGCACCATGCTGGTTATGGAAGAGTTCGGACGCAGTTTGGTATTAGAGCCTTATCTGGAAACCGTCATTATCTGTGGCGGTATGTTGGCTCGTGCTGGTGGCGCTACTGCTGATGAGACGCTTGCTAAAATTGCTGCCGGTGAACGAATTGTGGCATTTGCATGGGGCGAGCCTAATGCACGCTACGACTTTAAATCGCTTGCTAGTACCGCTACTGCGAATAGCAATGGCTGGTTGCTAAACGGTAAAAAATCGGTGGTGATGGCGGCGCCTTGGGCCTCGCATTTGTTAGTGACGGCGCGCACCAGCGGCGAGCCAGGCGATAGCAGCGGTATTTCTTTATTTTTGCTCGATAAAGCTAGCACTGGCATTCGCATAAGTGAGTACCCCACGATTGATGGTCGGCGTGCCGCGGATGTTGAATTTAATAATGTGCAATTAGGTGCCGAGGCTCTTATCGGCGACGTAGGTGAAGCGCTTGCGAATATTGAACAAGCCGGCGATGAAGCAATAGCCGCGCTCTCTGCAGAGGCCGTGGGGGTGATGTCGGTACTGCACGAAGACACCGTTGCCTACACCAAGCAGCGTAAGCAATTTGGTCAGCCAATATCAAACTTTCAGGCCCTGCAGCATCGTATGGTCGATATGTATATGGAAATCGAAATGGCCCGTTCGGCGGCGTATTTGGTGACCTTAAATTTATCCTCGTCAATAAATGAACGCGCCATTGCTGCCTCTGCTGCCAAAGTTACCGTCAGTAAAGCCTGCCGCTTTGTAGGCCAAAATGCGGTGCAGCTTCACGGCGGTATGGGTATGACTGACGAGCTGGCGATAAGTCATTATTTTAAGCGCGCGACGCTTATTGAATCTGAATTTGGAAGTGCAGATTATCATCTTATGCGCCACGCGGCTTTGCGTGCGAGCTAATTCTGGGCCATACAATAATTGGGGAGTATAAAAATATGATGGAGGCAAATAGTCCAGAATCGCTAGGCGACATTTTGCGTATTCAGCGCGAAAGTTTTATGCAGGGCGGAGAGGCGAGTATTCAGACGCGTATAGATCGTGTTGAACGCTGTGTGGACTTTTTAATCGATAATCAAGATGCCATTGTTGAAGCCACTAAAAAGGATTGGATCCATAAACCAGATTCCTTTATCAAAGCAGTAGAAATTATCCCCGTTATCAATCACGCCAAATCAATAAAAAAGAATTTAAAAAACTGGATGAAGGATGAGGTTCGTAAACCGGATTTCCCCTTTAACCTTATGGGTGCGAAAACCTATATAAAATATCAAGCTCTCGGTGTGGTCGGCGTTATGGTGCCCTGGAATGGGCCCTTGGCAATGGCGATAGTTGCTAGCATGGACGCCTTTTGTGCCGGCAATCGTGTCATGGTCAAGGTCTCGGAGTTTTCGCCCCATGCCGCAGAGCTGATGGCGACAAAATTACCTGAATATTTTGATGTGAGTGAGTTGGCGATTGTTACCGGTGAAGTTGAGGTTTCCCGTGCTTTCGCAGAGTTACCTTTTAATCATTTGATGTACACCGGTAGTGCTGGCACCGCTAAATATATTATGGCTGCAGCCGCGCGTAATTTAGTGCCGGTCACGCTGGAGTTGGGTGGTAAGTCTCCGGTGATTATTGGCGCCGGTGCAGATATCGCCTATACCGCGTCGCGAACCATGAGTGGTCGTCTCATTAACTCTGGACAGGGCTGTATTACCCCTGATTATGTTTTTCTTCCCGAAGCGCAGCTCGATGAGTTTGTTGATCAGGCTAAGGCAGCGGTGACTAAAATGTACCCGCTAGACAAAGCTGCGGCAGATTATGCGTCGATTGCCACCGATGCTCATTACAAGCGCATGCATGAGCTAATAGCTGATGCAGAAGCCAAGGCCTGCAATATTATTAAAGTTGATGTGGGCGCCACCGATGCGCGCCGTCAATTTACGCCCGCGATTGTTGTTAATCCGCCGGAGGATAGCCGCCTAATGCAGGAGGAAATATTCGGGCCGATTTTAGTCATCAAAACCTATAAAATATTCCAAGACGCTGTCGATTACGTCAACAAAGGTGAGTGCCCATTGGCGCTGTATTTTTTTGGCGATAATGAGCAAGAAAAAGCGATCATCCTAAGTCAAACTAGCTCCGGCGGCTTAGCCATTAACGAAGTCATGATGCAGCTAATGATGTCTGATCTTCCCTTTGGTGGTGTAGGGCATAGTGGTATGGGCAGTTACTGGGGTGGCGGATCGGGCTTCAAAAGATTTTCACACGCCAAATCAGTTTTTGAACAAGGCTGGTATAAAAAACTCGGCGCGATGATGGACCCACCCTACGGTAAGGCCATTGGAAATATGCTCAAATTTCAGCTTAAAAAAACGCGCTAGAAAATCGTTTCCCGCGTTGCTAACTAACTCGCTTATTTGATGGGGAGTGATTTTCGCTAGCTAATAATTTTTATTACAACTCGAAAAATATAACCGTAAGTATAAATCCCTACCACGCCTTAATTGACGGGTTACGTCCGTTAAACTAACATCATTAGATTGGCTATTTAGTTAATCGATTGATTTTGATGGCATATCGGTGAGGTCAATCGTATGTATTTAATCTGGGAGCAGAGGTATGAAAATAACAACACGTAGTGTCTTAATATCCGCCATAAGTTTACCTGTGGCTTTTTCTCACGCGGTTCAAAGTGATACCGTAATAGAAGAAGTCGTTGTTACCGCACAAAAGCGCTCAGAGCGAAATATTGATGTGCCAATTTCTATTGCTAGTGCAAGCGGTGAGGACTTGGAGCAAGCTGGCATTATTTCTACGCAAGATCTAGCGCAAACAGTGCCTGGTTTACGGGTGGATCTTTCTGGCGGGTTTTCACAGCCTACCTTGCGTGGTGTGGGTAGTTCTGTTGCGGGGCCAGGTTTGAGTGCGTCGGTTGCCACCTATGTAGATGGAATTTATCATTCCAGTGCGTTGACTAGTGCCTTTGAAATGGCTGATATCGAGTCAGTGCAGGTGTTAAAGGGGCCGCAGGGAACCTTGTTCGGTCGTAATGCAACAGGCGGCGCAATATTAGTCACCACCACGACGCCTAGCTACGAGCCAGAAGCGGCATTAAAAGTGCGCTATGGTCGTTATGGCGATTTACGTACCACCTTTGCTGGTTCTGGTGGTGTTAGTGATAAGGTCGCGTTGGGTGTTGCTGCGTATTACCATGAAAGCGATGGTTTTGTTAAAAATAGGTATACGGGTAAGAATGTTGATGAGTTAGAAAACTGGGGTGCGCGTATAAAAGCACTCATCGAGCCCACCGATAATGTTTCAGTATTGCTGAGCTATGCACATACCGACAGAAATGACGGCAGCGCTAACGGAGTTACCGCTTATGAGGGCAGAGCTGTTGCCAATGATCCTAGCAACCCTACCGTAGATCCTGTTCACACGGATGGCGAACCTATTGATATTTATTCGCGTCGTGGCCTTGTGTCAGTAGATTCTGATTTGGCATTTACTGCAAAGTCTGATGACTTCAGCATAAAAATTGAGGTCGACTATGATGCCTTTATATTGACTTCGTATACCGGCTATCATGATGAGACGGTAGTGAGTAAGCAAGACTACGATGCTACCTCCCTGCCAATTTTTCACGGTCATTATCAGGTCGAGGACGACAGTTTTTCTCAAGAGATTAACTTCACATCTACAGGTTCGGGATCATTACAATGGGTAGCTGGCCTGTATTATTTTGAGAATGACGCGCAATTTCCATTCTTTAATTTAACTGCTTCTGGCGCGCAAATTGATAATTTCTTTGCAGATGGGCAGAAGACCAAAGCCTATGCGGTATTTGCTGATGCAACTTACGACCTTTCCGAATCTTGGTTCTTAACATTGGGCGGTCGCTATAGCTCCGATACGCTAACGGTGAATTTTGAAAGCGTGCCGCAGGCAATTCCGTACACTACCGAGGAAGAAACCTTCGCCGATTTTTCACCTCGAATGGTATTGCGTCATAGTCTAAATGAAGACAGTTCAGTGTATGGGTCTGTTACCAAAGGCTATAAATCCGGTGTGTTTAATGCGGCAGGTTTTAGTACCGTGCCGGTTGACCCTGAAGAAATTATTGCCTATGAAGTTGGCTATAAAACTCAGCAAGATGTTTGGACTTTAGAGGCTGCGGCTTTCTATTACGATTATTCTGAGCTTCAAGTTAACCGATATGTCGATGCCAGTTCGATTCTCGTTAATGCGGCAGCGGCGACCATCTACGGAGCTGATTTTCAGCTATCTTATCTCGTTAACGAAAAGCTGAAGATCGACTTTAATACCGCTTATACCAAGTCAGAATACGATGATTTTCCTGATGCGCCAGCCTATATTGGTACCGGCAACCCCGGTGATGCTTATACGCCGGCGAGCATAGATGCAGGTGGTAACGAACTATTGCGCACACCTAAAGTGACGACCAATCTTTCTGCAACTTATGATCAACCTTTAAATAACGGGATGCTCACGTTTTTTGGTAGCTACTATTATTCGTCTAAATTCTATTTTGATGCCGCGAATGATGCACACCAAGATGCATATGCTTTGCTGAATCTGCGTGCTACATGGACACCGGAAAATGAGCGCTATAGCGTTTCTATTTATGGCAACAATGTAACTGATGAAGAATATTTAGTGCAGGTGCTAGGTCAGAGTGCGGCGATGTTGCAGCAATACGGCACGCCAGCGACATACGGTGTTGAAGTGGGTTTCCGGTTCTAGTAACGCCCATATACTAAAACTCCGAAATTAATAAAAGTCATCGTAGCTGGGGTTACGATGACTTTTATTGTTTCTAACAAATACTTTTTTATTACCTGCCGCTCGTAAATATAAGATTAGGTATAGATAAAATCTTTAACGATAATTTTCAATGAATGAGTGTGGGTATATGTCGCTACAGTGAATCGATTGGTTGTGCGGGCTAAGCGCGGATTTAGCTCTGAAGCAGCGTGGTTTTTCTGCGAGCTGTCCAAGGCATCGTGTTCAGCCAACGGTGGGCCATACGCTTTGGACGGTTATTGCTATTCTAAACTCACATAAAATCGGAGGGGCATTAAAGCCCCAATGCTGCCTTCGCTAAAATATTTCGTTGGATTTCATTCGAACCTGCATAAATACTACCTGCTCGCTCATTAAAGTAGCGCAGCGGAGCCAGTGCGGCGTCGAGTGGGCCTTCTAAGCCTGATTCTTGATGGGGGTAAATGGTTGCACCGCCGGGGGCGCAGGCTTGGGGCTGGTAGCTATTGCCATAGCCCGCGCTAGCCTCCAAGGCGACCTCGCTTACCAGTTGTTGCAATTCAGTGCCCAGAATTTTCATTACCGATGCCGATGTTCCTGGTGAGCCGCCGGCAGATATATCCGACATCGTTCGTAATTCATACATTTCTAAGGTGGCAGCCTTTATCTCTGCTTGGGCGAGTTTAGCGGCAAAGAGTGGGTCGTCGATAAGGCGCGGGCAGCTGTCACCGGGAACGGCCGCGGCGAATTCACGTATTTCCTCTAAGCGAATTTGCATGAGCGGCGCATAAGCTGCGCCACCACGCTCAAATTCAAGTAGGTATTTGGCCACGGTCCAACCTTCATCGACCTTACCAATAACATTGGTTTTTGGTACGCGTACGTCTTGGAAAAATACTTCGTTTTGAATGTGCTCGCCGGTGAGTGAAATAATGGGCTTCACTTCAATACCGAGGGTATTCATGTCGATCACTAAAAATGTAATACCTAGCTGGGGTTTGCTTGCTTTGGTGGTGCGTACTAGGCAAAAAATCCAGTTTGCTTCATCGGCGTGGGTGGTCCATATTTTTGAACCATTGCAAATGAAATGATCGCCGTCGTCTACGGCGGGCATTTGCAGTGAGGCCAGGTCTGAGCCGGAACCGGGTTCCGAGTAACCCTGACACCAAAAGTGTTCACCGCTAAGCATACGGGGTAGGAAGAAGCCTTTTTGTTCTGGTGTGCCAAAGCAAATAATGGCCGGTGCACACATTTGTATGCCCATGGGTGACAGCGGTGGTGCGCACGCTAGGGCGCGTTCGCGGGCGAAAATATAATGTTGGGCAACAGTCCAGTCACAGCCGCCGTATTCGACCGGCCACGACGGTGCTGCCCAGCCTTTGGCAACGAGCTCACTTTGCCATTTCATAGATAAGTTATGGTCGGAATAAACGCTGGTCATTAGTTTGCCTGCCGCGCGAATATCGTCGCTTAGTTCCTTGGCAAAGAAGTTGCGCACGTCGTCGCGAAATTGCAGTTCTTCGGCGGTCCATTCAATATTCATGATGTTGTCCTGTATAAATTTTGCGCTGCAAGCTTTGCTATTACTTAGCGACCCTTCCAGACGGGCGGACGTTTTTGAGCGAACGCACTTGGCCCCTCACGGAAATCAGCGCTTTTATAGAGCGCGCGGGTTGCAGGGTAATAATTTTGTTGTTGATAGGCGGTTTCAAGCGATTCTTCTTCTAAGCCTTTGCGTACAATTTGCTTAGAGGCCTGAATTGACATGGGGCTGCAGGCGATGATATCTGCGGCTAACTTCTTAGCTGTTGCCATTAATTCATCGGAGCTAACAACGTCATGAACAAAGCCCATTGCCTTAGCTTCGGTCGCGCTTACTTTGCGACCGGTAAGGATCATGCTCATGGCCTGCTTTTGACCAATTTGACGGGGCAGCCTTAATAATCCACCTGCCACCGCAGCGAGCCCAACTTTCGGCTCAGGTAGGGCAAAACTGGCGTGTTCTGCGGCGATAATTAAATCGCAGGCGAGGGCGATTTCAAAGCCGCCACCCATAGCGACACCATTGACAGCGGCGATGATGGGTTTGTCTAGATCGAAACGGGCAGTAAGCCCCGCAAATCCGCTGCTTGGTACTTCGGGAACTTCGCCCTGTGCCATTACTTCTGCGGTGTGCTTTAAATCATTACCCGCTGAAAAGGCTTTTTCGCCTGCCCCTGTGAGTATGGCAACCCATTGTTCTGGGTCTTTGGCAAAGTCATTAAAGATTTCAGCTAATTCGTCATTGGCCTGCGGCGTGAGCGCATTCATCGTGGCGGGGCAGTTAATGGTGACGACGGTTAAGTGGCCGTCGCGTTCTACTTTGGCAAACTCAAAGTCGCTGGGTGAGCGCGCTCGCAACGGGCCAGCTTGCCATGTGGGCTTGCCGAAATTGTCTATTTTTACATGGCCCTGTGCACCTACTGCTGACCTTGAACCATCGAGTAGCACCGCAATAGATTGGGCGTCATCGGCAGTAACTCTGGCCATGGTGCGCTGGCCTTCGCTGCCGCGCAAAATAACAATGCCTTGGTTGATTGTCCCATTGCGGCCGTATTGAATGGTGTAGGTTTCGATTGTTGCAGGGCCGCTGTAATACTCGTCGAAAACCGGAACGGGGTCGCGTGTTGCCTCGGCCTTTGCCTGCACTGAATAGTCAGGGTTCAGCGCAGCTATTGGTGGTGTGGTGCTGACCACGAGGGTGTGATGTTTGCTAACAAAACCACCCTGGCCGTAGAGCAAACCAAGTTCTCCCGGCGATGCTCGCAGAGCGCGAACCATGGCGCAGGCGGCGTGGCTCATATAGTTGTTAAGTGGGCCACCGAAAAAACTAAGGCCACCCGCGACTGTGGGAGAGTGCGTGGTTGATGATAGTTTAAGTTCGCGCAATGCCATTTTGGGTACAACGGGAAAGCAGCTATACAGCTCTAATTTGCCGAATTTACGTGCATCGCCGCCGGCAATATCGACCGCTTTTAGCAAGGTTTCGGTTTGCGCGGTGCTGCGATCGTAGCGGTCGCGCTGAATAAAATCATCAGGCTCTGCGGCCGCTGCGCCACCCCAAATATAGATGATTTTATTTTCTGCAACACCGGCCGCACGGGCGTTGGCTAGGCTGGTAACAATAACGGCGGCAGCTTGGTTAACCGACGGATTCGCTACCATAAATTTAGGGTAGGGCCAGCTAATATAGCGATTGTCAGCAGTAACTTCGCCAATGGTGCTGGCGTCCGGTGCATGTCGAAGCCATGCGTAGGGGTTTTCTGCGGCAGTCGCCGCGTATTGTTCCCATAATTTGGCAGATTCAGCGTGGCCTTGGTCGGGGCTTTGTTGCCAGCTCGCCTGTGCCGCCATTTCATATAACGGGTACATTTGCGTCGGGCTGCGCACGCCCAGATTTTTAGATAATTTACTGACATCAATTTTGTCGTTGGCAAAACGCACCGTGTCTTTATGTTTCGCCAGTGGTGTCCAATGTAAGGCGAGCTTCTGTTTGCGGGCGCGATTTACCGCGTTCATGGCCTCGCAACCGACAATAGCGGCGGTTTTAATTTTGCCTTGGCTTATTTTAACGGCAGCGTCATGAATTAGGCGGATGGGGGTTTCACCGCCCATGCTTGCATTTACTTGCGCTGCGGGATTAATGTCCAGTAATTTGCACAGCGATGCCACGGGATTTTGGTAGCGCCAGCTAACAAGGCCGATTAGCTCAATGGAGTCTAACTGATGCAGTAAAACGTCAGTTTTCCCTGTTGCATCGCAATCAGCATTTTTTAGCGCCTCTGCCATAAGCGCAGTAGGCTCAAGGGCGTCGGCGGTATCTGTTGGGCGATCGATATATTCGCCGACGCCGACAATAACCGGTATTAACTCTGGATTATTCATTTTCGTAACTCGCTATCTAGGCCCAAACCGTTAAACCATCTAGGGCTTCTATGCCGTGTTCAGATGCCAATATGGGGTTCACTTCTAATGAAACTAAATCGGGGCCGAGGGCAAGGGCGGCATTGCCGATAGCGACGATAGTTCTGGCTAGTGCCTGCCGATTTACCACGGGTGCACCACGGAAGCCGTCTAACAACACTCCTCCGCGTAGTTCACCTAACATGTCTAGGGCGTCGTTCTCGGTGATGGGCAGCAGGCGTAGGCTAGTATCTTTTAGCGCTTCCACCCAAATGCCGCCCAAGCCAACGGTGATCGCGGGGCCCCACTGTGGGTCCTGCATAGTGCCGACAAATAGCTCGACGCCACCGCTGCGCATTGGCGAAATAATGACGCCGTCTAAGTGCGCATCTGGTTTTGCCGCAGTCACTTTTTCAATCATCTTGGTGTAGGCGGTTGCCGCGCTATCTCCGCCACTAATATTAAGCATAACGCCGCCCACTTCGGTTTTATGCTGTATATCTGGTGACGCAATTTTTAAGACAACGGGGCAGTTTAGCGTGTCGGCAACACGGCGGGCATCCTCCGCAGAATTAACAATTTCACCGGGGATAACGCCGGTGCCGTGCGACGCTAAATAGTCTAAAACAGCGCGCTCAGTATTGGGTCTGGTGTCAGTTTGTGGAATTGCGCTGGCGATTTCGGCCGGCTTAAAGTTGCTAAGGGCAATTATTTGACCTAGGGCTTTCAATGTTTGATTTAGTCCGCCACCTGAGTAAACCAGACCGAATTCGTCGGCCAGGGCTTTGCCTTCGCTGCTGACGGCACTAAAGGTATGGCTCATCATGAGGCCGGGTTTGTCGATACTGTTAAAACCGTCGCTGACATGTTTGATAAAGTTGCGGGCAAAACCGCGTTTATCATCTTTTGTTGGAACGTCGAAAACAAAGCCGACCGCGCCGATGGCCGGATCTTGGGCGATGGCGTTGATGGCTTTACTTATCAACTCTGGTTGCATCATGGCGCCGCCGGTCATATCTACTGGGTTGGCGGGTGTTGCGAAAGTGGGCAGCACCTCGCGTAGTGCCGCTTTGGTTTCTGCGCTGAGCTCGGGAATTGACATGCCGAGTTCATCGGCTTGATCGACAGCAATCTCACATAAGCCACCAGACATTGCTAATAGCGCCAAACCACGGCTCTTCGCAGGTTTCATGCGTGCAAACATATCAGTAGTAATAATCAACTCTTCCAGTGAGTTCACTCGGGCAATACCAAGCTGTAGGCACAGTGCGTTAAATACAGCGTCGTCGCCAACCAGTGAACCGGTGTGGGCTTGGGCCGCTTTTGCTGCGGCTTCACTACTGCCCACTTTTAAAACCACAATTTGCTTGCCGGCGGCACGCGCTTTATTGGCTGCGATGATGAAACGTTCGGGGTTGCGCACGGTTTCAAGGAAGAGAGCGATGGACTTGGGTTCAGGCTGCTCGGCAAGATATTCAATAACATCGGCTACGGTGATATCAGCTTCGTTGCCGGTGGACACCATATGCGTTAGGGCAATGCGCTGTTGATAGGCAAATTGCTCTAACTGGCCGGCGAGTGCGCCACTCTGCGATACAATTGCCATAGAGGCGTTAGGCATTGGCCGTCTTAATGGTGTGGTCCAAATGGCAGTCTTGGCGGTGTAATTTGCAAAGCCAAGGCAGTTGGGGCCAAGTAGACGAATGCCTGCAGACGCTGCTTTCTCTGTCATCGCCTGCTGTCTTGCCAAGCCATCAGCGCCGGCTTCTGCAAACCCTGAAGACAATATCACCGCAGAGGTAATGCCCGCTTGCTGGAGATCATCAAAGGTTTCCAGCAGAACAGCTTCGGGAACCATGACTAAGGCGGTGTCGATCTGCTCACCTACCGCGCTACAAGATGTTGCCGTTTGGCGGCCGTGAATGACACCTCCTTTAGGGTTTATAAGATGTAGTGGGCCGTCAAAACCGAAGCGCGAGATATTGTCGAATGCCGATACCGACCAGATTGAGCGCTCGGAGGCGCCGACAAGCGCGACGGAACGCGGGGAAAATAATCGCTCAAGTGAGCTTGCAGATGCACTGGGGGGCTGGGCTGCCGGCACGGTTGATCTCCTGATATAGGCTACTAATAGCGAGCCATAGTAAATAGTTTTCGAGCGCTTTTAAAGTTTAATTAATCGATAAGTTAAATTTTTAAGCTATTGACCGCAAGCGTTAATCTAATTAGATTAGATTGTCTCGCTAAGCGCTGTAAAGCTCGGTTTTGCTCGCTTTCAGTCTAACTATGAATTTTGAGCTTGGCGGTGGCTGATGAGAAAAATGGCGTTTGAGGATAATCTTTAAGGGCGTAAAGCGGCTATATTAAGAGCACTTTTGAAGCCACTATCAGCCCTTTAGGTGGCAACTTGCGCACCATGCTTGACAATAAAACACAAATTAAAATGACGTAGGGTCGGCCGTCAGGAGGAAGTCGTGAGCAGTACACTAATTGATATATTTAAGTGGTGGGCAATAGATCGTAAGGACGTTGCGGCTATTGTGACTGCAAAGGATCAAATCACTTACAGTGAACTTGATCAATGGGCCGAAGCAGTCGCCAACTGGCTTATTTCAGAAGGTTTAAAGCGTGGTGAACGCGTTACTATTTTGGCTACAAACAGTATGGAGTGGATTGTACTGTCTCAGGCGGTCATGTTGGCTGGCGGGATTTTAGCCCCTGTAAACCCCCGTTTTACGGTGAGCGAAGTCGCGTATATGGTTGGTGAGCGCTATCAATCAAAATTCATATTTCACGACACCTCGCGTGCTGAACTTGCGGCTGGCACACAGGCGGAAGTAGCCAACTGTGCGGTGTTTAATATAAGTGTGATTGATCAGTTTAGACGCGGCAGCCTAGTCAGTGACGCTGCGCGACCAGATATTGGTCTTGATGACGAAGTAGTGATTATTCCTACCAGTGGTTCAACTGGGCACCCCAAGGGCGTGGTGTATTCACACCGTAGCTTAAGTTCCTACGTGTCGGAAACTGCGCTTGCTGAGCCGTATTCTATTGATAAGGCGAAAGTGCTGCTATTTGGCCCGCTTTGCACCTCTGCCGGCTACGTGGTTACTACTCAGTATTTAGCCTATGGCGGTACTGTTTTTGTGGAAGAGGCTTTTGAGCCGCTGCGTGCCATTCAAATGATCCAAGAACACGGTATTACCGTGATGATGGGGGCGCCTATTTTCTTTGAACGCATGGCGGCAAGCGATAGTTTCGCCACGGCGGATTTGGCGAGCCTGCGCTATTGCCTAGTGGGCGGTGCTAGGGTATCAAATCAGCTGCTAGAAACTTGGCTGGCGAAGGGCGTTACCCTGCGTCAATTGTATGGTCAGACTGAGGCTGGCGGGCAGGCAACAGTTAATTCACGGGCGGCTGCGGTGAATAGCCCAGAAAAATGCGGCCGCGGTTCGGCGTTTACCCGAATCGCGATTGTGGATGATAAGGGTGAGTTCTGCGGGCCAAATACACCCGGTGAAATCGTAATCAAAGGTGCGGGAATTATGACGCGCTATTGGAACGATGAAGCGGCGACCGCCAAAACATTGGTTAAGGGTTGGTTGCACACGGGTGATTTAGGCATGGTTGATGAACAAGGTTTGTTGACCATGTTAGATCGCCTGAAAGATATTATTATTTCCGGCGGTATTAATATTTCTGCGGCAGAGCTGGAGCGTGTGATTTCTGAGGTGCAGGGAGTGGAGGAGGTTGCCGTTATCGCGGCAAAAGATGATGCCTTTGGTGAAACACCCCTAGCGATTATTTATGGTAATAAAGATCTTAGTGTTGAAGCCATTATCGCGCACTGCAATACCCATCTTAGCGGGTTTAAAGTGCCCCGTTACGTTGTGCTTGAACCCCAGACATTGCCGCGCTTGGCGACGGGAAAAATAGCTAAGCCTGCATTGCGGAGCAAGTACGCGAACGCCCATGTGGAACTGAGTAAAGTACGCTAATAAATACCACTGCAATAATTTTCTACCGACAAGCATGGCTTGTCGGTTTATTTTTAACGAGGTTGATATGAGTCAGTTACGAGATACCCCCTATTCAATGACCATCAATGGCGTGGGCGTTATCAGCTCGGAAACTCTAGGCGTGGTTAATCCTGCGACTGGTGAGGTGTTTGCACAGGCGCCAGCAGCAGGCGCAGCGGAGCTAGATCAAGCAGTTAGCGCTGCAGCTGCAGCGTTCCCACTGTGGCGTGCAACGCCACATGCTGAGCGGGCAGCAGCGGCACATAAAGCCGCCAAGGCGATAGCGGCACACGCCGATGAGTTAGCTGAGATTTTTACGCTAGAGCAAGGCCGGCCACTTAAGTTTGCCAAGGAAGAAATACTTGGTGCAAGTCATTGGTTAATGAGCATGGCCAAGTTCGACATACCGGTTGATGTCACTGAGGATTCTGAGACCCGTCGAGTAGAGGTGCATCACGAGCCCCTCGGTGTGGTATGCGCGATAGTCCCCTGGAATTTCCCCGTATTATTGGCGTTCTGGAAAATTTCCCACGCGCTGTTAACCGGCAATGTGATGGTGCTAAAGCCGTCGCCATTTACGCCACTGGCGATGTTGAAAATTGGTGAAATCCTGCGAGATGTGTTTCCGGCAGGGGTTTTAAATATTATTACTGGCGGTGATGATCTTGGGCCATTAATGACTGCCCATCCTGGTTTTGCAAAAATCTCGTTTACCGGCTCAACCGCTACAGGCAAGCGTATTATGGCCTCGGCGGCACAAGATCTAAAGCGTCTAACGCTGGAGTTGGGTGGCAATGACGCTGCAATTATTCTGCCGGATGTTGATGTCGATAAGGTCGCGCAAGAATTGTTTATGGGCGCGTTTTATAACACGGCACAAATTTGTATCGCCACCAAGCGCATGTATATACACGACGATATTTACGACGCTCTGCGTGATAAATTGCACGGTTTGGCCAAGTTCTTAAAAGTGGGCGATGGCATGGAGCCTGATACCGTATTTGGGCCAGTGCAGAATAAACCGCAGTATTTACGAGTTAAAGCGCTGATGGACGAGGCGCGGGCAGACGGATTGACCTTGTTAGAAGGGCGCGCAGTGCCCCAGGGTAATGGTTATTTTCTGCCCCTAACCTTGGTCGATAATCCGCCAGAAGATTCACGGGTCGTAACTGAAGAGGCGTTTGGGCCGATATTACCCTTGCTGCGTTACAGCGATTTAGATGAGGTCATTGAGCGGGCGAATAACAGCGAATATGGCTTGGCCGGTGCGGTGTGGTCTGCAGATATTGATAAGGCCCTAGCTGTCGCAAAACGCTTAGATACCGGCACGGTGTGGATTAATCAAAACCTGCAATCGACGCCAGTGACGCCATTGGGCGGTCACAAGCAGTCGGGGTTTGGCGTAGAAAATGGCATGGCGGGGCTGATGGAATTTACCCAGCCTAAAGCCATTTATATTCCGAAAAAATCTGCAAAATAATACGGAGCAGACAATGCGCCAACGCAGCTTAGTGATATGAATTTGCAATTAAGCGCCAGCGAAAGCGCATTTCAGCAGGAGGTACGCCATTTTTTTGAGTGCGATTATCCCCAGTATATTTTAGAAAAAGTGCACCGGGGGGATCGCCTCAGCCGTGAAGATCACTGTGTTTCTCAGGCGGCTTTGCAGTCTAAGCAGTGGCTGGGTATAGGTTGGCCAAAAGCGCACGGTGGGCCAGGTTGGACCGAAAATCAGCGCTATATTTTTGAGTCTGAATTAGAGCGTATCGGCGCGCCGAATATTATTCCAATGGCCGTTATTTACGTCGGCCCGATTATTGTTGAGTTTGGCACACCTGAGCAACAACAGCGTTGGCTTCCCGATATATTGTCTTCAACAAGCATGTGGGCGCAGGGCTACTCCGAGCCGGAATCTGGTTCAGATCTAGCTAGCCTCGGTTTGCGTGCGGATCGTAATGGCGACGATTATATTCTTAATGGCAATAAAGTTTGGACAACATTAGGCCACTGGGCTGATTGGATTTTTTGTTTAGTACGCACCTCCAAAGGTGAGCGTAAGCAAGAAGGGATTTCATTTGTTTGCGTAGATATGCGCTCGGCGGGTATTACCATTCATCCGATTATTACGATGAATGGCGCGTGGGAGTTGAATCGCATTAGCTTCGATAATGTGCGAGTTCCAATAATTAATCGAATCGGGGAGGAAGGGCGCGGCTGGCATTACGCTAATGTGCTGTTAAGTACAGAGAGACTGTCTTATGCGCATATCGGTAAGAAAAAGGCAGACCTGCGAAAGTTGCGCATACTGGCAGGCGATGCGCCGAGTGATAATTACGCCAGCTTAATGGATGAGCCTTTGTTTGCCGCGAAACTGGCTGCGCTGGAGATTGAAGTGGCAGTCCTAGAGGTCTGGGTGTTGCGTGCCTTGGACGGCGAGTTGGCACAAGCTGCTGTGTCGTCATTAAAAATTAAATGTACAGAGTGCGCGCAGACAATCACAGAATTATTCATGCTGTTGAGCGGGCGCAGTGCAATGGCCTTTCCCGATATCAATCTTGCTGACTGGCAAGGTGTGCTGTTATCAACACCGAGTTATGGCGTGATGTCTGCCGACAGCTATTTATTTGAGCGCTCGCAGACAATTTACGGCGGGACGAGTGAGATTCAGCGTAATATTATTTGGAAGTCGTTAATTAGATAAGAACTGGGTATGCGTTAAACGATTTTTTAAATCAGAAAATATGCAAAGACGCCCCTGTGAGGCAAGGCATTAAACAAAAGTGGGGGCTGATTTTAAACCTCAGATATCGTATTGCAATGAGAGGCTTAAAGCATTGCAGTGGTATTCAATAGCTGCCCAGAAATCTGGAGCCACTGCAATAATCGCTTGCTGTCACCTTCTGGTAAAAAATCGTCGGGGCGAGTCCTGCCCCTCGGCCTAAAGGCCGCCCCTACGGACGTTCAAAACAGCTATCCTGCCGTTTTGTCTTACGCGCTTCGCAAGTAACGGCGCGGAAAAAACTCGCCTGCGGCTCAAACAGTTTCCCGCTTAAACCGTTACTTGCTCCAGTGCTCAGCGGTGCTGAAGGGATTGGTGGCCACGGGGGTTATTTTGGTAAAAGCTATCGCAACCGTAAGATGAACATTCTTTAGTAGCTCGTCATACCCGACCCCGATCGGGTATCCAGGTGAGCGTAGCGAATGCCTTTGTTTAGATACCTGATTGTGGACTAATTTTTCAGCTTACTGCTAGCCTTGGTTTCGCCCTCGCTGGGCGACTCACTTTATTCGGCACTACGTGCCTCACCCTACGGGTCGCCAAAAAGCGGCGATCAAATAGAAAACTTTGTCTTTTTGCCTGCCCAAAATGAAAGTAAGCAAAGAAAAAAGGCACCCTACATCACCGTCGATGGCAAAAAAGCGCCATCGAGTTAACTCGGGGCGTCATGCCCCTCGGCCTAAAGGCCGCCCCTGCGGGCGTTCAAAACGGCTA
>JAGPVP010000055.1 GCA_018066965.1 Zhongshania sp. | reverse complement strand
ACATAATATTACTGCAGACATTGAGCTAATCAACATCGCAGACATAAATGAAGCTTTCGACCGAGTAGTGAAAAGCGACGTCAAATACCGCTTTGTTATCGACTTAGCAACAATCAAAACTGGCTGAAAATTAAATATGAGACCTTTGCACAAACCGGAATTTTGCGCTCTGGCAAGGAAAAATCGCACGAACCGCAGCACATCAGAGATCACGCGCTTTATGCCCGTGAGTACGCGAGCAGCGCGAGTGCTTTCGGTACGATTTTGCCAACAGTAGGCGCTATTAGGCGACGCCGACAGAGGGCAAATTAACTTAACTATCGTGCAAAAGTCTCGGCATATTACTCACACCTCATATAAAGACATTGCGCCTCAATATGACGTGCGAGTAAGCCCTCGCTAAGAATTCGCCCCTTCAACGCGATTTCGGCCACCTTCCTTAGCTTTATATAACTGCTCATCTGCCGCAGACATTACACTCGTTAAATCTCGTTCATCTGGAACTGTACAGGACACTCCCAAACTAATAGTAACTCGGTCTGCGCTGTCAGACGCAGCATGCGGCACGGCGAGTTCATAGACTCGCGCTCTAATTGACTCAGCCTTTTTTATGGCATCTTCTAGCTTTGTCTCCGGCATCAAGCAAACAAACTCTTCGCCACCATAGCGAGCTGCAATATCTCGACCGCGCCATTGATTTTCTTTAAGTGCCTGCGCCACCATTCTTAAGCATGTATCACCTTCCAAATGCCCGTAATGGTCGTTATATTTTTTAAAATGATCTACATCAATCATTATCACCGACAGCGGCTGCTCGGTGCGACGACAAGCCCGCCATTCTGCCTCTATTCGCTCGTCAAATCGACGACGATTTGCAATCCCCGTCAAGCCATCGACCGACGCCAACTCTCGCAACGCGTCCGCCTGAATTTTCAACATAAGATGGGTTTTAACTCTAGCTTTCACTACCGCAGGATTCACCGGCTTAGTAATGAAATCTACCGCGCCCACTTCTAAGCCCAATGTTTCTTCTTCTGGGCTGTCTTGAGACGTAACGAAAATCACCGGAACATCACGAGTCTCTGGTTCGGACTTGAGCTTGCGACATACCTCAATGCCGTCCATGTCTGGCATAACAACATCGAGTAGAATGAGATCAGGACTTTTTTGCCGACAAACATCCAGCGCCTGCTGGCCACTAGTTGCCATAAACACGTCACAGCTTGCACTAAACACTTGGTATAGTGCCTGTATATTCACCGGCTGATCATCGACGATTAACAGCTTGGGACGCTCTGAATACGACGCCCCCAGAGCCGAATCTACTGAAAATAAAAAACTGCTATCGCTCATATTCGAATGCCTAATAAATACCGTTAAGTCATAAAAAAATGCCTACAAATGCAATATCACTGCGTCAATATGGCAGTAAGAAGCTGATGCGCTTTGGCAAAATCCAACATCGACATCGCCTCGTCTAAAACCTTAGCTTGCTCACCATAGCTCATCAATCCAGATTTTAGACTTGCGTATACATCCAGCGCTCGCATATTACTTTCTTCCAATAAAGCCTGCAGTTCTTGCAATTGTTGTGGTTCCAATGCAGGCGCCGTATCAGCAATACCCTCTACACTAAGCTCCGACGGATCTAAGGTTTCTGCCAACGCCAATAGAACTTCACAAGCCTGCTGCAACAAACGCTCAGCGTTCAATAATACTGCTTCAATCACCGATACTTCGACAACACTTTTAGCTGCCATTTCAGCCTCAGATAATGATGCAGCTAAAGCCTGAGCCCCCAATGTGCCGGAAACGCCTCGCAAGGTATGCAGCTCTCGAACTGCATTTGGACGATTATTTTTGTGCAATAATTCCAACACTTTTTGTATATCATTCCGATGGCGATCAGCAAACATACGCGCCTGCCCAGCATAGAGCGAACGGTTATTACCCATTCTCAACAGCGCCTCTTTAAAGGCAAATCCCGGCGGAGACTCAGGTAATACAATAACATCTACTGCTTTTATTGAGTTTGCAGTCGCAGCTATATTTTCTTCACGCCCGCACGCTTTAAGTAAGGCACTAACCAGCTCCGCGAGTTCAAATGGTTTGCCAATATGATCATTCATTCCCACAGCTAAACACGCGGCCTTATCCGCAGGCATGGCGTTTGCCGTCATGGCAATAATAGGTAAATATGTAAGGCCGAGCGTGCCGCGAATTTCCCGCGTTGCATCATAGCCATCCATCACCGGCATCTGTAAATCCATCAAGACCACATCAAATGGCGTCGCCGCGCTGCGTATACAATCCAAGGCGATCTTCCCATTATCAGCGACCTCAATTTCAGCGCCTTCAATGGCCAATAATTCCCGTGCGACTTGTTGGTTGGTAAGATTATCCTCGACTAACAGTATCCGCATACCAGCAAGTGCACTCTTTGCAACTTGGCCTTCGATTGTAGTACCACCAATTGCAGTAGGTAGCTTGCCAGCCCGCGCATCGACCACTGAATTATAAATATCCGATGCGGTTACCGGTTTCATTAAGAATCCGTCTAATGGTGAATGCTCGGCATCAACACGTTGATCAAACACTTCCTTAGCATGCGCCGTCACCATCACTAAACGAGGCATACCCGACTCTAAATTTAAATCCCGAATCGCTTTTGCGGTTAGCCACCCGTCCATACCAGGCATCATCCAATCGATGAAGGCAATATCAAAATGCTTTCCGCTCTGAATACTATCGTTGATCCGCGCCACACCAACTTCACCCGACGCCGCCTCTTCCGTCGTCCAACCTAAGGATTCACAAATACCAGAAATAATTTGCCGTGCACTGGTATTATCGTCGACCACCAAGATATGTAGATTTCTACATTCTGGCGCTACCTTCCTTCGCCCCGCTTCTATCAATTCCTGATCTTCAACCTTATCGACAATCAATGAGAATGAGAAAGTACTGCCCTTGCCCATTTCACTTTCAACTTCCAACTCCCCCCCCATAAGACGGATAAGGCGCTGGCTAATCACAAGGCCTAGACCAGTTCCACCGAAGCGCCTATTGGTGCCTGCCTCTGCCTGCGTAAAGGATTCAAATACCCGCTTCTGCTGTTCATACGTCATACCAATGCCAGTATCACGTACACTGAAGCCCAGCACTAAACGCTGTTGCCGTTCATGTTGAACATACAGGGACAACATCACTTCGCCCTGCTCGGTAAATTTTACCGCGTTACCCGCTAAGTTAATTAAGATTTGCTTCATTCTTAGCGCGTCGCCCAACACCATCTTGGGTACCGCCGGATCGATATTAAATAAAATTTCTACATTCTTTTCGCTAAGATTCATACTAAGAATCACAGCTATATCTCGTAAAACATCATCAATAATAACTGGGCGATTATCGAGTAATAACTTACCAGCCTCGATTTTAGAAAAATCAAGAATATCATTGATGATACCTAGCAACGCTTCTGCAGCACCACCTGCCTTACGAACATAATCAGACTGTCGATCGGTCATGTTTGTGTATTTCAGCAAATTAAGCATACCCAACACCGCGTTCATGGGAGTACGAATTTCATGGCTCATATTTGCCAAAAATTCGCTTTTCGCTTTACTTGCGTCTTCAGCAACCGCTTTCGCCGTTTCTAATTCTTTTTGCTGCTGCTTATGCCGAGTTAAATCTCGTGCGATACCTAAATAGCCAATAACTTCTTGGTCGTTTCCATATAGAGTATTGCTCTTTAACATAACGGGGAAACGCGAGCCATCCTTGCGAACAAAGGTCCACTCTCGTTCATAATTTACATCACTGAGAATTTGCTCGCCGGTTCCACCCGCCGTACTCAGTTTCTCCAACTCTGGCTGAATCTCCGACGGTTCAAACAACACCCACATTGGCTTTTTATTAACCACTTCATCAGCGCTATAACCCAACATTTTTTCTGCCGCAGGGTTAAACAACGTGATTGTGCCATCTGGTTTATTGGTGAAAATCGCATAGCCCGCATTGGTTAATATACCCTGCTGCAGCGCAGCCGTGGCATATAGCTCGCGGCTTCGCAATTCAACCTGCTGTTCAAGCCCTTCATTTAATGCCAACAACTGCTCTTCTGCTGCCTTCATTTCGGTAATATCGCGGATAATATTCGCGACGCCAAAAATACCGCCATCCGCTCCCTGCACTGGTGACACCGTGATCGCTACATCTATTAGTACACCAGTAGACCGGCGACGCTGCGTAATACAATGCGGCACGGTCTCACCTTTGGCGACACGATTAAATATTTCACGCTCTTCAGCAAGTAGCTCCTCAGGCACGATGAGATCGGTCATTTTCTTACCGATCGCCTGTGCGGCACTGTAGCCAAACATCACTTCTGCTGCGTGGTTCCAGCTCTGTACCACACCATCTAAAGTTTTGCTCACTATGGCGTCATCAGTACCGCCAACAATGGCCGCCATGGTTGCATTCTGCTGATCAGCTTGCGCGCGGCGGCGAAGGTTTGCCGCAACCAGATACAAAAACATAAGGGATACGCAAATAAACCCAAACAGAATATACAGGTTAAATAACCTAGCCTTTGCGACAGCCTTATCGATGATTTTGTCTGGCGCGGTCACGACCAAATCAACTGACTGATTACTGTCATAGCTAACAGTGCGAAGTATTGCATGAACAACACGTTGGTTATCTAGGCGTGTAAACGCCGAATCCGTCTCATCTTCACCCGTACTAAATTCATCAGACCATCGGTAATTTTTTTCAAATTCAAATCCGAACGTCTTCTCTGGCACGGGGTGTAGTAAAAAATCACCATCATTATTTAAAACATAAATATTTTCGTTAGAATCCAATTCCATGCTTAAGGATTGGAAAATTTCCGCCATGTTTAAGTTAATAACGAGGATGCCAAATACTTTCTGATTTTGATCAGCAATCGGAGTTGCTAAACGCAAGGTTGGCACGTAGGGAACTTCTATTTCACCGCGCTCTCGATTTAAATTTATTTCTGAAACATAAACCTCACCAGGGTGGCGAGTGATTGCTTCCTGGAAATAATCACGGTCAGATTTTTGCTGCAAGCTCATAACATTGATTTTTCTAACGCGGCCGTCTTTGCGATCAACTCGCACTAGTTCACGACCATCATTAGCGATACCGATATAGCGTACTTGCATCACTGAGGGGTGCGTTTCTAAATATGCCGCAAAAATCTCTTGTAAGCGCTTAGACCACAACTGCAAACTACTGCGCTCTTTTTCATCGAAACCGCCGTTACGACTAGCCCGAATAATTCCGCTAATTGGCGGCGTACCTGCCAAAAAGTAAGCATCTTTTTTCAAGCGATCTAAGGTTGCCAGCATTGCATTGCTACGCGCCAAAGCGACATCGTCTAGGTGTCGCTCTAAAACCAAGATCTGGCTATTACGCACATTATGATCTGATATTGGAATCATCACCGTTGCTGCCACGGTGAAAACAACGAATACGATAATTAAGTATCGCCACTGAAATGTGCTCACTATGGATTTATAGCTTTTAAACACCTGTCACTCCCACCAGCGTAAAGCACAAAAAACTGTCTACATACAAAGTACAGTCTATTGCGCCAGAACGGCTCACTTCACATTAACAACCACGGCATTGACGACCGCTAAGTTCAAGCTAGTATCTTATAGACCCAACGCCATAAAGTCTCACTAAGCGCAAAAGGGAAAATATGCATGCCCGCCTATCAATAAACGAATAATTTTCAATATTAGCTGATAGGGATTAATGTGGGGAGAGGTGGAAAGAGAGACGCGGGCCACCAAGTAGCGTGGCCCGCAAGGTTACTAGCGGTTTACTGTGCGCTCCCACATCTGTAAATACACTTCTGCGGAGTTATACAAATCGGTGATCGCCTGCTCGCCGCCTTCAATACGTACCGCCTCCACCCAGTCCGCAATCATACCGTAGTGGGCGAGACCTTCAGCGTTGATATCGAAGCTGCGATTACCTTCTGGCACTACGGACTGCTGAAATGTCAGCGCGGGAATATCGGCAAACTGTGCTCCCCAGCCCTCGCCGCTAAACAAGGTAAAGGGGTAGCTCACATTGACTGAATCACTGCCGCGCGGGCCGGACTGCGTAGCTAGACCGTTGGTGTCGGCGCCATAGCCCATAGCGAAGTCAAATTCGCTACTTTTTAGCGGGCGCAAACGGTCTTGGTCAGCGACAAACTGCTTGCCATTGCCTTTTGCTGGATACAAAATCCCGCCTACATTCAAAATCCGCTTGGCCTGTTCAATACTAATACCGCCGTGACCACCATGGGTAGACACCACCGGATACTTCGGTACTTTAGCCTCTGCCATCGCCAGTACATCGTCTTTAATCGATAATTCCAGGTGGTCTATCTCGATAATCAGCTTTTTAGCCATCATGCGCTGAAACATGAATTCGCCAAGCTGAGTTAATCCACGGGAGTTACACTGGCGCTTGTCGGTAGGGTAAATCGGCAAAATACCTTGGGTAAGCTCAGTCAGTAAATCTGACACTGGATTGTTACCGCCAGAAGGATCAAGCGACGTCATGATAGCGCCAGCCTCAAAGAAATATGGCTGCTCTGGGCAATTATAAGTCTGCCAAAACTTGCCCGTATCAACGAAGTTACCGACATTAAGCACTAAACCGTCAAAAATGCCGTTGCCGCCGAAAGCGTTGTCAAACTCGTGGATGGGGAACATTTCCCGCACCCCCAAATCGTATAAGCGATCCATCTGCGTTGCTATTTCGGCCTCATCGCAACCACTAAGCTCCGTTAGCCCACCCGGCTGAGTCACATCGCAATTAAATAAATGAGAGATTTCAATACCTAGCACAACAGCCATTTTGCCGTCATTAATCGCTTCCCGCGCTGCGGCTGGACTGTCCACAATACGAAACCACCCCTTCCCAGGGCCACCCTCTTGGGCGTCGATATAATCCTGCATGTCATGCATAAACTGGATCTGCGATACCGCACTTTCCATCTCATTACATTTTGCTGGCGCGACTAAACTCGCGGCATCGCCAATAATATCGGCAAGATCAAAACCAGATTGACTGGCTATTGCAGCCTCTGACTGCAGGGTACACAGCACTTCATTCTCTACCAAATCATTCACTAGCACCCGCAAACCGGCCAGCCAAGCCCGCTCAACCCATTTGTAGTACATTGCTTCGTGAGTTAATGCATCGCGCTTAGGCCAGTCAACAAATGTCGGCCAGCCCGTCGTATCGTGCATACCAAGAGGAATACCGCTAGGCCCAAGTAAATTACCCACTAAATCTAAGCTGCCTTGGGGACCATGTTCCGCCTCGCAACTGCCCATCGCCTCAGTAACACCGAGGGGATCGAAAGGTCTGCCGGCGTGAGCACCGCCTAGGAATGACGTCGAACTAATATGCGAGTGAACATCGGCAAAGCCTATCACTGGGGCATCGACCCCATTACCCTTATACGTGGTTCCGCTGGCATTCGTACTTAGCTCGGGAAAAGTCGCACACCCGCTAGTAGCTGCAAACTTAAACTTGGTCGCGCCAACAACCTCCGCCAGCTCTATGCGAGACGTTGTGGCATTAACCGCCAATGCATCACCAGCCGCAAATTCCGACACTAGGGTAAACTCTTCCGCTACCCCGCTAATCACCCAATTAGCGGTTTCCGACGGAGCATTTGCACTTTTGATTAGACCGGCGGCGACATTAAGAAATGAGCCGTCGTCACCATAAATCAGGTATTCACCGAGTGCCGTCGGCTTCATATAGAATGGTGAGGCATCTGCCAGCACTGTCGCGGTCGAAAAATAATTCCCATCATCACTGCGAACGACGAACCGACCACTAGTATCTTGAATCGCAAAGCAGGCGTTCGCTAAAGCAAAATTACTGTTTGCAAAATTCAGCGTAGCCCCCGTGCCACTAGGCGCCGATGAGGACGACGAAGACGATGAGCCGCCACATGCAGACAGCGCAGTCGCTATAGTGATGGCAAACCCTAATCGAACAAATACAGACATAATAACTTCCCAATCAATACAGACTTTGCTGGCTTTATACCAGCAGCCAATTGCGCAACGACACACTCTATCATAATGTGTACTTATATCTAACAATACGTACTAGCTGCCGTGTCGAGCATCACATTTACAATATCGACTAACGCGCCTTATCAGGACAGACCACTATAATGAACCCGCCAGCACATACCTTCTTAGTTTTAGCAGTTATTGTGTTATTTGCCATTAGAAGAACGACTTGTAGCAGCTATGTTTCAAATATTATGATCTTATACGCCCAAATGAGACTCGCGCATGGTAGCCACATACATTCCTCGGCAAAACAGACTCGCCCCCTCGCAAAACGCTACGGCCTATTTCCAGCCGCATCTGTAGATTTCTGATGCCTTATTTGCGAATGAGTCAACTGGCTACACTTCCGCTACTTGCGTGGTCCAGCCTGTTGATTTCAAGTAATAGCTATGGCCACTCTTTTGGTCAAACCTATACCTTACCGGTGCCGCTCTCCTTGTATTTATATGGCGCTGCCGCCGCGGTTGCGGTGTCCTTTATTATATTTGCTTATTTTCTAGGCAGCGAATCTGCGGAACAAGCGACGCCAAGACTAGGCACACCTCTACCGCCAAAGCTCAGCACGTCATTGCGATTCGCCAAGCCTTGGCTGAAAGCATTTAGTCTATTCATGCTATTCCTGTGTATTGCCAGCGGGTTTCTCGGTAATAGAAACCCTTATGGCAATTTTAACATGACCTTTTTCTGGGTAATTTTTGTACTGGCCTATGCTTATAGCAGTGCCATATTAGGTAACAGCTATCGGTGGTTAAACCCGTGGCGAATACTTTCCACACTGATTCTTCCGGTTTTTCCTCGCGGCCAACACGGCTGTATTCGCTACCCCAGCCGCCTCAATTATTGGCCAGCCATATTGTTGTATATGGGCTTTATTTGGATTGAATTATTTGGCCAGGCAACACCGCTTTCGCTCTCACAATATCTGCTGGCTTATACTGCACTCAATTTAATCGCAGCCGGCCTATTTGGGATTGATAGCTGGTATAAGTACGGAGAGTTCTTTAGCGTCTTATTCTCACTACTCGCAAAAATGCGCATTATATCTCGGCAAAATAGCAAGAAAGAGAGTCAAATAGTTGTCACCATTCACAGCCCTCTTAAAGCGCTAAACGAATCGACACCAAAGAACCTAAGCATTCTCATTTTTATTTTATGTATGCTGGCGTCAACGGCGTTTGACGGTTTACACGAGTCCCAACTCTGGGTGCGCAGTTTTTGGGTTGAGCTAAACCCCTACCTGCAGCCCTACGTAGGAAAGAACCCGTTCAGTGCCTACCCAAAGCTACGAATACTGTATTTAATCTACCAAACTAGCTGGCTATTACTACTACCCGCGCTCTATTACACGACGTACTACAGTTTCATTCGGCTAAGTAAGTATATGGCTAGTAGCAATATACCGACTCGGCAGCTGAGCTTACATTTCGCTTATTCATTGCTGCCTATCGTACTCGCCTATCATCTAAGTCATTACTACCCTTTATTGCAAACACAGGGAATTAAAATCATTAGCCTAGCGTCTGACCCATTCGGCGTGGGAGCCAATCTATTCGGTACCGCCGGATGGTTTCGCGCGCCCATCATTCCAAATATCGAAACAGTTTGGCATGCGCAGCTGGGGCTAATTGTAGGGGGGCACATTGTGAGTGTGTATATAGCACATCAACAAGCGATGGCATTGTTTGGCTCGAAACGCCAAGCCATGCTCAGTCAAATTCCAATGTTAGTGCTAATGATCGCCTTTACTGTACTTGGCTTATGGATACTTTCTTTGCCTATGGGCAATGTAAACTGACACCACGTTGCTCAGTAAATTAACCCAAGGCAAGTTTCATATCCATCATCATGGCTGACTCAACGCCAATCATGTCATCGTAGTCAGAATGTTCGAATAAAAATATTTTCTTGCCGCAGCCATGCTCAAACAATACTGATTTTACATCAGCAACACTTTTGCGGCATAAGGGCGTACCATCTATTTCGTAGATTCGCAGCAACTTCCCTTCAAGGGCCACGAACGCGATATACATCCCGCCTTCGATAGACCTTATTACAATTTCAGTAATCGGCAAGGCGGCTAACTGATCTGTAAATACTTTAGACATTTATTCACCTATTATTATTTGCGAGTGGAATACAGCACATAAGCCACAACACAAATACAATATCGTTACGTAAACCTGACAGTAACGGATTCATTCGCAAGGCCAGTCATGCACCTTCTGTATAAAGCCATGCCGTGCTGTAATATAGAAATAGCAAAAACGAGGCCAGCTTCAAATAAATTTTAAGCTCCTTTTTATGACCTCATACAAAAGTACTAAGTTGCAAACTCTTTGATATAATTTTGAATTTAATTCAAACAGTGGAAACCCACCTTATGTTCGCCCAGCCCAGCCTAAGCGACGCTACCCTCAGTGTCACAAATCGTTACGCCACCCTGTGCTTTGAGCGCGACGACGTTCGCAATGCGCTAACCGGAACCACACTCATTGATGATTTATGCGCCACCATAGAATGGGCAAACGCAAACAAAGAGATATCCTGCCTGATTATTACCGGTGCGGGCTCCGCATTTAGCGCAGGCGGAAACATCAAAGATATGCGTGACAAAGTGGGAATGTTTGGCGGTAGCGCCACCGAAATTAGCGCCAGCTATAAAGACGGGATTCAACGTATATCCCACGCCATGCATAACGCAGAAATCATCACCATTGCCGCGGTTAATGGCGCGGCAGTCGGCGCCGGCTTCGACCTTTGCTGCATGGCGGATATTCGTATTGGCTGTGAGCAGACTCGCTTTGGCGAAACCTTCATCAACCTTGGCATCATTCCCGGCGATGGCGGTGCATGGTTTCTGCAACGCTTAGTCGGCTACCAACGCGCGGCCGAACTCACTTTTAGCGGACGCATCATCGACAGCGCCGAAGCACTCAAACTCGGACTGTTACTTGAATGTGTACCAAAAGAAACACTGCTCACTACCGCCGAACGCTACGCAAGTGAATACGCCAGTAAACCACCGCAGGCCCTGCGGGCAACTAAGCGCTTAATGAAGTTGGCACAGCGACAAGAGCTTGGGGATTTTCTCGATGTATGCGCTGATGTTCAGGGCCAATGCCATCACACCGAAGATCATCAACGTGCACTAAATGCCTTCTTAAATAAAACAACTGCGCAATTTGAGGGCAATTAATCTAAAACACACCGTTGTGCAGTACAGTTATTTGCCACCACAGTATGTGGTGGCAAAAAATCAGGCAGGACTTACTTCTACTTTGTCGACCACACCACGACCCTCTTCAAACACCTCCATCGTAACTGTAAATCCCCACAGGCGGCTGAGATGTTTCAATACCTCCTTCGCATCGTCGGTTAATGGTCGCTCGCGAAGCTGGTTATAGCGCAGAACCAATGATCTATCCCCCATGTGCTCGTAACGCAATATTTGAATATCGGGAATCAGCACATCACGATTATATTGCTTTGACAGCAAGCGCCTCACTTCACGGTAACCAGCCTCATTGTGAATAGCCTCAACGGTTAGGTGATCTTCTTTATGCTTGTCGGCAATCGCAAACAAATGAAATTCACGAATCAATTTGGGCGACAAATACTGGGCAATAAAAGACTCGTCCTTATAGTTGCGCATGGCGAAATCGAGCACCTCGCGCCAATCTTTGTCCACTATATCGGGAAACCACGCCCGATCCTCATCGTCTGGCTCTTCACAAATTCGGCGTATATCACGCATCATTGCGAAACCTAGGGCATAGGGATTGATACCCGAGTAGCCAGGGTGATCAAAACCCGGCTGCATGACCACATTGGTATGAGACTGCAAAATCTCGAACATAAAGCCGTCATCAACCAGCCCGCGGTCGTACATGGTATTCAACAAGGTATAGTGCCAGAACGTTGCCCAGCCCTCGTTCATCACTTTAGTTAAACCCTGCGGATAGAAATACTGGGCGAGCTTGCGAACGATTCTGACAATTTCGCGCTGCCACGGCTCCAGTGTTGGCGAGTACTTTTCGACAAAATACAATAAATTTTCTTGTGGCTCAGGCGGAAAGGTTCGCTTTTTCTTTTTAGCGCCCGCTTTATCCACCGCCTTTTGGGGAAGCGTGCGCCATATATCATCGTACTGCGTCCACGCATGCTCTTCGCGTTCGTGCTGACGCTGCAGTTCGTCTTCTGCCGAGAGAGGCGACGGCCGATGGAAACGATCAACACCGTGATCCATTAGCGCGTGACAGGCATCAATGGTCTCCTCTACACGCTGTTCGCCGTAGCGCTGCTCGCAGTCAAAAATATACTTACGCGCAAATACCATGTAATCGACTATCGCATCTGCGCTAGTCCACTGTTTAAACAGGTAATTGCCTTTAAAAAAGGAATTGTGACCATAGCAGGCATGGGCAATCACCAGCGCCTGCATCGGCAGACTATTATCTTCCATTAAATAGGCGATACAAGGGTCAGAATTGATTACCAGCTCGTAAGCTAAGCCCCGCATGCCACGCCGATACGCTTCTTCGTTCTGTATAAATTCCTTGCCGTAGCTCCAATGACTGTAACTGATTGGCAAACCGACAGAAGCGTAGGCATCTAGCATTTGTTCAGACGCGATAACCTCTATCTGATTAGGATAGGTATCAAGACCATACTCCTTGGCAATGGCAGAAATTTCCTTGTCGTAGCGCTGTAAGAGCTCGAAATCCCAATCACCACCGTGGGATAAAATGGTTTTCTTCCCTTTCACTGTTGTCATGCAGACTCCTTATGAAACAGCTCGCGCAAGACTGGATACACATCGCTGCGATCCATTACGGTACTCATTGCAAAGGTTTCATTCCGAATCTGGCTATAAGCAGCGGCCAAAGGGGTAATAGTAGAGGGACTGTCCGGTACTTCAACGTAGGCAAAATATTTACACCAAGGCAGAATATCTTTGCTCAATCTCATCGCGCTGCGTTGTGGATCACTGCCAAACGCATCGCCATCCGACACTTGAGCGGCGTATATATTCCACTCATTAGGCGAGTAGCGTTCATGCTGAATTTCTATCATCAAATCCAACGCCGACATGACCACTGTGCCGCCGGTTTGTGGGTCGTGGAAAAAAGCGTGTTCGTCGACTTCTTCGGCATTTGAGGTATGGCGAATAAATACCAGTTCAACCTTTTCATATTTTCGACTTAAG
The DNA here is from genome assembly GCA_018066965.1 of Zhongshania sp. Lineage (GTDB taxonomy): Bacteria > Pseudomonadota > Gammaproteobacteria > Pseudomonadales > Spongiibacteraceae > Spongiibacter. The sequence goes on along the minus strand of JAGPVP010000055.1, from coordinate 19,379 downwards.
AAAAGGTATAACAAAGTATAAAACCGCTTTGCCAAATCCTTTTTTTGCTCAGACATCGAGGCGGAAACATCCATCAAGCAAAACATCACAGCTCGACTAATAGGCTTGGGTTCTTTTACGCGATGACGAAACCGTAGATCGTATTCGTCCAGAAAAGGAATACGTGCAATTCTTTTTTCAAGTGCATCGATCTCGGCTACGTCAGCACCGGAGGTTTTCAGCTCCTCGAGCTCGCGCTTAAGCGGAGCAGTTAATGCAATACGGCGCGCCATGGCATTTTTGACGGAGCGTGGCACCGACAGATTAGCCGGAACGCCACTCGGCGTATAACCCGCACGACGATAGGTAAATTGCTGAGAATCGCCCAGCACGGTTCGCGCCAGACGAGGAAGCTCGAGGTCGTCAAAAAACAGATTCATGAACTCTTCTTTAGAAAGAGTAAACATGAAATTATCTTGCCCGTCCTCTCCTTGGCCTTCACCACCAGAACCGCTGCCGCCACCACCGCCAGATTTAGGTTTGGCAATCATATCGCCGGTATTAAATTCTTTATTGCCGGGGTGTACCATTTCTCGGTCGCCACCACGGCCGATACGAAACCTCGGTTCGGAAATGTCCTTTACGGGAATTCCAACCTCGCCACCGCGAGACATATCGGTGATGGATCGGTCGGCCACAATATCTGCGACAGACCGTCGCAACTGCTCTTTGTACCGCTTGATAAACCGCTGGCGATTTGTCGCGTTTTTGTTGCGATCATTCAGGCGGCGGTCAATAATCATTGACATAGTACGCCCCTTCTACAAACGGTCGTATAATTAACCTGCCTTTCTGACCCGCAGATACCACTCAGACAACAAACGTACTTGTTTAGGCGTATATCCTTTCTCCACCATTCGGGTAACAAAGTTTTCGTGCTTCTGTTTATCTTCAACCGAAGCCTTGGCATTAAAGGAAATTACCGGGAGCAATTCCTCTGTGCTAGAGAACATTTTCTTCTCAATCACTTCACGCAATTTTTCGTAACTGGTCCAGCTTGGATTGCGGCCTTCATTTTGCGCCCGTGCTCGCAGCACAAAATTAACAATCTCGTTGCGGAAATCTTTGGGATTAGCGATACCCGCAGGCTTCTCGATTTTTTCAAGCTCGCCATTCAAAGTGCCACGGTCAAAAATAGCGCCCGTTTCAGGATCGCGATAATCCTCGTCCTGTATCCAGTAATCAGCGAAGGTCACATAGCGATCAAATATGTTTTGACCGTATTCTGAGTACGATTCCAAATACGAGGTTTGAATCTCTTTACCCACGTATTCTGCGTAACGCACCGCGAGCCAACCTTTAATAAACTCTAGGTACACGCGCTGGGTGTCTTCTGGTAATTGCTCACGAAGAATACGCTGTTCTAGTACGTACATTAGATGCACTGGGTTAGCGGCAATCTCAGAATTGTCGTAGTTAAATACTGCCGACAAAACTTTAAACGCAAACCGCGTCGACATACCGTTCATGCCCTCGTCGATACCCGCGTAGTCACGATACTCTTGGAAGGACTTGGCAGCGGGGTCAGTATCTTTTAGGGACTCGCCATCATAGACCCGCATTTTAGAATAAATGCTTGAATTCTCTGGCTCGTGAAGACGCGATAAAACCGAAAACTGCGCCAGCATTTCCATGGTTCCCGGCGCGCAAGGCGCAGCAGAGAGGGAGCTATGGCGTAGCAATTTTTGGTAAATTTTTACTTCTTCAGACACCTGCAAACAGTAAGGCACTTTCACAATATAAACGCGGTCTAGAAACGCTTCATTGTGTTTGTCGTTACGGAAGCTCTGCCATTCCGATTCATTGGAGTGGGCAAGAATCACCCCTTGGAATGGGATGGCTGAAAAGCCCTCAGTGCCTTTGTAGTTACCCTCTTGAGTCGCTGTTAATAAGGGATGCAGCATTTTGATGGGTGCTTTGAACATCTCTACAAATTCAAGTAAACCTTGGTTCGCGAGACACAAGCCACCTGAATAGGAATAGGCGTCTGGATCATCCTGCGCATACGCTTCTAATTTACGAATATCGACCTTACCCACAAGGGTAGAGATATCCTGATTATTATCGTCGCCAGGTTCTGTTTTGGTCACCGCAACTTGCTTCAAGACCGAAGGCTGAATTTTTACCACTCGGAATTTCGACAAATCACCTTCGTACTCCTCTAGGCGTTTTATCGCCCAAGGCGAGGACAGGCCGGTAAGGTAACGCTGGGGAATGCCATATTCTTCTTCTAGCTGTTTACCGTCACGTAGCGGATCAAATAGCCCCAGCGGCGACTCATTAATTGGCGAGCCTTTAATAGCGTATATCGGCGCAGCTTCCATCAGCTTTTTCAAACGTTCGGCAATCGATGATTTACCACCGCCAACCGGGCCAAGCAGATACAGAACCTGCTTCCGCTCCTCTAAGCCCTGCGCAGCATGTTTGAAAAAAGCGACTATTTGCGCAATAACATCTTCAAGCCCATAAAACTCTTCAAACGCGGGGTAGCGAGGGATAAGACGATTAGAAAATATTCGGGATAAGCGCGGATCTTTGCGGGTGTCGATCAACTCAGGCTCGCCTATTGCGGCAAGCATACGCTCAGCGGGGGTTGCGTAAGCAAGTGGGTCTTGACGGCATAGGTCAAGGTAGGCCTCTAGGGACATTTCTTCGTCACGCCCCTTTAGGTATTGCTCACGAACATTCTCAAGTATGCCCATCTTTGCAATCTCCTCTGTGCTGTACTTTGACGCCGAGAATGACCTAATTAGCCGACCTATTCAGAGCGCCTTAAAAGTGTGCAAGCATCTTTACTCTACTCTGATACGTAACTGTCATCCAGCTGGTTTATCAATAATTTAGATAAAATTATTAATAAAAAATTACGATATCTCAAAACGGAACTGTGTCGCATCACGGTAAAAATAATCGTGCGAATCACAAAAATTCTCTATCTTGGATACTACCTATTTGCGCGCACGATGTGCGTATGCCCGCAGCTTTATCTTGGCTCTATGAGCTAATCCTAACGCTCTATTTGCCCCAAATTGGCGTGCAACACACTGCCATTAATGACCGGACTCTGCGCACAAAACCATATTGTGTCGACAATCTCAGCGGGATCAATCAAGCGACCGTAGCTGACCATACCCGTAATCGCCGCCATCACAACGGGATCGTCACCAAGATTCCCCCGCAGCATCGCGGTATCGGTAAACCCTGGGCAGATACAGGCGGTGTGTATACCTCGGCCAATCAAATCTTGGGTTGTCGCCTTCATCAAGCCCACCACCCCATGTTTACTCGCTATGTATGACGCACAGCCCGCAACGGCTTTCTCACTTAGTGTAGATCCCATATACAAAATTGCCGACCCTGATTTCATTAGCGGAATCAGTAAGGTATTCAGTTGCTGCGGTGCCACTAAATTCACTTGTAGCACATCAGCGAAGTTTTCTGCCGACAAATCTCTCACCGTATCGCTGTCGTGGCGAGCGGCGTTATGCAGCAACACTAACTCGTCAGCGTCTTTAGCTACGGCCTCTAAGTCGTTAATGCAATTATCCAGCCAATCACGCTTTTGCATGTCGACGCCAATGTGCTCGGCACCCGCCAAGTCGATAGCCCGACGAGATAGATTTACAACGCGATAGCCCTCAGCAAGAAAGCGTTTTGCGGTCGCAAAACCAATACCTTGGCTGCCACCACTCAATATCAAAACTTTGCTCATGACATTTTCCCAGCTAGTAATATATTTACGAATCAAACTGACAGGTGGGCGCGACCAACCGTAGTCGGCAAGCGCACGCACACCCTTTTGGATTTTACTTAAATGCAGTGCTAGCCGCAGGCGGCTAGTCGCGCGTCCAGCTCGCCGAACCCCACTGCCCCGGCCCCGACGACACCTTCATCACTAATTCGCGAATTTCGTTGCCCTCTATAAACGGCGCGTCAGTCAATAACAGCTCTAATAAATACCGCGCAAACTCCTCGACCGTGGTATTGCGAACCGGCAACACCAAGGTATCCGATTGTAAAAACGGGATCTCTTCGCCATTAAATTCTGCAATATAAAAATTACCGCGTTCGACAACCCGCATATACGGCGATTCGGCGGGCAATAGCGTGTATTCATCAAGACGCGCGCACAACTTGCGCAGGCGGGACTTTATTTCTACATAGCTAAAGCACATACCATTGTCGCCAACATCCGCCGTTAATAGCAGACTGACCTTAAAGTTGTGGCCATGTAAACGCTCTCGGTCAGTAGCAGAAAAAATGGTGAAGTGGGCGCCGGAGAACTTTAGATCTTCTTTGCAAATTTCAATGCTGGTGTAGGCTTTTACAGGCATTACACTCACTATTCCTTATTAGTATTGCGACTCGCTACTCGGGTTTTGACTCGCCGCAGCAGCAATCGATATCCGCCGCCACTTAGAGACAACTACATAGTCATAGCTTACCTCAGCGCTGCCAACCCTTACACCCCTGAGCGAGTATAAGCCGCCAATGCGGTCTCTACCTCAGCCAATAAGCTTGCTTCATCTAAGCCTGCACCATCAACGGTAATATCGGCATAGCGCTGGTATAAAGGCAGTCTCTCGCTGTAAACGCCTTGCAAATCCTGCCCTGGCGGGCCGGCAATACCGCGCTCAGCGAAATTTTGCACACGATCCTCAATGGCTGACAGAGATATATCAATAAAAACACAGGGGCCAAAACGTCGTAAATGCATCATCGCGGCATCGCTGTACACCGCGCTGCCGCCCGTCGCGACCACCTTATTAACGAAGTCATTTCTCAGCAATACATCCGCCTCGATAGCCCGCAAATACTGGTAGCCACTAGCGTCGAGCATCACCTGCAGGCTCCGCCCTTCCCGCTGCTCTATGAGCCGATCGGTATCGACAAATTCGACGCCAAGGCGCAATGCCAGTGCCTGACCAATAGTGGATTTTCCCGCTCCCGGCATACCGATAAGCACAACACTGGACGACACAACTTCAGACATAGACAGAATGGATACCTCAGATACACCAAGCAATACATCACAGTGCCACAAAGTAGCAGCAACAAAAATACAGAACGGCAAACAAAAAAAAGACGGTACCCGTCGAAACAGGTACCGCCAAAGATCTTACTTGAAAGGAACTGGGTGAAGACGTTTATTAAGGGGACGACAACGGCCCCCTCACACCGCAATATTAAGACTGGAACATTTCTAATATTGACGAGAAGTCGCGCTGAGCATTGCCCTTAGATGAGAACGAAGCGTAAAGGCTGCGCGCCAATGAGCCCATAGGCACTGAACTCTGGGTAACTAGGCTATTTTCCATCGCCAAACCAAGGTCTTTCAGCATCAGCTGAACCATAAATCCCGGCTTATAATCGTTTGATGCCGGTGCCGTTGGCATAACGTCTGGATATGGGTTGTAGTTCTCTAAGGACCAGTTTTTACCAGAGCTATTCAGCATAATTTCTGACAGCACTTTAGGATCTAGGCCGTTGTTAGCACCCAATTGCAACGCTTCAGCGGTGCCAACCATGTGCACAGCTAATAACATGTTGTTGCAGATCTTGGCGATTTGACCGGCGCCGTGATCACCCGCGTGGAAGATATTCTTACCCATACCTTCTAACACCAATTTGCCACGGGCAAAGCCGTCAGCACTGCCGCCACACATAAAGGCCAAGGTGCCGGCTTGCGCCGCTTTCACACCACCAGACACAGGTGCATCGATCATTTGCAGGCCACGTGCGGCCGCCGCTTCGCCAACACGGCGAGCGGTGTCTGCATCAATGGTGCTGCAATCCATAAACAGGGTGCCGTCTGCTGCTTTGGCAATAAGGCCTTCGTCACCCAAATACAAACCTGCAACATGCTTACCAGCGGGTAGCATTGTGATAACGGTATCTGCGCCCGCTAGCGCCTCAAGTGCGCTGGCAGCTTTGCCTGCGCCCTGAGCAACAACCGCGTCCATCGCCGCTGCTACCAAATCAAATACCGTCACTTGGTGACCGGCCTTGACCAAATTGGCAGCCATTGGCCCGCCCATATTGCCCAAACCAATAAACGCTACCTTAGCCATAATACTCACCTGTTTATTAGACTGCGGGTGCCCACATGGGCGCCCTTTTATATAAAAAATGAGACGACCGAAACCGCCTCAAAACCTGCGACTAAACGTTCTACAAATACTTGCCACACGATCCCTTAAAGATCATGTAGCGGATTTTCCGGCCACGGCGCAGTAAAATGCTGCTCAATTAACGCCTGCGGCACATCTGCTGGCGACGCATGCTGCCATGCGGGGTTCTTATCCTTATCAATTAATAAGGCTCTAACACCCTCAGCAAATTCTGGCTGGCGAATAATGGTTGTCGATAGCAGCGCCTCAGCTTGAAAAGCCGCTTTCAAACTCAGGCCATTACAACGGCGAATTTGCTCGGCAATCAAGCGGGCACTCAGTGGCGAACCCGATGCCAAGGTCGCGGCAGCTTTCTGTATCCACGGATTTTCAGACTGGGCGGCGATAATGTTGTTAATCACCGCCAGATCGTCTTCACCAGCACACAACTGTTCTATTTCTGCGGCGGCGGCTTCGACATTCCCTGTCGGCAATGCCCCTTTAGAACGAGCGGCAAAGCCATTCATCAAGTCGAAAACACGTTCTTGGTTTTCTGCCACGCCGGTAGACCAAACAGCATCAGTCAGCGCATTCAACACCTCACCTGCGTACTCATGCTCAATAAAGCCTTCGGCCAAGCCAAGGTACATCGCATCTGCAGCATTAAACGACGCGCCAGTTAAGGCCAGAAACAAACCCGCATTCCCTGGCATGCGGTTTAAGAAGTAGCTACCGCCTACGTCGGGGTATAAACCGATAGTGATCTCTGGCATAGCAAGACGGGTTCTTTCGGTGACAACCCGATAGCTACCCGCCGCAAACACACCCATGCCGCCACCCATAACAATGCCGTGCCCCCAAACAATGACCGGCTTGTCGAATTGATGCAGCAAGTAATCCACACGGTATTCCTGCTCAAAAAACGCTTCTGCGTACTCGCAAGGACCGCCCAGCTGCTCAATAGATGACTTATATAAAGCCTGAACGTCACCACCAGCACACAGCGCTTTTTGGCCTGAGCCATGAATAAAGACGCAAGCAATATCGCTACGCTGGCGCCATTCGCGGAGCTTCACCAGCATCAGCTCAACCATGTTCAGAGTGAGCGAGTTCAGCGTTTTTTCTACATTCAGGGTAATAACACCCACTGCAGGACCACTCGCAGACTTACGCTCTTCAAATAAAACCTCTTCTACATGCGCTTCCATTACGCGTTCTTCCACTCTGGGCTGCGTTTTTCAAGGAAGGCATTCACGCCTTCTTTTTGATCTAAGGTGTCGAACAACTGGATGAAGCGCTCGCGCTCCAGCAACAAGCCCTGTGGCATAACCGCTTCGCGCGGCGAGTGAATCAGCTCCTTACAGAAGGTCACTGAAACGGGGCTTTGCTGGGCAACCTGTGCAGCCAAGGCCAGCGCGGCAGTTTTAGCGGTGCCGGATTCGACCACTTCTTCAACCAGCCCCAAGCTCAGTGCTTTATCTGCTTTAATACGCTCACCGCACAATATAATGCGCTTAGCCCAACCGGGGCCAACCAAGGCCGTTAACCGCTGAGTACCGCCGGCGCAGGGCAACAAGCCCACTTTAGCTTCAGGTAGCGCCATTTGTGCATGAGCTTCAGCAATACGAATATCGCAGGCCAGAGCGCACTCCAAACCGCCACCCATCGCAAAGCCATTGATTGCCGCAATAGATACGCCGCGGAAATCTGCCAAGGCTTCGAAAGCTTGGCCAAATTTCAAACCGATGTCTTGCGCCACGGCTTTGTCGCCGCTGGCAAACATTTTTAAATCTGCGCCCGCTGAGAAGAATTTCTCACCAGCGCCAGTAATAACCAAGCTGTAGATATTTTTGTCAGCGTTCAGATTGGCAATCAACTCGCGCATGCCGCTTAAAGATTCAGAATCCCAAGTATTTGCACCGGGATTATCGATAGTAATCAAAGCAGTGTGGTCAATGATCTCTACTTTTAGTTTTTCTGTGGGACTGTAGTTGCTCACTTAATCACCTCCAAGGCGCCATCTATTAATAAACGTCGGCCAATAATGACCCGCATAATTTCGTTCGTACCTTCCAGAATCTGATGCACACGACTATCGCGAACATGCCGCTCCAGCGGGTATTCTTTAATATAACCATAACCACCGTGCAACTGCAGGGCGTCGTTACAAATGTTAAAACACACATCGGTAGCAAAGCGTTTTGCCATTGCGCAGTAGGTACTGGCTTCTGGGTCGCTGCTATCCAATTTAAATGCCGCCAAACGCACCATCTGCCGCGCAGCCACTAAGTCAGTGGTCATATCTGCTAATTTAAACTGGGTGTTTTGGAAGTCCGCAATTGCCTGACCAAACTGCTTACGCTCTTTCACGTATTCAATGGTCGCCTCAAGAGCGGCTTGGGCAGTACCTATGGAGCAGGTGGCAATATTGATACGACCACCATCCAAACCCTTCATCGCAATCTTAAAACCTTGGCCTTCACTACCAAGCATATTGGCAGCAGGGACTACCACGTCTTCAAAACTCACTGTACGAGTCGGCTGACTATTCCAGCCCATTTTCTCTTCTTTTTTACCGTAGCTAACGCCTGGTGCATCAGCCGGAATCGCAAAGGCGCTAATGCCTTTAGGACCATCAGCACCCGTGCGCAACATCACGACCAGCAGGTCAGTTGAGCCAGCGCCGGAGATAAACATTTTGCTGCCGTTAACAATATAGTTGTCACCATCGGCGCGGGCAGTACTGCGTAGGCTTCCCGCATCTGAACCTGCACTGGGCTCGGTTAAGCAATAAGAAGCCAGCTTCTCACCCATCACCAAATCGCCACACCACTCTTCAATTAAGGCAGGCTTGCCGTAGGTGCCAACCATGCTGGTCGCCATATTGTGAATTGTCAAAAACGCGGCGGTAGAGGTACAACCCCGCGCCAGCTCTTCAACAATCACGCTGGTATCTAAGCGGCTCATACCCAAGCCGCCCGCGTCTTCAGGGGTATACATACCCATAAAGCCCAGCTCACCGGCTTGTTTTAGCGCATCTTTAGGAAAAATATGTTCAGCGTCCCATTGGGCCGCATTTGGCTTGAACACGCCGTCAGCAAATGACCGCGCACTTTCGGCGAACGCTTTTTGATCGTCAGAAAGGTTAAAGTCCATGTTGTTCTCTTTTTATTTACACCAAATAATGCAAAACGCCGCAATCACTGCGGCGTTTACACGCGACGTCTTACTTGAATTTATCCATCACTTTGCCAAACAATACGTCGTCAGACGGAATCACTTTGGTCACCGCTAATGGCTTAGATACCCAAGTTTCGTTGATCAGGTCGCGCCATGTAATGTTGTTATTGGTGCTGTTACCGCCCCAAGAACCACAACCTAGCGAGAAGGTTTGACGCATACCATTCCACAAGTTACCGCTATTAGACGGAGCCTGTGGCTGGTTAACCATCACCCGTGAAGTTTTGGTCGCGTAAGCGAACTTCATAATGTTCTCATCGCTGTACGAGTAAATACCGCAAGAGTGGCCTTGACCTTGATAGGCTTGAATGGCGTTGGTCATGGCAATCGCGCCATCAATGTCTTTCACCGTGTAGAAGGCCATTACCACTGACATTTTCTCGCCAGAGAATGGGTGCTCTGGGCCAGCACCCGTTTCTGGCACAATGAAGAAAGTCTTGCCTTCGGGCAGATCAATGCCCGACATTTCAGCCAGTACAGTTGCAGGCTGAGCAACAATACGTGCCGCGATGTGGCCGTCTTCCCAGATAATGCCCTGTAATTTCGCTTTTTCTTCTGCATTACAAATGTAACCACCCTGCGCTTGAAGCTTTTCAAGCAAGGCCTCTACATTTGATTCAAAGGCGATAACGGCGTTATCAGAAGAGCATGATGCCGCCAGATCTAAGGTCTTAGAAATGCGGATTTTCTCAGCCGCTTCGTCCAGATCAGCCGTGTCATCTACCGTGATAACCGCGTTACCCGCGCCCACACCCAATGCGGGAGTGCCGCTTGAGTAAGCAGATTTAACCATTGGCGCGCCGCCAGTAGCTAAAATGCGGTCGCACTGTTTCATTAGCTCTGCAGTACCTTCCATAGATGGGCTATCCATAGAGATAACCAAATCTTCTGGCGCGCCGCAGGCCTTGAGTGCTTCCCGCATCAAATCGCAGATCATTTTGTTAGTTAGCTTAGAGCGTGGGTGCGGTGCAACAATAATAGAGTTACGACCTTTAACCGCAGAAATCGCCTTAATGACTGGCGTCGCCTCTGGGTTGGTACACGGCGTTAAAGCACCGATAACACCAACAGGCTTAGCGATTTTAACGATGTTGCGCTCTTTGTCTTCTTCCAGAATACCCACAGACTTGTCATCGATAATATCGAATAAGGCAGCGCGGGTTTTCTTAAAAATTTTAAGGAACTTGCCGTCGTAATTACCCAGCTGAGTTTCTTCTACGGTGAACTTAGCAATTTTCTCAGCCACGTCCTGACGTGCAACCGACCACACCATGGCAGCAATCAACTCATCAACCTGCTCTTGGGTGTAATTCGCGATCTGAGCCTGCGCTTTGCGTGAACGCTCAATTAGAGACTGTACAAAAATTGCCTCTTCAGTAGTGGCTACGGCGGTTTCAGCGGCCATGGTATTTCTCCGGGTTATTTTGTGGCTAACAATAGTGCATTCAGCATTTGCTGCATGCGCATAAACAGGGCAACTATATAAACACATCCCTGCAGGGGGTAGGATTGACTATATTGCCGACTTGATGGACTATATTGCGCAAGCAGAAAAGCGTATTTCTTCATTTAAAAAATACAAAATATCTATATTTAACAAAGGCTTAATATGGCAATTACCTCGGACTGGCCACTCCCCCCGCTTGGAATTCGCTTTCTTACGCCGCAATTTGTACAAACTCAATTAGCGGGACACCCCTTAACCGAGGGCCTATTCCCCATCGCCATGGGCTATTACCCCGCCGCATTCGGCCACCGCATGCACCGTCAGCAGGAAAACAGTTACCTACTTATTTACTGCATAGATGGCAAAGGCACATTAATGTGCGACGATAAACGCTACCGCATTCGCAGCGGCGATATTATTCTGCTGCCGCCCAATCACCCCCATGCCTACAAGGCTGACACCAAAGACCCATGGACAATCTATTGGCTACATTTTAATGGCCGCTTGGCCGATCACTTCTATCAGCATATTCAGCTAAGTACGCCGTCATTTAATATTGGGGTGCAGCCACGGGTTGTGCGGATATTTGATGGTTTATCTGAGCTGAGACGTAGCGGCTATCAATTTGCAGAGTTCATTCAAGGCGGGCACCAGCTTCAAGCACTGCTCAGTTACATAGCGCTGCTGGTCCGTCAACAGCGGCCGCAGAGTGGGACGGCACTCAACTGGGAAAGATTGCGCGCAACTATGCAAGAACATATTCATGGTCAACTTAATTTAGATGACTTGGCCGCCAGCGCTAAATTATCTAAATACCATTTCACCAAAAAATTTAAAGCACATACTGGCCAGTCGCCGATCCAGTATTTTATAAATATGAAAATTCAACGAGCCTGCTATTTATTAGACAGCACCAGCCAGTCGGTAAAGCAGGTTGCATCGTCGGTGGGGTATGACGACGCCTATTATTTTTCTCGGCTATTCAAAAAAATTATTGGCGTAGCACCCAATGATTACCGTCGGCATCGACGCTGACATATCCACGAATTGCTCCCCGCTATCGTCCAAACCCTAGCTGACACCAGGCTGCATAAGCATAAGATCTACCCCCTTTAAAAATTTCACCTTTCAAACATCAAACAATAAAATAAACACCATTATTTATTCAATTAAATTTAAAAAATATTATTCTCAAAATAACTAATACGTGTCATAGCAAAAACATACCAACCAAAAACAATTACCATCGCCTAAATATACAAATTATAAATTTCGTGACATTAATTGCCGCAAAACAACAAGCATGTGTAATAGTCAAAATTTTTAAGTAAATACGTATATATACTAATTCAACTACTCACTAATTAATTACTGTAAACGAGACCAAATTCACAAAAATAACATTACGTTATAGGCGCGTATTGAGAGATCAATATGTTTGCGCCAGAATGAAATTGTCAGGTACGAGAGATAAGTGCTCACCGAAGAAAACGCTAATACTCTGTGCAGCGCTAAACACTACTAGTCTTATAGAAAAAAGGATTCACCATGAATAAAAAAATGAAAGCTTTAATAGGTGGCGTGGTAATAGCTGGCTCTGCAATGACAGCGCAAGCACAAGTACCCATAGTTGGAGGCTTACTAGGCGGCCTACCAGTCGTCGGTGATGTCCTCGGTGGCGATCTTCTTGGTGGCAACTTGCTTGGTGGACTTCCAGTAGTCGGCGGCCTAGCGGGTGGTGATTTACTTGGTGGACTACCAGTACTTGGGGGCTTAGCTGGTGGTAACGTACTTAATGGATTGCCAGTACTCGGTGGCCTAGCTGGCGGTAATGTACTTAGCGGATTGCCAGTACTCGGTGGCCTAGCTGGCGGTAATGTACTTAGCGGATTGCCCGTACTTGGCGGCCTGACTAGCGGTGGCTTACCTGTCATTGGCAGTCTAACTGGAGGCGGCCTGCCCGTAATCGGCAGTCTGACTGGTGGCGGCTTACCCGTAATCGGCAGCCTGACTGGTGGTGGTTTGCCTATTATTGGTTCGTTACCGGTCATCGGCGGTCTATTGGGCGGTGACTTACTCGGCGGCGGACTGCCAGTCGTTGGTGGCCTACTTGGCGGCGGCATCCCTCTTGTGGGTGATTTGCCCGTTGTTGGCGGCGTAGTAAGTGGCCTGCCAATAGTAGGCGATATTCTATAAACCACACTGCCAAAGCTACCCTAGCAAAGCCGAGTGACACACTCGGCTTTTTATTGCCTGCTGATAACGCATATAACGAGTCTGCGCGAAAGCAATATCAAAGCCGATAAATAGCCCGTTATTACGCGGCGAAAAAGTCAGCAACAAGTGCTGTAATAAGAAGACGAACGGAAGGAATCAAAAGTCCCCGCCCCAGTCATCGACACTGGGGCGGGGACTACAGCTCAGCGAACGCAGAGCTAGGAAAACAATTACGACTCTGGCAACTCTGCGTTGTGATACACGTTTTGCACATCATCTAAGTCGTTGAGCATGTCCATGAATTTTTCAAACATGGGCACATCATCACCCGTTACTGGCGCGGTGTTTTGCGCAAGAAATTGGATTTCATCAACGTCAAAATCAGTAACGCCCATTTCTATTAAAGCCTGTTTGGCTTTGAAATAGTCGGTATTGGGCGCGAACACAGAAATTTTTCCATCTTCGTTTTCAATATCACCCACATCAACATCCGCTTCCATCAATGCTTCTAGGGCTGCTTCTTCATCCTCGCCGCTAAACACAAAAATCGCCGAATGGTCGAACATATGGCTGACACTGCCCTGGGTACCGATTTTGCTTTTGGTTTTAGTAAAGCATAGGCGTACATCACCAAAAGTACGGTTTGGATTATCGGTGAGGCATTCGATAATCACCATGCAGTTGCCGGGACCATAACCCTCATAGCGCGCTAGGGCGAAATCTTCACCGGCGCCGCCTTTGGCCTTTTCAATCGCTTTCTCGATAACGTGGGTCGGCACTTGATCTTTCTTGGCGCGCTCAATCATACCGCGCAAAGCTAAGTTACCAGTGGGATCAACACCACCAGCCTTGGCGCACACGTATATTTCGCGTCCGTATTTACTGTATACCTTGGCCTTGGCATCTGAGGTTTTGGCCATAGAATCTTTGCGGTTTTGGTAGGCTCTGCCCATTGCGCTGCTCCGCTGAAAATAACAAAAACACGGATTTTACAGTTAGGTATTCAGATAGGGAAACTTTTCGTCATATTCATGCCAATAACATGCCCGCCAAACTGCGTTGCTACACCAAATTGGCGGAGCTAATCAGCGTAAAAATGCCTGACCACCATCAATGGGCAGGGTATGACCGGTGATGTAAGCGGCATCTGGCCCGCATAAAAATACTACCACCCGACCAACGTCCTCTTCACAGTCGCCCACTCGCCCCAGCGGTACAGTGCATAAAAAGTCTTCGACGTCATCGCCACCGCTTTCAACCCAGCGGCTCATAGCCGGTGACATGGCTAAGGGCATAATACAATTCACTCGGATATTGTCTTCGCCCCATTCACAGGCCGCTGCTCTGCTCAAGGCGCGAGTGGCTTCTTTGGCCGCAGCGTAGGCGCCGAAACCGGCAGAGTCTGACCGCATAGCCGCCGAGCTAGCCACATTGACGATGCTGCCATCACCCCGCAAGAATGGGTAACAGACCTTCATAAATCGCAGGGTAGCTAAGGGGCCGGAGTCCATACCGTCTAGGTATTCGTCTTCGTTTATTTCTAGAAGATTGCCGAGTGGCACGATCTGCGCGTTATTCACCAGAATATCGACACCACCAAATTCGTCGACAATTTCTAGTATGGCTGCGTCGATATCCTCTGCCTGAGTCACATCACAGACAAAGGCTTGCGCTTCGCCGCCGCGGCGATGAATTTCTGCGCAGGTTGCTTCTAATGTCGCTAGGGTTCGCCCCAGCACCGCAACCGTCGCGCCTTCAGCCGCTAAGGCGTACGCAATGCCTGCACCGACCCCTTGGCCGCCACCGGTTACCACCGCAATTTTATTTTGCAGAATAGCCATTACACACCCCCCCAGCGATGAAGGTGGTCAGCCGACTAATGCTAGTCCGCCAGCTGTGCCACGCTTTTCAGAATTAACCGTACTAGCAGAGTTTGTCTGCTTACACCGGTTTTTGAAAAAATCGACCGCAGATGTGTGCGTGCGGTATTGCGGCTCATACCAAGCGCCGCAGAAGCCTCATCTAGGCTTAAACCATCGGCCAGCAATAGGGAAAGCTGCGCCTCGGTCGGGGTAAACCCAAACAGCTGAATAATGACGGCAACCGGTGCCTCTGCGCCGTATTCCGGATCACTAATAAAAATCGCCACCGTGGGCACTGACTTCCCTTCAGACCATTCGGTTACCGGCACGGGGCGCGCAATAACACCTAGGTCTGAAAAGTCACCATCACGCGGTACTCTCATCGCCTCAACCACTGTTGGCTCATCGCCAACGCGATGCTCCAGTATTCTGTTAATTAAACGCTGCAATTTCTTGGTTGTCGCTTGATCACCTAGCAACAAATGACCATCTTCTACCCGAACATCCGGTTCACGAATGATTAAATGTTCCGCCATCCGATTACAATTAAGCACGCGACCATTCTCATCAAGAATAATAGTCGCCAATGACAAACTTTCCACTGCGCCCGCATATAAAGCGCGCTCAGACTCAACTTTGTTCAATCTGACATGAAAGCGCAGAGCACGCTCTAAATGCGGTACCAGCGCGTAAATCAAATCGCGATCAGCCTGATCAAAGCTCGCCGAGTGTTCACCGCGAGCAACCCGCAGTCCGGCGTTCATTTCACCAGGCACCACAATATCAACCCCCAGCGAGTCATACAGGCCCGCAGGTTTCATGCATAATTTATAGAGTTCGCTGTCTAACCAGCCTTCACCCGGCACCATTTCCATCAGGCTTTTCACTTCGCCTGGGCGCAGTGACTGAAAAGGGTCCATAGCAAATAGGCGTTCTTGGTAGCGAGCAAGCGACTCGAGGTTGCCCCCCACCACTCGCAATACGCCACGGCCCTTCTCTGACGGCTGGTTTAACACCAAGGTCACCGAAACGGCCTTCATCATTTTGCACAGCACAGACAGAAAATCTTCCCATGGCTCCTCTTCTAAAGGACCTTGGTAAATTGTCGCGATTACTTCATCAAAGGCGGGATCAATAAGCATAACGGCAGCAAATGAACCTTATTAATTATTAGGGCCGCCAGTATAACCGAGAAAAGCTTACAAAAAAGGCCTTCGATTGAAGGCCTTTTAAGATGAACCGGTGTGGACTAGCTCAAATTGCCTAGCTAAATTAGCCCGCGCGCCTTTGCCATGTCTAAGGCAAGGTCTTCGATCATATCTTCTTGGCCGCCCACGGTGCGCCGACGCCCCAGTTCAACCAGAATATCCCGCGATGACACGCCATATTTCGCCGCCGCACGTTTGGCAAACAGCAAGAATGACGAATACACGCCGGCATAACCCAGCGTTAAAGAATCGCGATCTATACGAATAGGGTTGTCCATAATAGGGGTGACTAAATCTTCGGCCACATCCATAATTTTATACAGATCAATACCGTGATTTACCTCCATGCGATCCATTACCGCCACCAGTACTTCTAATGGGGTATTACCCGCGCCAGCGCCCAAACCCGCCACTGAACCATCAATGCGGTTAGCACCCGCCTCAACCGCTACCAGCGAGTTCATTACGCCAAGACTAAGATTATGGTGGGCGTGAAAGCCCAGCTCTGTTTCTGGCTTCAGTTCACGGCGCAATAAGGCAATGCGCTCTTTCACCTGATCAGGCAGTAAATAACCTGCTGAATCGGTGCAATAAATGCAATTGGCCCCGTAGGATTCCATGAGTTTGGCCTGCTCTACTATCTGCTCAGCCTCTATCATGTGGGTCATCATAAGAAAGCCAACGGTATCCAGCCCCATTTGCGCCGCCATACCGATGTGCTGCTCAGACACATCCGCTTCGGTGCAGTGGGTCGCAACGCGAATTGTCGTCACCCCTAAATCAGCCGCCATTTTTAGGTGATCGACTGTGCCTATACCAGGCAGTAATAGTGCAGATATCTTGGCATTTTTTACCACGCCCACCACGGCTTTCAAATACTCCTCGTCGCTATGCGCGGGAAAGCCATAATTGACCGACGAACCACCCAGGCCATCGCCGTGGGTTACTTCAATCAGCGGCATACCCGCCTCATCCAAGCCCTTGGCGATAGACTTCATTTGCTCTAAAGAAATTTGGTGCTGCTTGGCGTGCATACCGTCGCGCAAGCACATATCATGTAGTACTACTTTTTTACCGCGTAAATCCATGCTTCTATCCCCTTAGACCGACGCTAGTGTTGGCAATGAAAAGCGCCCAGCCAACATCTCTTCAGCAAACATTTCTGCGGTGCGCAGTCCGGCAGCCGTCATAATGTCCAAGTTACCGGCGTACTTGGGTAAGAAATCCCCCAGCCCCTCGACTTCCATAAACATAGATACCCGATTGCCGTCGAACACCGGACCGTTTTTAAGACGATAGCCCGGCACGTATTTCTGTACCTCAGCCACCATCTCGTCGACCGATTTACGAATGGCGTCCTGATCAG
This sequence comes from Zhongshania sp., assembly GCA_018066965.1. Taxonomy (GTDB): domain Bacteria; phylum Pseudomonadota; class Gammaproteobacteria; order Pseudomonadales; family Spongiibacteraceae; genus Spongiibacter. The sequence goes on along the minus strand of JAGPVP010000055.1, from coordinate 1,890 downwards.
GCTCGTCATCGGTAAGACAGTGAATAGTGTCGCGCATAATCAGCGGCGGCTCGGCGGGGTTAATAACAATAATCGCCTTGCCCTTGCGTGCACCACCAACCATTTCTACGGCGCCAGCCGTGGTGCGGGTAAATTCATCGATGTTTTTACGCGTGCCGGGGCCAACGGATTTAGAACTAACCGTCGCCACAATTTCGCCATAACTCACCGACTGCACTCGCGACACCGCGGCAACCATCGGGATGGTCGCCTGCCCACCACAGGTCACCATATTCACATTATTACTGCCCGCAGCCAGCGCGTCTTTCAGGTTAACCGGCGGCACGCAATAGGGGCCAATTGCCGCTGGCGTCAGGTCGATCATTAAGGCGCCCTGCTCATTCACCTTGCGGGAATTTTCAGCATGGACATAGGCCGAAGTCGCATCGAAACAAATCTGCACCCCATCCGCCTTCATCGTAGGCAACATGCCATCGACACCGTCGGCAGTGACCTTCAAACCCATTTCAGCCGCGCGTAACAAACCTGGCGAATCGGGATCAACACCCACCATCCACACTGGCTCGATCAATGCCGAGCGCAATGCCTTCATGAGCAAGTCGGTGCCGATATTACCGGGGCCGATAATTGCTGCCTTAATTTTTTCTGCCATTGTGTTGAACTCTCTAATTAAAAAGCAGGAAAACCCACCTTATACAAACTGGACTGACGCCCTGCCAATACCGTGTAATTCCATTTCCATTTTGTCGCCAGCAACGACGGGCTCTAACGGCACCAAGGATCCTGATAAAATCACTTCGCCTGCCTTAAAGGGAATACCAAAGCGTCCCAAGGTATTTGCCAGCCACGCCACTGCAGTCAGCGGATTGCCCTGCACCGCGCTACCCAAGCCTTCGCTAAGTAAGGCGCCGTTCTTCCATACGGTAATTTTTAAATTAGGTAAATCGTGCTCATTGGGGTCGGCACTCGCATCCCCCAAAACATACACGCCACAGGAAGCATTGTCGGCAATCGTGTCTTGAATCTGAATATTCCAATCTTGAATACGTGAATCAACAATTTCAAAACACGGCATAATACATTCGGTAGCAGCCAATACATCGGCCTCAGTTACGCCCGGCCCCTGTAGATCGGCTTTTAACTTAAACCCAATTTCGGCCTCTGCGCGAGGCTGAATTAAATTTCCGGCCACCGTAATATCCGCGCCATTTGGGTAAGCCATCACATCGGTTAAAAAGCCAAAATCTGGCTGATGCACACCCAGCATGTCTTGTACTACTTTGCTGGTCACACCGATTTTCTTACCCACGACGACCTCACCATCATCTTCAATACGACGCGCTAGCATCCGTAAAGAAATGTAGTACGCATCTTCTATAGTGATGTCAGGTGCCTGCTCGGTTAAGGGCTGCAAAGGCCGAAAAGTGCGCATCGCCTTATACAAATCATCACCTAGCAGTTCAATCAATCCTTTGTGCATCATTAGCCGTTTCTCAAGAAATCAACGCTACTGCGATTAAACATCTCGCGATGCTCCACCATTACCCAATGGCCACATTGTGATACCAGCGTTAAACGAATATTCGGGCAATTTTTAGCAAGAGTTTGAATACCCGTTTCCGGCATCATTTTTTCGTTCACACCCCAAAAGGCCAGTACGGGGCAGCTAATTTCATGCAAGCGAGCCGCCATATTGGGCACCACCATTGAGGTAATCACTTGGCTATTTTGCTGCTGAAAAATACCCCAGCGCTCGTTGATGAGTTGTTCGTCAACCACGCTGTCGTCATACACCAAACCGCGCCGAATAAAATCTTCTAAGCGCTCAGGCGCCATCGGCCCAGAAGTGAATACTTCCTTCATCACCTGCATGCCCGGCATGTGAAAATA
>JAGPVP010000045.1 GCA_018066965.1 Zhongshania sp. | reverse complement strand
AATCTCAACCAACAAGCACCCACACGAATTATCTAATCTCTTGTTTTTAAATAACTCAAAACCGCCAGGGTTTTGATTTTGCTTAAGTTGTTGCCCTTAAGCGAGGAGGCGTATTATATATACTTCATCCTCAGTAGCAAGTAGTTTTTTAAACTTTCTTACCACCTCAACCGCTTCTTAAATCCGCTTCCCTCACCTCGGTGAAGTCCGCGTCAGCAGTTGAGGAGGCGCATTATAGAGATACCGCGATGGGAGTCAACACACTTTTACAAAGAATTTTAAAAACATTTACCGACGTACAAAAACCACTCACTTCGGTTATTTATCAACCACTTAACGGCGATTAAATAAGCAAATTGCTTACTTAATCACCACTAGCTGATATTTCTTTTTACCTAACTTTACGAGGTAGTACTTCTCGAACAATGCCGATGCGTCAGAAAACACATCCTCCAGCCTCATATTGTCCGCCAGACCAACCGCGACACCATTAATCAATACGGCATTGCGACCCAATGCGTCTTTTATTTGCTTGCCAACACCCATACCTATATCCGCAAGCAGCTGGGTTAATGGCTTATCTTTCAAATCATCGCGCCCCAACTCGGCAGTCGGCAACCCGTCTAACTGCAATTGCCTGAAGTCGCTTGCAGACAATTCCGTCAACTCACCAGAAAACAGCGCCTCGGTAATACGCTGCGCACCAGCCAACTCGTCGGCACCGTGAATTAACTTCGTCATTTCTTCAGCAAGCACACGCTGCGCAGCTGGGCGCCCCACTTCGCGATCCTCCGTTTCAATAGCATTGATATCCGCAAGAGACAAAAAGGTAAAATAGCGTAGGAACTTATAAACATCTGCGTCAGCAGTGCCAAGCCAGAACTGGTAGAAGGCGTACGGTGAGGTTTTAGCCGGATCAAGCCAAATGGTGCCGGACTCCGTTTTACCAAATTTTGTGCCATCGGCTTTAGTTACCAGCGGCATAGTTAGGCCGTGAACAGCAGCACCATGCTGGCGACGAGTGAGATCCACCCCCGCGATAATATTACCCCACTGATCAGAGCCACCTAACTGCAAGGTACAACCGTATCTTTTATATAACTCGGAAAAATCCATTCCCTGCAATAAAGAATAACTAAACTCGGTGAAGGAGATCCCCGAACCCTCTCTATTAATACGCTGCTTCACCGATTCCTTGGCAACCATCGTGTTTACAGAGAAATGCTTGCCGATATCGCGCAAAAACTCCAGCGCAGACATAGGCCCAAACCAATCTAAGTTATTAGCAACCTCGGCCGAATTGTCGCCACAGTCAAAATCAATAAATCGCGAAACCTGCGCTTTTAGGCGATCGACCCAATTCGCAACAACATCCGGCGTATTTAACTGCCGCTCCTGCGCTTTAAAGCTTGGGTCACCAATAAGGCCAGTCGCACCGCCAACCAACGCTATTGGCTTGTGACCAGCCTGCTGAAAACGACGCAATGCCAACAGTGGTACAAGATGACCAATATGAAGGCTGTCTGCAGTAGGATCAAAGCCGCAATATAAAGTGCGCACACCCCCAGACAGATACTCGGACAAACCATTTTCGCCGGTCATTTGCGCGACCAAACCTCTCGCGTCTAATTCTGTGAGTAAATCTGCGTTTACTGCTGTCATACACCGACCTTCATATATTAAGAAGCGCAAACCACTTTATTTAGATGACCTGCAAAGTTAAGAAAATACCGAAGAGCCGGCAAGATACAACAACCGACAACAAATGCAAACCGGCAAAAGCTGACAGGCCGGCGCACTCAAGCTAGAATCTACTTTAAGTTTCGGTTTTTACGGGCTTCAAGCGCGCAGTACATTTGTTATACTGCACAAAAAACCACCAACAGGCATGTAGTATTAGAATTATGCAAAAATGGATACCCAAAAGGCACGCCGTTCGTAAAGGCTTTAACGGCAAATTTCCGCGACGCCATTTGGCTCTTGCTGCATCAACGCTTATCGCACTTGGACTGTCGCTATTATTACTGCCCGGCGAAAATGCTGAAGCCAAACGCACCGCCATCCCCTTAAACTTAGAGCTGAGCCCCACAAGATCAGCAAATAATCCAACGACGCCCGCAGCAGCAGTAACAACAATAGAAGAAACCGAAAAACCGTGGGCTGAAGTGCAAGTAAAATCGGGGGACTCGCTCTCCACCATATTTAGCCGCGCCAACCTCACACCACAAGATCTGCATGAATTACTAACCACCGCTCCCAAAGCTAAAGCATTGAATAAAATTCGCCCAGGCCAAACGCTTTCGTTTCAAATGGACGACAGCGGTAAGCTCGCGGCAATGAGCTATCAAGTAGACAAGCTCAACAGCCTTGTTTTTGAACGCGGTGTAACGGGCTTTGGCACCACCGAGCTAGCCGAAACACCTGAAATTCGGCAGCGCGTTGCCAGCGCTACCATTACGTCGTCACTTTACAAGGCAGCACAAGACGCCGGCGTGAATCAGAGCATCATCATGGAGCTCGCCAATATTTTCGGCGGCGTTTTAGATTTCGTTTACGACGTTCGCAAAGATGATTACTTCATCGTTATATATGAAGAGCTCTACTTAAATGGAGAGCGCCTAGGCAGTGGGCAAATCCTCGCGGCGCAATATTTTAACCAGGGTCGCTCGTTTGAGGCATATCGTTACATTAATACCAAGGGTGAAGTGGACTACTTTTCAGAGAGTGGCGAAAGCATGCGCAAGGCGTTCTTGCGGGCGCCACTCGACTTTACGCGCATCAGCTCTGGCTTCAATCCCCAGCGCTTACATCCCGTATTCAAAACAGTGCGTCCCCATCGCGGCATAGACTACGCCGCGCCACGCGGCACACCGGTCTATGCAGCTGGCGATGGCCGCGTCGCTCAGGCCGGCTACTCCAAAGCCAATGGCAACTATGTGTTCATCAAACACGGTGAAGCCTATATGACTAAGTATCTTCACTTGCATAAGCGCGCGGTATCGACCGGTGAGCGCGTTCGACAGCGCCAAACTATCGGCTGGGTAGGATCAACCGGCTACGCCACAGGACCGCACCTTCACTACGAATTTTTAGTTAACGGCGTACACCGCAACCCCGCGACTATCGTGTCCAAACTACCGCCGCCAACCAAAGTTAACAGCGGCGAAATGGTTACGTTTAAAAACCAAATATCCGGCATGCAACTGCAGCTCAAAACCTATGCAGCTCAACGCAACTATAACAATATCGACGCTGGCTGATGGACTTAAAGTACATAGGGCTAATGTCCGGCACCAGCCTCGACGGTATTGATGCGGCGCTGATCAGCGTTGATGCAAATGACAACGTCATTTTTGAGCACAGTATTTCAGCCCAGCTGCCCGCTGAATTAAAAGCCGACATACTCCAGCTTTGCGCAGCAAGCCACGATGAAATAGAACTACTCGGTAGAACTGACCGCGAAATCGGCCGCGTTTTTGCCAATGCCGCACTCCAGCTTTGCAAAAGCGCAAATATTAAAACTACCGATATAAATGCAATTGGCAGCCATGGCCAAACTGTACGGCATCGCCCGCCTAACGCGGAGCGCCATCACAACCATGCCTTCACTCTGCAAATTGGCGACCCCAATACCATCGCCGAGCTATGCGGCATCACCACCGTCGCAGACTTTCGTCGTCGCGATATCGCTGCGGCAGGACAAGGCGCGCCGCTGGTCCCTGCATTTCATGCCGCGGTATTTGCAAGCAACACCGAAGATCGAATTATTTTAAATATCGGCGGTATGGCCAATATCACTCTGCTCAAACAAAATGGCGACGTGACCGGCTTCGACACCGGCCCCGGCAATGTATTAATGGATGGCTGGATAAATGCCTGTCTGCAGCAAGACTTTGATCGCGATGGCAACTGGGCGGCCAGCGGTCAGGTAAACACCACGCTTTTAGAACACTTTTTACAAACTGCGTATTACGCCCAAACCGGCCCCAAAAGCACCGGCCGCGAACAATTCAATATGCGCATCGTCGAGAGTGCATTAGCGCATTTTCCAGCAATAGCACCCGAAGACGTACAGGCAACGCTGCTGGAACTCACCGCACGCAGTATTTGTGATGCCATAGAAAAGTCCTCTGGGAGCAACACGCCAGTTTTCATCTGTGGTGGTGGCAGTGCAAATCTGGCACTTCGCAAGCGTATCAGCGCGCTTCTGCCCTCACGTAAAGTAAGCGACACACAAGAGCTTGGCATTCCGCCTGACTGGGTCGAAGCCGTGGCATTTGCGTGGTTAGCCAAACAAACTCTAAATAACTTACCCGGCAATATTGCCGCCGTTACTGGCGCAGATGGGCCACGAATACTCGGCGCCATTTATCCCGCGTAAAGCCCACGAATAACTGGATACAAAGAAAAGTACGCAAAAAATCAGAAGAGATATTGCAAAGAGAAGGCCTGACGATTGCCAGGCCGATACCGTTTTATACCGAGAATGAAGATCCGCAGCCGCAAGTGGTGCTGGCATTAGGATTAGTCACTACAAAACGAGAGCCTTCTAGCCCTTCGGTGTAATCGACCTGAGCACCATCAATATATTGATAGCTTAATGGATCAACAAGTACAGTCACGCCATCGCGCTGAACCAGAGTGTCATCTTCCTCTGCGATTTCATCAAAGGTGAAGCCATACTGAAATCCCGAACAACCACCCCCGGTAACAAATACGCGCAACTTCAAGTCGTCATTAGACTCAGACTCAACCAAGTTTTTAACCTTGGCCACCGCTTTATCCGTCAACGTTAGTACTGACGGTGTGAATTGTTCAACCGCAGACATATATCACCTCACTACTACATAGGTGCAAATTTGCACCGCAATTAAAGCAATTATCGGCTTTTCCGACTAAAACAGTCAAGTATTTACCCATAAACCGCATATTAAGGTAGCAATGCCAAACCTTGTAGCCCCATCGTTTCTGGTAAGCCGAACATAATATTCATGTTCTGAATCGCCTGACCGGAAGCCCCCTTCACCAAGTTATCGATGACCGACAACACCACCACGGTGTCTCGATTCTGCGGACGATAGACAGCGATGCGGCAGGTATTAGCACCACGTACTGAGCGTGTTTGCGGCAAACTGCCCAAAGGCATTACATCGACAAAAGGCGCATCGGCGTAACGCTTTTCAAACATAAATTGCAGCTCATCCAAGGACACAGCTGGGTCCAGTAGCTCCGAGAACAGGGTTGCGTGAATGCCTCGCACCTGCGGTAATAAATGCGGTGTAAACGTCAGCCCTACTAGGCCGCCAGCCGCCAATGCCAACTCTTGCTCAATTTCCGGCAAGTGGCGATGCCCAGCAACACCGTAAGCCTTAAAGCTTTCCGATAGCTCCGCATAGATATTATCAATCTTCGCCTGACGTCCCGCCCCGCTCACACCTGACGCCGCACTCGCGATCAAGCGCTTGGGATCAACCAGTTTTTGCTCAAGCAAGGGAATCAAACCCAACTCTATCGCCGTTGGATAACAGCCTGGACAGGCAATTAACTTAGCGTCGCGAATCTTATCGGTATTGCGCTCGGGCAAACCATAAACCGCCGTCGCCAACACATCCGGACAGGCATGCTCTTCGTTGTACCACTTTGACCACAACGCGGCATCGCTAATCCGGAAATCCGCAGACAGGTCGATGATACGGGTTCCCGCGGCAAGTAATTCCGGCACCATATTCATAGCAACATTGTGAGGCGTCGCAAAAAACACCACATCGCAACTCGCCAGCGCCTTCACATCTGGGGCGGTAAAACGTAAATCAATTGCTCCGCGCAAACTCGGAAATAACTCATCAACCGCGACGCCATCTTCAGCGCGCGAAGTAATCATTGCCACCTCTGCCTCAGCATGGGTAGACAATAAACGCAGCAATTCAGCTCCGGTGTAACCAGTACCACCCACTATTCCAACTTTTAGCACCTGAATATTCCTCCTTTAGCGCTGTTCATTCTTTTGATCCGCAACCGCTTCATCAGTTGCCGCCACCAACTCTGATTCTTCTTTCTCACGCAGCAAGTAATCCCAGCCGCGCACTAAATCTCTCGCCAACACATGATAAACCGGCTCCGTCATCACCAGCTTTGACACCGCTGTTGCGACAAGTGCACTGACCATGAGAGCTGGCAGTATATCGTGATTATTGCCGGTCAACTCCAGCACAATAACAAATGCAGTGATTGGCCGCTGAACCACGCCAGCAAAATAACTCGCCATACCAACCAATATTAAGGACACCGCAGGCACCTGGGGAAACATGGGGCCCATCGCCGAACCAAGTTCTGCACCGGCGGCCAAACTTGGAGAGAAAATGCCGCCAGGTATGCCGCTAAAATAGGTCAGCAGTGTCGCTAACACTTTGCCACCAGCGGTCAACCAACTTCCCTCAGCCTCTCCTGCTAACAGAGCCTTCGCCTCAACGTAGCCACTACCCATAGTCAGGCCACCAGACAGAATTGCCATGCCCGCCAAGAAGATACCTATTATAAACGCGACTCGCAGCGGACTCTTCATCACAAACGGCGCAATTGCACGATTACCCTGCACTAGAAACAAGCTAAACAAACCGCCTAATAAGCCACAAGCTACGCTCACGCCAATAATATAAGGATAATCGGCCAAAGGCAGCGCAGTTACATCTGGAACGCCAAAATAGCTGTAGTGCCCAGCGAAGGCTAATACGACCACCCCCGAGAGAATAATCGCCATAATAAAGGTGCCGGTGGTTCTCGCCTCCATCGATTGCTGTAACTCTTCAATCGCAAACACGATACCCGCCAAAGGCGCGTTGAAAGCAGCCGATACACCGGCCGCGCCCCCCGCTACAATTAAGCTACTCTCTACCTGTTTCTGCTTTAACTTGGCCCATGTGCCAAATTTATACATTAGCGCGGCGCCAACATGAACGCTCGGCCCTTCTCGCCCAACCGTTGCACCCACCAATAAGCCCGCACAGGTCAGCAATACTTTCAGTGTTGCCACTCGCAAAGAAAGAAATGGCACCCGCAACCAATGGTAGCTTTGCTTATGCGCCAACAATACCTGCGGAATACCACTGCCACGGGCAGCTTTACCGCCTAAATTCATCACCCACACAATGGCCATCAGACCAAACGGGGTGATCAATAAAAAAGCATAGGGGTAACGATCAAACATTTGCTCCGTCAGCGAAAAACTTTCTTCTGACAGCCAAGCAAAGCCCTGAATAACCAAGCCAACCGTTAAGGCACCGAACCAAAACACGCCGCGAGTTTTCCAGTCTTCGATGGTGCCTAACTGGCGACGCGTATGACGATTGCCCAGCGTCCACCACAGACGAAGTCTACGGGCAGTCTGAGTACGTTTACTATTCGCGGTCATGTAATAAGAGGCCTGTGCAGGCAGCAGAGCTTAATGAGAATGCGCTAGATAAAAATTAATGCGGCGGGCCGCAATTGGCAGACAGATATTGTATGCTAATTCACTGGCAACACCCAGCACCCGGAAATGTGATTTTACCACAGCCCCTCGCACTAACAATTTAGGTACATCGTCATGCTTTGGCTAAAAGCCTTTCACATCATCGCGGTTATTTGCTGGTTTGCCGGTATTTTTTATCTGCCCAGGCTCTTCGTATACCACGCGATGGCAGAAGATCAAGCCACCCGCGACCACCTTAAAGTCATGGAGCGTAAACTCTATCGTTTTATAAGCCCGTTCGCGGTATTAACCATTTTGTTCGGCGCCTTACTTATTGCGCAAAACATGGACTATTATCTCAGCGCTGGCTGGCTGCACCTGAAATTACTTTTTGTAGCCGGCCTTATTGCCTACCACCTGTACTGCGGCCACTTAGTTAAAAAATTCGCCAATGACCAAAATCAGCGCCAGCACGTATTTTATCGCTGGTTTAACGAAGCACCTGTTATCGCCTTATTTGCGATTGTGCTTTTAGTGGTACTCAAACCCTTTTGAGGCCAGCCACCCCCGCACTGGCGATAATTTACCTAGCGCGAGATAATGCCCACTTACATTTTTTATTATTAAGATTCTTCTATGACTAGCTCTGAGCAATTATTTGAAACCGCCCGTCACCGTATTCCCGGTGGCGTTAACAGTCCGGTGCGCGCATTTAAAGCGGTCGGTGGCACCCCAAAATTTATCGACCACGCTTCAGGGCCTTACCTTTTTGACGTTGAAGGCAAAAAATACATCGACTACGTATTATCGTGGGGGCCCATGCTACTCGGTCACGCCCACCCAGATGTCATCGCCACCGTCACCGCACAACTGCAAAAAGGCCTCAGCTTTGGCGCACCAACAGAAATAGAAACCCAACTAGCCGAAAAGCTCTGCAGTATCATGCCCGGCATGGACATGGTTCGTATGGTTAATTCCGGCACCGAAGCCACCATGAGCGCCATTCGTCTTGCACGCGGCTATACCAATCGCGACAAAATCATCAAATTCGAAGGCTGCTATCACGGTCACTCAGATTCATTGCTGATTAAAGCCGGCTCCGGCGCGTTGACCATGGGGGTACCCAGTTCACCCGGTGTTCCCGCAGCATTGGCAGAACACACCATCACCCTGAGCTACAACGACATCGATGGCGTGCGCGCCGCCTTTGCCGAATACGGCGAACAAGTTGCCTGCATTATTGTAGAGCCCGTTGCCGGCAACATGAACTGCGTCCCCCCCATCCCAGGTTTTCTAGAATGCTTAAGAGAATGTTGCGACCAAAGCGGTGCGGTATTCATTATTGATGAAGTAATGACAGGGTTCCGCCTTGGCCTACAAGGTGCACAAGGCTATTACGGTGTGAGCGCAGACCTCACTTGCCTAGGCAAGGTTATTGGCGGTGGCATGCCGGTGGCAGCCTTCGGTGGCAAGCGTGAAATCATGGAATACATCGCGCCTAGCGGACCGGTCTACCAAGCGGGAACGCTCTCTGGCAATCCCATTGCGATGGCCGCCGGTCTTTGTATGTTAAAGCACATCGAAAAAGACGGTTTTTACGAGCCGGTTTTCCGTGCGACCGATATGCTCATAAACGGCTTAAGAGAACGTGCTAAAGCCGCCGGAATCGCCATGACCAGCAATCACGTTGGCAGCATGTTCGGGGTATTCTTTACCGAAGCCGAACATATCACTAACTACCAACAAGTAATGGCCTGCGACACCGATCGCTTTAACCGCTTTTTCCACGGCATGCTAGAAGGTGGCGTTTATCTTGCTCCCGCCTCTTATGAAGCGGGCTTTTTGTCATCGGCGCACAGCGACGCCGATATTGAAGAGACCCTAGATATTGCCGAACACGTTTTTAAAACCTTGCGCTGAGAGTAGACCATGACAATATCACTATCGCGGGGCGCCTTCCCCAGTACTCGACTACGCCGCTTGCGAGCGCAGGATTTTTCTCGCCGCTTAATGCGAGAAAACCAACTGAGCGTAAACGACCTGATCTACCCGATGTTTGTTTGTGAAGGTAGTAACGAGCGCCAAGCTATCGGCTCTATGCCCGGTATCGAGCGCTTGAGTATTGACCTGCTCACGAAAGAAGCGAAATTACTCGCGTCGCTGGGTATCCCCGCAATCGCACTCTTCCCCGTGGTCGGTTCCGAAAAGAAATCACTGCTCGCCGAAGAAGCCTACAACCCCAACGGACTCGCTCAGAACGCGATTAAAGCCATTAAAGACGTGGCCCCTGAACTTGGCATCATTACCGACGTAGCCTTAGACCCGTACACCACCCACGGTCAAGACGGCATTATTGATGACCGCGGCTATGTGCTAAATGACCGCACCGTAGAAACACTATGCTTGCAGGCCAAAGCCCAAGCCGACGCCGGCGCCGATATTGTTGCCCCCTCAGATATGATGGACGGCCGCATTGGCGCTATACGCCAAACACTAGAAAGCGCTGGGCATATTAATACCTGCATTCTTAGCTATGCAGCTAAATACGCCTCAGCCTATTACGGCCCATTTCGCGATGCAGTTGGCTCAGCGGGCAATCTCGGTGGTGGCAACAAGTACACCTATCAAATGGACCCCGCCAACAGCAACGAAGCCTTGCACGAATGCGCTTTAGACCTAGCCGAAGGCGCCGACATGATTATGGTCAAACCCGGCATGCCCTATCTTGATATTGTTCGCCGCGTCAAAGACGAACTCGCCGTGCCCACCTATGCCTACCAAGTGAGCGGTGAATACGCCATGCACTGCGCGGCATTTGAAAACGGCTGGCTGGAAAAGAATGCCGTCATGATGGAGTCGCTACTCGCATTTAAACGCGCCGGTGCAGATGGCATCCTGACCTATTTCGCTAAAGACGTGGCATTATTACTCAATAACTAGTATTTACGCTGTCATACAGACCGCTTATCGTTAACGCGGATAAAACAACTACTACAGGGGATCTACCATGCAAAAACGACTGATAGCCTTGGCAATACTCGCAGCAAGTGCATCTGTTGCCACCCAAGCCGACATCGTCGGTGCTAGCGCTGGCGCTTATATGTGGAAGCAAAGCTGGGACGGCGATGTTAAAGCAGGCTCACAAAGCGTAGATATGAACAAGGACCTAGGCTATGACGATGAAACCGGCAAAAGCTTTTACGTTGCCCTAGAGCACCCAGTACCCGTTTTGCCTAATATTCGCCTACAGCGCACTGATCTCGATATCAGCGAGACCAACCAAATATCACGCGACTTTTCATTTGACGGCAAGGACTACACCGCAGGGGAGTCTGTAAACTCAACCACCGACTTAACTCATACCGATGCTACCTTGTACTATGAAATCCTAGACAACTGGGTGAATCTTGACGTCGGTTTAACCGTACGTATGTTCGATGGCGAAGTTCGCTTAGCAGCCGCCGGTCGTGATGGCTCTATCGAGCTCGACGCACCAGTTCCGATGGGCTACATCAACGCACGTTTTGACCTGCCGCTTACTGGACTGTATGCCTCCGCCCTCGCCAATGTCATTTCTTATGGCGACAATAAAATCACCGATATAAGCCTTGGTCTAGGCTATGAATTCGGCGTCGTCGGACTTGAGCTGGGCTACCGCAACTTCGATGTTGACCTTGAAGATGACGATGAAGAAGCCAGCGTCACTGTAGATGGTTACTTCTTAGGTGTGGTTATCGACATTTAGTCTTCACCAAAAAAACACAAAAAAGGCGCAAAATATTGCGCCTTTTTTGTTTAACATGGTCTTAGTTATTCGCAAGCCAATATCTTCACTACTGAAACACCATTCAAAATGAAAAGCTCTATGTTGAAAGCGCTACCACTTATTGCCGGACTCCTTATTAGCCCAGTCGCGTTCGCCTGCGAATGTTTATGGGAAGGCCCCTTTAAATCAGTCTACGCCGATACAGACTTAGTGGTTTACGGCGAAGTGGGTGCCGCGCAGGGCAATGGCTTTGATCTCATCGTAGATACTGTTTTCCAAGGTAGCGAATACCGCGAACAAATTCGAATTTGGGGGAAGAAAGACGATTTATGCCGCCCAGACGCTGAGCAATTCACGCCAGGCAGCCATTGGGTTATGGCTCTTAAACGCATCGACAACCCCCCCGCCGACGCCTTCAACCCCTTTAAAGCGAATATCAGCTTTGGCCGCCAAGATGACTTTAGCTTATCTAGCTGCGGGGTTTACTGGCTGCCTGTGAAACAGCAGCGGGTGTCGGGTAATATTCTAGATGGCTCGCGCTGGCAATATCTAGACACCAAAAAGACGCCCGTCATCATGCCTGTATTCGAGGCATGGATGAAAAATATACTGCCGGACGCGGCTATCGCCGAAGCGGTAAAACCCCAAACCCGCGCCAGACAATTACTCAACGAAACCAAAGTTCATCTTTGGGAGCAGCAACGCAATCCGCTACCCGATGCTGACGAGCTAGATTTTCGCCCACCCAGCCGACTTGAGAAAATCGAGCTACCGACAAATTCAAACGAGTCAAACGAGGCTGAGTAGCTCATCTAACATTTTTAAAGACATGCCCCAAATACGACGTTTACCGTAGTTGTAACACGGCAAGGTCATCGCCAACTTACCCCGTCGCAGCTCCATCGTTTCGCGCTGCTTGGGATCCATTAAAAAGCTCAGGGGAATCCAAACCGCCTCGGCGACTTCATGGTTTGCTTCTATGCTAACCGCCGTATGCAATTTAAACACGTAGGGGGTGATTACCATTGGCTGACGGCCCGAGTGCGGCCGACTAACGATGTCTGACAGCCTGCCAATACAGTGACCCGCTTTATCTAGATAGATACCTATTTCTTCCTCGGTCTCGCGCATTGCGGTGCGCAAGCCCGTCACATCGCCGCGATCCATTCTGCCACCGGGGAATGCCATGTGCCCCGACCAAGGATCACCCTCACGGTCAGCTCGCTTAATCATTAAGATTTCAATGTGATCGTTTAGCTCGCGCATAATAAGTGCGACTGCGGAGCGCTTCACCCAGCGCCGCCACCAGCGCTGACGAGGCTTAAACTTATCTAAGCGCTCTATAATGTGCTGAAGCGCCACCGCCTCCAATGCTTTACCTATCAATACCAACCCCTTTAACCCGAGCCAACATCACGTGGTTGCGCTCGTGCTAACATTACCGCTCTACAAATCATTTACATATTAGCACCCACAGACAACGGCCTGACCCTGCCGCGTAAAGTGAATGTATAGCAATGACGAAACCAGATATTACTGACCGCCATGATCTTGAAAAATTACTTAGGTATTTTTATCAAGATGTATTAGCCGACCCCATCATCGGTTTTTATTTCAACGACATCATACCGTTTTCGCTGGAACATCACCTACCCAGAGTCATCGACTTTTGGGCTCAACTGCTGTTCGGCGAAGCAAATTATCACGGCCAACTTTTTGAGCGCCACCAAAATATACACCGGCAAGCTAAGCTCACTCAGCATCACTTTTCCCGCTGGCTATACTTGCTAAACCATAATATCGACCAGCACTTTGAGGGAGAAAACTGTGCGAAGATGAAAGCCCGCGCCACACGTATCGCAGGCTCAATGGCAACCGCACTGGAACAAAAAGCACCAAGGAACACTAAGCTAGACGGCGTTCAGCTGTTTAACCCCAACATTTAAAACACGCCTAAGCATACAAACGACGCAGACGCGCCACGGCCTCTTCTAAACGCGCCAGTCCAGTAGTGTATGCAAAGCGCACGTGCTGATCGGCCTTATACCGCCCAAAATCCTCGCCTGGGGTGATCGCAATACCGTGGTTTTCTAGCAAATCCAAACAAAGCTGCTGGCTAGTGGTTTTAAATCGCTCAATACCCGCATACAAATACAAAGCGCCTGCAGGGCAGTGCGGAATATCAAAACCCAAATCCCGCAATTCCGGTAGCAAATAATCACGCCGCGCAGCAAATTCATCGCGACGCCGATTTAGCTCTATTCTAGTTTCAGGCTCAAAAGCAGCCAAAGCGGCGTATTGCCCCATGGTAGACATGGATATAAAAAAGTTCTGAGCTAACTTTTCCAAATGCGGCACTGCTTCTTCTGGCGCAACTAACCAGCCTAAGCGCCACCCGGTCATACCAAAATATTTTGAAAAACTGTTAATCACAAAGGCTTTATCGGTGATGGCTAAAATACTGGGGGCGTCTACGCCGTAATTTAAGCCGTGATAAATTTCATCGACAACCAAATAGCCATTTTTGCGCTCACACAGTGACTGCAGATCTCGCAGCTGAGTTGCAGTTAAAATTTCGCCAGTCGGATTTGCCGGCGACGCGACCATAATACCCTTGGTATTGGCTTGCCAATATTGCTCAGCTTTTTCGGCACTAAGCTGGAAACAGTCCTCTGGTCCCACCGGCACCAACTGTCCCTCACCCTCCACCAAACGCAAAAAATGCCGATTGCAGGGGTAGCCCGGATCAGTCATCAGCATGCCATCGCCGGGATTAACCAATAAACCCGCCAATAACAACAAAGCGCCAGATGCACCCGGCGTAATCATGATTCGCTCCGGCGCAATGTCTAAGCCATAGTCAGTAAGGTAATAGCGCGAAATTGCCTGCCGCAATTCTGGGATACCCGCTGCCGGCGTATAGTGGGTTTCGCCACGATCCAAGGATGCCTTCGCGGCATTCACAACCGCTGCCACCGTACTAAAATCTGGCTCGCCCGCTTCCATATGCACTATATCTCGCCCCGCCGCCGCCAATTGCTTGGCCCGAGCTAATACCTCGACCACTCTAAATGGCTCTATATCTGCAAGTCGGCGCGCAAAGGAATTATTCACCTATACTTTCTCTATTGAGTAAAAATGGGAGTGTAGCTTTATCCGCAACACCTTAACATCACCGTAACAGGCTATGAGATGCACTTAAGATGAATTTCGTGTAGCGCAAGCGGGACATATCTGGTAGTTTTGCCGGTTTGGCGACAGAGCGTCGTCGCGCATGTCCGCAGTTTGCGGTTAACGGCTTGTACAGAAGAGGGCCAGCCATGCCTGCACAGCAGAGTACACCTGAGAATTTAAAGACCTTCGTTCCTTATAAAGAAAAAAAGGGCGAAGAATACATGAACGAAAATCAGAAGGAGCACTTTCGCCAGATTTTGCTTAGCTGGAAAGCTGAGCTAATGGAAGAAGTTGACCGTACTGTAAGTCATATGAAAGACGAAGCAGCTAATTTTCCTGATCCCGCAGACCGCGCCACCCAGGAAGAAGAGTTCAGTCTTGAGTTACGTACCCGCGATCGCGAGCGGAAGTTAATCAAGAAGATTGATTCAACTCTCAATCTAATTGACGAAGACGACTATGGTTTCTGCAACACGTGTGGCGTAGACATTGGCATTAAGCGTCTAGAAGCCAGACCGACAGCAACTTTGTGTATCGATTGCAAAACACTCGACGAAATCAAAGAGCGCCAAGAGCGCGGTTAATCCGCATGGGCGGCAAGACCTGCCGCCCACATCGACAGGCTTGTTATGTCAGTCTCGAACACCGGCTATATTGGCCGGTTTGCCCCCTCTCCCAGCGGCCCCTTACATCTCGGCTCTTTACTTACCGCAGTAGCCAGCTTCCTTGACGCCCGCGCTAATCGCGGCCGATGGTTATTACGCATAGAAGACATAGACCCGCCCCGCGAACAGCGCGATGCCGCCAATTTAATCATCAACAGTCTCATCGCCCACGGCCTTAGTTGGGATGGCGAGGTACTTTGGCAAAGCCAGCGCAGCAATAGCTACGAAGCCGCGCTAACGCAATTGCTAGATAATCAACAGGCCTATTACTGCAGCTGCTCACGCGCCCAGCTCGCCAAAAATAACGGAGTACACCCAGACCAATGCATTCAACCCTTCAGTGCAGGTGACGCCGCTATTCGCCTAAAGATCCGCCAAGCCAATACTGGATTTGTAGATCGTGTTCAGGGAGCACAACACTACACAATAGATCAGATAGGCGACCCGGTACTAAAACGCCGTGACGGACTTTATGCCTACCAACTGGCAGTCGTTGTAGATGACGCAGAGCAAAATATTAGTGATATTGTGCGTGGCGTAGACTTACTCGACGCCACCGCATGGCAACTCCATCTTCAGCACGCGCTGTCGCTAGGACCCATTCGCTACCTTCATCTGCCGGTTATCGTCGGCGATGACGGCCACAAACTGAGTAAACAGAGCTTTGCCCCCGCCATAGACGATCAACTCGCCAAACAAAACCTTCACCAAGTGCTGCACTATTTACAGCAAACTCCACCGCCAGGTGAGCTCGGTATTACAGAGCTACTGCAATGGGCCGTCGAGCATTGGCGTGTCGATCAAATTCCAAGGCAAACCGCACTTAGCTTGTAAGTACCCAGCGCAATGTTTTGCAGTTTCACAGTAGCTCCAGTAACATCAGTTCGACAATGAAAACCCCGCGGTCATCATGCAAATTCACTCTTCCCTACTGCTATTAGCAACGTTTACATTTATTTATGCACCGGCTCTTGGCCGCTGGCTCAATGACGCCAGTAACCTTTGGTATCGCCATCATGTGGTATGGCTGCTAATCATCATTTTTGTCTTTATCAGCCTCAACCAACAGCGCCGCAATGACACTTAGCCTCAACACGCTATTTTTTGTTGGCATCGGCTATTTATTGCTACTGTTTGCGATTGCGTATGCCACCGAGCGCCAACTATTACCCTCGCGTCTGGTCAACCATCCCAGCATCTACGTCTTGTCGCTGGGCGTGTACGCCAGCGGCTTTGCTATTTATGGTGCCGTTGGTTTTGCTGAACGTTACGGCTACAGCTTTCTCAACTATTACATTGGCATATCTGCCGCCCTAATACTTCTGCCCATACTGCTAGCGCCCTTGCATCAGATATGTAAGAGCTACCGACTTAACTCGCTGGCCGATTTACTTAGCTTCCGCTTTCGCAGCTCTTGGGCTGGCTCACTAGCGACGTTATTTTTAGCGCTTTCAGTCTGGCCACTACTCGCCATTCAAATAAAAATAGTCGCTGAATCCACGCTTATCTTAAATGTCGGCGACGCGCTAAATGCAGATCACTCCACCTTCAAAAATCTAAGCGCGCTGCTTTTTTGCGTGGTAATTACGGTATTCACTATTTTATTTGGCTCGCGCAACCTCGCCTCTAAAGACAGCCATCGGGGGCTAGTTGTTGCCCTAGCCTTTGAATCTATTGTTAAAATGCTGGCCATTACATTAATTGGCTTCATTGCGGTTGGTTCAGTATTTGGCGGCTTTGGCGGCTTACAGCAATGGCTGAACAGCCATCCAGAAATATTACACAAGCTAGCCACGCCGCAATCAGGCGACACCAGCAGGCTCATGTTAATCATGTTCTTTGCTGCCTCGGTCTGCATGCCTCATGTATTTCACATGTTATTTGCCGAAAACTCCAGCCGCAAAAACCTTGTTACCGCCAGCTGGGGGCTGCCACTTTTCTTGCTTATTATGAGCCTGCCCGTGTTACCTATACTCTGGGCAGGGCAGGCCTCTGGATTAACCATAGCAACAGATTATTTCGCCCTTGGCTTATCACTAAACCTAGACAAGCTATGGCTAACTACCCTGATTTACCTCGGCGGCTTATCGGCAGCCAGCGGTGCCATCATTGTAACCACCCTCGCATTAGCATCTATGAGCCTAAATCATCTGGTTCTACCCGTGCTCCGCCCCAAAGGTCGCAATGTCGATATCTATCGCTGGCTATTAATGACTCGGCAACTACTCATCTGCGCCATCATTTTGATTGGCTTTATTTTTTATGAACTCATAGGCGACACCCAAACCCTTACCAATCTCACCATGGCATCAGCCAGCGGCTGCCTACAGTTTTTGCCTGGAGTTTTAGCCGTACTTTACTGGCCACGCGCCAATCGCAGCGGATTCATCAGCGGTCTAACAGCAGGCTTTGTTATTTGGACGCTGGGACTGCTAATCCCCATGTTCAGTAATTACCACCCCGACTACTTTAGCTACCTGTATATCAACGAGGTGGACAAAGACCTGTTCTGGGTTGCAATTGCCAGCCTGTCACTCGGTGCCAATAGTGCATTTTTTATTGTCGTTTCAATATTTAGCGAGACCTCTGCAGAGGAGCGCAGCGCCGCAGAAGCATGTACCCTAGACGACTTAAATCGCCCTAGTCGCCATACTTTAAATTTGCAAACCGCAGGTGAAATTAAACTGCGCCTACAAGAAACACTGGGAGATCATGCCGCTGAGCAGGAATTTAGACGCGCGCTAGATGAGCTACAATTGAACGAGCTAGAAACCCGCCCCTACGCTTTACGACGCATCCGCGACCGAATTGAAATTAACCTTTCGTCACTGGTTGGGCCATCCAGCGCCAGACGGGTCATTGACCGAGCGCTCCCCTACACCGACAGTATTTTGGGCGACAGCGAAGACATTACCTATATAGAAGAAAGGCTTGAGCGCTATCAAGCCAACTTAACCGGCCTTGCCGCCGACCTCGACAGTCTGCGCCGCTACCATCGTCAAACCCTTGAAGACTTACCAATTGGCGTATGTGCGCTTGGGCGAGACCAAGAAATATTGCTGTGGAATATGTCGATGGCCGACATTACCGCCATAAAGTCCAACGCGGTTACCGGCTCACGCCTCACCGGCCTACCTGAACCGTGGGCGAACTGTCTGATTAGCTTTTTAGCGAGTAGCGATTTGCACCGCAGCAAATTCTGCGTAGAAACCGACAAGGGCTTGCGCTGGCTTAATTTACATCGCACTGAATCGCAAATGCTGGGCCGCGATGAGCTCATCGTCGTTGTCGAAGACATCACCGACACCCAATTACTTGAGCACGAACTTACCCACCAAGAACGGCTTGCTTCAATTGGTCGCTTAGCGGCCGGTGTCGCCCACGAAATTGGCAACCCGGTTACCGGCATCGCCTGCCTTGCTCAAAACTTACGCTACGACACCGAAAACCCAGAAACCCTCGAAGCCGCATCGCAAATTGTTAAGCAAACCCAGCGCATCAGCAGCATTGTTCACAGCTTAGTCAATTTTGCCCACACCGGCAGAGAAGCCCGCACTCAAGCAACTGAAGCGGTCAACGTGCGGAACTGTGTTTCAGAAGCTGTGCAGTTACTGAGTCTCGACAACGAAGCACGCCAAATCAACTACAACAATGACTGCCCCAGCGATATTATTGTGGCGGGCGACAATCAGCGATTAACACAGGTTTTCATCAATTTGCTGTCTAATGCACGAGACGCCAGCCCCGACGATGCAATGATTACCATCAACGCGCAAATTGATGACGCTGGCGCCCATATTACGGTCACAGATCACGGCACCGGCATTGATCAAAAGCTGCAAGACCAAATATTCGAGCCTTTTTTCACCACCAAAGAGCCCGGTAAAGGCACCGGCTTGGGTCTCGCGCTGGTTTACAACATTATTAATGACCTCGGTGGCGACATCAGCATTGAAAGCCCCGTGCCTGAGTTCAGTACCCACGGCACCCGCATTCATATCCGGCTCTTGTTAAGCCAGCCCGAGCCAAACTAGAATTATTCCGCTGATCGCGTTATGTTGTTCGGCTACGCGCCGCCTGTTCGGTAATAGCTGAACGAACCCACGGAGAAAATGATGCCCAAGATCCTAATAGTCGAAGACGAAGATGTTATCCGCCTCGCGCTGCGGCGTCTGCTCGAACGAAATGACTATCAGGTGGATGAAGCCAACTCCGTACAAAAAGCGCTGAGCACTTACAATGTCAACGACTACTCGTTAATCATCAGCGATTTACGTCTCCCAGGCGCCGCGGGCACCGACCTCATCAGTAAAACTGATGCCCCCGTGCTGATTATGACCAGCTACGCCAGCCTCAAGTCTGCCGTTGACTCCATGAAAAAGGGCGCTATTGACTATATCGCCAAACCCTTTGATCACGATGAAATGCTAGAAACCGTGGCGCGCATTATTCTCAGCACCAACAGCGAACGCCAAACCAGCGCCCCCGAACCCAACAGCAGTCAGCGCAAGCAAATCGCCGATGCCAACGGCATGATTGGCAGCTGTAAAGCAATGCAGCAGCTTTATGACCACATTCGCAGGGCTGCTCCTACCGATGCCACAATCTTAGTTCACGGTGAAACCGGTACCGGTAAAGAGCTAGTCGCGCGCGCCATCCACAACCAAAGCACGCGCAACGGCAAACCCATTATTTGCGTAAACTGCGCAGCCATTCCAGAAACCTTAATTGAGTCGGAATTGTTCGGCTACGAAAAAGGCGCATTCACTGGCGCAAACACCAACCGTACAGGCCTTATCGAAGCAGCCGACGGCGGCACACTATTTCTTGACGAGATTGGCGAGCTACCATTAGAGGCTCAGGCGAGGTTATTGCGTTTTATTCAAGAAGACGAGATTCGCCGTATTGGCTCAGTAGAATCTATCAAGGTTAACGTTAGATTGATTTGCGCAACCCACCGTGACTTAAAAGAAATGGCCCACTCCGGACGCTTCCGGGAAGATCTGTACTACCGCATAAACGTGATGAAACTAGAATTACCACCTCTGCGGGAGCGTGGTAAAGACATTCTTGAACTGGCTGAAACGCTACTAAAGAATCGCTGCGAGAAAATGAAAAAGCCGCTAATGCATTTCAGCCCCAAAGCAATTCAAGCGATTACCACCTATATTTGGCCTGGCAACATTCGAGAGTTGGAAAACGCTATCGAGCGGGCAGTCATACTATGTGATCGCAAAGAAATAGATAACGAGTTACTCGACATTGACCTAGAACTCGTTGATATCAGCCAAATTCGCGGCCGCCGCAACGATCCGCCAGCCCGCCCCACAAGCAACAATGGCAGCAGCACATCTGAGCGCCGCAAGCCTCTTCATGCAGACCCTAGTGAAGACCTTTCTTTAGAAGACTATTTCCAGCGCTTCGTCCTAGAACACCAAGATTCTATGAGCGAAACCGAACTTGCACAAAAACTTGGCGTAAGTAGGAAATGCCTGTGGGAGCGCCGTCAACGCTTAGGTATTCCGCGAAAGAAAGTGAGTTCGCGCTCTGGAGCATAGACGCAGGCAAGCGTTACCAGAGACAAAGGATCGTAACAAAGGGCGTTTATTAAGGTAACAATTCACAAAATTGCAAAGCCTTAAAGAGAACCGTAAATTAGCCAACCTGTTGATATTTAAAGAAAAACAAAAACTGGCACGGCATATGCTCTACATTGGGAGCGAAGAATAATAAAAAATGAAAATAATAATAAGAAAACAGAGTAAGAATAATAATAATACATAAGCAAAGAGACCTGGGTGGGGAAGACATTGTTTTCCCCTTCTTCGTTTTTACCCTTCCAAATTATTTTGCAGACACTCTTTCGAACACCTTTAGCTATTAAAATTCCATCATTCGTTTAACAACACTACAAATATGCCTGTGCTAGAATACCGGCTTCATAATATTTATCGGCTAACCATAGAACTCAATGACATCTAGCTCAGTGACCGGGCTCTGGAAAAAGCTCTCCGGCAGATTTTCCAAACCCACCCAATACGCGCCAAGCTCCGTGACTATAATCCCGCGAGACGAGCACTGCGTTTCCCGCAAGAATATCAGCGACGCCGCTATCAAAGTTATTCGACGCCTCAATGAAGAAGGTTTCGAAGCCTACTTGGTTGGCGGCGGCGTGCGAGACTTACTCTTGGGCGGCCAACCCAAAGATTTTGACATCGCCACCAATGCGACACCAGAGCAGGTGCGCGGCACATTCCGCAACAGCCGTATCATCGGCCGCCGCTTTCGTATCGTCCACGTCCGCTTTGGCAGCGAAATCATTGAAGTCACCACCTTTAGAGGCGGTCACGACGCGCCCAGCACCAGCGTCCAGCGCAGTAAGCACTCCGCCCGTACCGAATCCGGCATGCTTACCCGCGACAATGTCTACGGCTCAATTGATGAGGATGCTGCCCGCCGCGACCTCAGCATAAATGCCCTTTATTACTCCAGCCGCGACTTTTGCGTTTACGACTACGTCGGCGGCATGCGCGACCTGGAACAAAGACTCATCCGCATTATTGGCGATCCAGAAACCCGCTATCGCGAAGATCCAGTTCGCATGCTGCGGGTTGTCCGCTTTGCCGCAAAACTCAATTTCGATATAGAGCAGCATACCGAAGAGCCGCTCAAGCGTTTAGCGCCCCTGCTCACAGACATCTCCGCCGCGCGCATGTTTGACGAAGTCATTAAGCTACTCATGTCTGGTCAAGGGATTCAAACCTACGCGCTAATGCAGCGCTACGGCCTCTTCAGCCCGCTATTCCCCGCAACACAAAAAATGCTGAATCAACACGAGCCGGCAACAGAAGCAATTATTCAACAGGGCCTTATTAATACCGACGCTAGAATTGCAGAGGGCAAGCCCGTTACGCCGGCCTTTATCTACGCGGTACTGCTGTGGCCAGTGGTAAAAAAAGTCTACAAAGAAATTCTTGATAGCGGAGTACCGGAAATCCCGGCGCTTCACCAAGCGGCCGAACGCGTACTGCACAAGCAGCAGCAAACCGTTGCCATTCCCAAACGCTTCTCGCTGCCAATGCGTGACATATGGGAACTACAAAGCCGACTCACCCGCCGCACCGGTAAGCGCGCAGAACAGCTCCTGGAACATCGTTATTTCCGCGCGGGCTTCGACTTCCTACTACTACGCGAACAAGCCGGTGAAGTTGAAGCTGGGCTGGGCCAATGGTGGCTAGCGTTTCAAGAGGCTCATGCAGACACACGTGGCGCTATGCTCACGCAAGTCCCTGCCGGAGAAAAGCCGCGCGCACCTCGACGCCGACGCAGCCCTCGCAAACCGCGATGATCCGCAGTTACATTGCGCTGGGCAGTAACTTAGATCAGCCAAAGCAGCAGGTATTAACGGCAATACAGACGATTGCCGTTACGCCTGACTGCCACATCATTGCGCAATCTCGCCTTTACGGCTCAATCGCTATAGGCCCAGGAACACAAGGCAATTACGTCAATGCCGTCATCGCCATTGATACCAGCCTGAATGCACACGATCTGCTCTCCGCCCTACAAGCCATTGAAGCCCGGCATCATCGGCAGCGTAATACCCGCTGGGCCGCCAGAACCCTTGATCTCGACCTACTTCTGTACGGCAGAGAAAACATCCACACAAGCGACCTAATCATTCCACATCCACGAATGTTCGATAGAGACTTCGTCCTTCGTCCACTCGCAGATATTGCGCCAGCTGAGCTACTTCGCCACTATCTAGGCGAAAATGCCAACGTGAACTATTCCGACAACGACAATTTATGGGTTTTAGCGTCAGATGATAAAGCGATCACTAATTAACGAGCCTATTATCAATACCGAAAAACCACCCTGCTTTATCGCAGTGGAAGGGCCTATCGGTGTGGGCAAAAGCACCCTAGTGCGGCGCCTAGCGGAATCACTTAACTACCAAATGCTGCTTGAGAAAGCCGAAGACAATCCCTTTCTGGAACGTTTTTACGCCAACCAGCGCCACGCGGCCTTATCAGCCCAGCTGTTTTTCTTATTTCAGCGCGCACAGCAGCTCAGCGACTTACGCCAAAGCGACATGTTTAATCAAACCCATATCGCCGACTTTTTATTCCAAAAAGACCCTTTATTCGCCCAAGTCACCCTCGACACCAACGAGCTAGAGCTATACCAAAAAGTCTACCAACAGGTGCAGGTCGACATTCCCACGCCAGACCTAGTGATTTACTTACAAGCGCCGGTAAAAGTGCTTAAAGAACGAATACAACATCGTGGGGTGCAATTTGAACAAAGCATACATGGCGACTATTTAGAGCGAGTAAATGCCGCCTACAGTGAATTCTTCCTGTCGTACAACGACTCACCGCTACTGATCATTAACGCCAGCGACATCGACTTTGCCAACAATGACCAGCAATATGAGAAATTATTGCAATATGTGCTGGAAATACGCAGCGGTCGCCATTACTTTAACCCCACATTTTTCTGAGCACCGCCGAGGCCCGCTATGAGCAAGGTAAACACCCTCAAACTGCTGACAAAAAAGCAACAGCATGAAAAATTTGCCGTGGTTACGTGCTACGACGCCAGCTTTGCCAAACTTGTCGAAAAAGCAGGTATAGACGCTATTCTTGTCGGCGACTCACTTGGCATGGTGCTACAGGGCCGCGATTCCACCCTACCCGTTACTTTAGACAACATGGCCTACCATACAGCCTGTGTTGCCCGTGGCTGCACGCAACCGCTCATTATTAGTGATATGCCTTTTGGCAGCTATAACACCGCCCAACAATGTGCCGACAATGCCGCCACGCTAATGCGAGCTGGCGCGCATATGGTCAAAATTGAGGGCGGCAGCTGGCTTGCAGAAAGCGTAACGCTGCTGAATCAAGCCGGTATTCCGGTATGCGGCCACCTCGGTCTAACCCCCCAATCCGTTAACGTATTGGGCGGCTACCGAGTGCAGGGGCGCGACGACAGCCAAGCCAAAGCCATTCTCGCCGACGCAGTCGCGCTAGAAGCCGCTGGCGCAGCCATGCTGGTACTGGAATGCGTGCCTCGCAAGCTGGCTGCCGACATTAGCGCACAACTGAAAATTCCCGTTATCGGCATCGGTGCGGGTAGCGACACCGACGCCCAAGTACTAGTACTGCACGACCTACTCGGTATCACCGAAAAGACCGCACGCTTTGTACGTAACTTTGCGGACGGCAGCAGCAGTGTAGAAGATGCCCTAAAACGCTATAATAGCGCGGTCCTCGACGGCAGTTTCCCCGCCGACGAGCATAGTTTTGACTAAGGGTTTATAATCCCAAACTGTTACCTCGGGGAACGTTTTGATAGGTAACAAAGTCGTGAATTTTTTGTTACCAAAGCATTGAACGGCAATTCCGATTGGGGCATACTTGCCCGCCACTGGCCAAACTGATCAGATTATGAACAGTCTTTTCAAGTTTTTAAGGCCGTATAGCCAGTGTATTGGTCGCCAGCCCGCGGTGTGCGCGGACTGACTTCACAGCAAACTACCTTCGCCCTGCGAAGTATGAGATTGGGAAGTTGGGTGGTATGAAAACATATAGCACAGCCGCATCATTAAGGGCCGCTCTTAATTCGGGAAAACGCGCCGGTAAAACCGTCGCCTTTGTACCGACTATGGGCAATCTGCATGACGGGCATCTACGCCTTGTTCAGCGCGCTAAACAGCACGCGGACATCGTCGTTGTCAGCATCTTTGTTAATCCGCTGCAATTTGGCGCCAACGAAGACCTCAGCAGCTATCCACGCACCTTGGCCGCAGACAAAGAAAAACTGTTTGCCGCAGGCGCGCAATTTTTATTCCTTCCGCATGTAAACGAAATTTACCCGGAAGGCATGGACAGCCACAGCAAAGTATCTGTGCCGGAGCTGTCCGACGACCACTGTGGCGCAAGCCGACCCGGACACTTTACCGGCGTCGCAACCATCGTGGCGAAGTTATTTAATATTGTGCAACCAGACACTGCCGTGTTTGGCGAAAAGGATTTTCAGCAACTGAGCGTTATCCGTAAAATGGTGCGCGACTTGTGTATGCCTATAGACGTTATCGGTGTGGCAACAGCCCGCGCAGAAGACGGCTTAGCGCTAAGTTCTCGCAACGGCTATTTAAATGCCGAACAGCGTAGAATTGCACCAGTTTTACATCGTGTATTACAGGAATGTCGCGAGGCTATCGCCTGCGGTTACGACAGCTATTGCAATCTAGAGCTGCACGCCAAAACCAGTCTCAACAAGGCCGGTCTTGAGTCTGACTATTTTGCTATTTGCGATGCCCGTACCCTGCATCCGGTAACTGCAGACACCGAAGAAGTGGTCATACTCGCCGCCGCCAAACTTGGCAGCACGCGCTTGATCGACAACGTCACCCTGAATGTTAACCCCAGCGCCGATTGGGGAATGCTGGCTGCTAACTAAGCCAGTAGCGACCGAGAGAGAAAGGAACAGCGTTATGCAGTCAGTTATGCTGAAAGCTAAACTTCATAAAGCCCGCGTTACCCATGCGGTACTTAATTATGAAGGTTCATGTGCCATCGACGGCAAGTTGCTCGACATGTCGAGCATCCGTGAATTTGAGCAAATTCAAATTTATAACGTCACCAATGGCGAGCGCTTCACCACCTATGCTATACGTGGTGAAGACAATAGCGGCATCATTTCTATTAACGGTGCAGCCGCACATAAAGCAAATGTCGATGACATCATTATTATTTGCGCCTACGCTACATATTCTGAGGCCGAGCTGATCAACTTCAAGCCGCGTCTTATTTATATGAATGCTGACAATACTGTCAGCCACGCCAGCAACGCCATCCCCGTTCAGGTCGCCTGATTCTCTGGCAGGGGCGCCCGCCTCTGTCACTATCCCTTCCCGATATTTAGCTGCCCTTTGCCGGCGAATTAGCCCTGCCTGCCACATTCTTATTTCTGCAAATAAAATTAGTCTATTTTAGGGTTCAATCCGCGCGACCAAGCCGTTATCCTGCCAGTAAGCGACATCGTCTTTTCTGGTCGTAGCCAGCATTTACAACAGAGCAAAAATCATAACAAATGCATAAAGAGAGTAACGTCATGAGCAAGAGTATCGTCCATCCCGTTCCATCTGCGTTCGCCGCCAGCGCTCACATTAATCGAGCGCAATACGACGAGATGTACCACCAATCACTCAACGATGCCGACAACTTCTGGGCAGACCAAGCAGATGAATTTTTAAGCTGGGACAAACGCTGGCACACAGTTAACCGATACGACTTTGAAAAAGGCGAAGCAAGCTGGTTTGACGGTGGAAAACTAAATGTTGCCTATAACTGCATAGACCGTCATTTAGACACTCGTGGCGACCAAACCGCGATTATTTGGGAGGGCGACAACCCCGCCGAATCCAGTCATATTACTTATCGCGAACTCCATACCGCCGTCTGTAAACTCGCAAATGTACTACTAGCCCAAGGAATTACCAAAGGTGATCGGGTATGTATTTACATGCCAATGATTCCAGAGGCGGCCTACGCCATGCTAGCCTGCGCACGCATCGGCGCTGTTCACTCAGTGGTATTTGGCGGCTTCTCGCCAGAAGCACTTAAAGATCGCATCCAAAACGCCGAATGCAAAATTCTCATTACCGCCGATGAAGGCCTGCGCAGCGGCAAAAAAATCCCCCTCAAAGCCAATGCCGACCTTGCCCTGCGTGACTGTCCTAGCATTGAATCTTGCCTAGTCATAAAGCGCACCGGCGGCGCCATAAACTGGCAAGACGACCGCGATATCTGGTACCACGACGAAGTCGCCAAGGTATCGGCAGACTGTCCCGCCGTTGCCGTAGAAAGCGAAGCCCCGCTATTCATTCTTTACACCTCTGGCTCCACCGGTAAACCCAAAGGCGTGCTGCACACCAGCGCCGGCTACCTGCTGCAATCTGCCATGAGCCACAAATACGTTTTTGACTACAAAGACGGTGAAGTGTTTTGGTGTACTGCAGACGTAGGCTGGATTACCGGCCACAGCTATATTGTGTATGGCCCACTCGCCAACGGCGGTACCACGCTGCTATTTGAAGGCGTACCAACCTACCCCGACGCCTCACGCTGCTGGCAGGTGATCGACAAGCACAAGGTCAGTATTTTCTACACCGCGCCGACCGCACTGCGCGCCCTAATGGGTGCTGGCGACGAGTTCGTGAACAAAACGGATCGCAGCAGCTTGCGCTTGCTCGGCACTGTAGGCGAGCCCATCAACCCCGAAGCGTGGGAGTGGTACCACCGCGTTGTTGGGGAGGAGCGCTGCCCCATCGTAGACACATGGTGGCAAACCGAAACCGGCGCTCATATGCTCACCCCGCTACCCGGCGCCATCGATATGAAGCCCGGCTCGGCCACCCGCCCCTTCTTTGGTGTTGAACCCGCGCTGCTAGACACTGACGGCAAAGAAATCGAAGGTGCCGGTGAAGGCTTATTAGTGATAAAACGCTCATGGCCTGGGCAAATCCGTAGCGTCTATGGCGACCATCAACGCCTTATCGAAACCTATTTCAGCACCCACCCCGGCTACTACTTTACCGGCGACGGCGCCCGCCGCGACGCCGACGGCGACTACTGGATTACCGGCCGCGTTGATGACGTTCTAAATATTTCGGGCCACCGCATGGGTACCGCTGAAGTAGAAAGCGCGCTGGTACTTCACGAGGCCGTTGCCGAAGCCGCTGTCGTGGGTTATCCCCACGACCTTAAAGGACAGGGAATTTACGCTTACGTCACCCTTATGCACGACGTCGTTGGCAGTGAGCAACTCATAAAAGAACTCACCGCACTCTGCGTGCAAGAGATTGGCCCTATCGCCAAACCAGACTTAATCCAGTGGGCACCGGGACTACCTAAAACCCGTTCAGGCAAAATCATGCGGCGTATTTTGCGCAAAATTGCCGCCAACGAACTCGATACGCTAGGCGACACGTCAACGCTGGCCGATCCGGCGGTGGTAGATAACCTCGTTGAAGATCGCCTAAATCGCTAATAGATATCACAACGCAAAACGGGGTGCACAACTACGTGCACCCCGTTTTTATTTCAACGTGTTTATGAAAGAAAAAATCAAAAGCTAGAAAAGATACTCAGCAGTAAAGACAAATAGAATATGCTGTTATATCAAAGCAGATATCGCTTTTCTGGACCTACAACGACACCGAGCGGCCGCCATCGACAGCAATAATTTGCCCCGTAATATAAGGTGCATCAGCGACCAAGAACACCACCGTCTGGGCGATATCAGTAGCCTCACCTTGCCGCTGTAAAGGCACCCGCTGAGTCAACTCCTGCTTTTCTTGAATACTGTAGTCGGTTTCTTCTGCCGGCCATAAAATCGCGCCCGGCGACACCCCGTTCACACGAACATCCGGCGCCAGTTCCAGCGCCAAAGATTGTGTCATCATGGCCACCCCCGCCTTCGCCATAGAATAAGCTGGGTAGCTTTTTAAAGGTTTACTACCGTAGATATCGACAAGATTAACGATGCATCCCGCTGCCATCTTCAAAGCAGGCGCCACAGCCTGTGACAAAAAGAAAGCGCCCTTAAGATTGCTGCCAAACAAATCATTCCACTGCAGCTCAGTTACTGACCCCATCGGCGTTGGGTAAAAGCTAGATGCGTTATTGACCAAGACATCTAAGCGCTGCCATTGAGATGCAGCCTTAGCGGCCAAAACCTCAACATCAGCAATTGAATTCATATCCGCACTTAAAGTCACTGCAGACTTAGGTCGCAGAGTATTCAAGGCGTCACACAAGTCATTCGCTGCCGCCGCGGAATGCCGGTAATGAATAATAATACGATAGCCACGCGCATGAAGCCGCCGGCAAATTTCAGCACCCAAACGCTGAGCTGCGCCGGTAACTAGGGCGACCGGCGAGTCTTCGCCATCAAACATGTCGCTTCCATTCCCATCCCCACGCCCACTCACATTCACGCCATACCGCCATCAACAGGGCCAATCAAGCAATCGATACCCTCTTCCCGTATGGTTGCCTCTATTTCAAATAAAGCATCTTCGTCAGACTCAAAGGCATCCTCCCATACTGTTGAGTTATTAAACTCGTCAAAAACCTCAAGCACCCAAGCACCATCACCATCTGCACAAATTTCAACGCGAAGGGTTTTACCATCTTGCTCAATGGTGCGGCTCAGTGGGGATAATTTAAGTTCAGTATTTTCAGACATGGGGAGTAACTCACAATAGTGGCAGACAATCATCGCACTATTATACGCAAGCTACTCCTTCAAGCGAGACTCCGCGGTGACTGTATCGCGGGGGCAGCGGCTTTACGTTAACGCGCCGTGTAACCGCCATCCATAATCAACTCCGAGCCCGTCATATAGCTCGCATCATCGGACGCCAGAAATACGATACCCTTGGCAATCTCGGCAGCTTCTGCCATACGGCCCATCGGTATACTGGCGACAACGCGCTGAGCGAATGCCTCGGCGTCGCTACTGCTTAACCGCGACAAGGCGCCACTTACTAATGGCGTGGCCACATAACCGGGATGCACAGAATTGACTCTGATGGAATAAGCTTTGTCTGCGCAATACAAGGCGACGGATTTTGTAAACGCGCGCACCGCACCTTTACTGGCATTGTAGGCTGGCAGCATTGGATCACCGACAATTCCCTCTATCGACGAAATATTTACAATGCTTCCACCAGACTCTTTCATCACCTTGATCGCTTCCCGCGTACCAAGAAATACCGCATCACTATTGATCGTGTTGGTTTTTCGCCAACCAGCCAAAGTCTCATCTTCAATCCCACAGATATTGGCGATACCGGCGTTATTAATCAAAATCTGTAAGCCGCCAAAGCGAGCGACAATTTCCGCGACTACCGCCTGCCACTGAGCCTCGTCACACACATCTAAACGCATAAAAATCGCTTGATGGCCGGCAGCATTTAATTCATTCGCAACTCGACTGCCTGACGCCTCATCAATATCACTAACCACAACAACAGCGCCGGCTGCGGCTAAGCCTCTGCATGTCGCTTCCCCTATACCTACACCGGCACCCGTAACCAATGCGACCTTACCCTGACAAGACATAAAATCTCCTTGTATTACGCAGCGCAAAAGCCGCCATCGACTGTTAGCTCAATGCCCGTCACGTAGGAACTCGCATCCGACGCCAAAAACAACGCGGCATTCGCAATATCTTGCACATTGCCCAAACGTCCCATCGGTATCATTGCCGATTTAAGCAGCGCCGCTGCTTCTTCGACATTGGCAACCACGCCAATGTCTACAAAGTCTTGCAAAGCTTGATCGCCCATTGCGGTTTCTATTAAACCGGGATGCAGAGAATTAACACGAATCCCATAACCAAATTTGGCAAACTCTACAGCACTGTGTTTAGTTAAAGAGCGAACCGCACCTTTCGTTGCACCATAAATACTATGACCAGGCACGCCAACCAAACCTGCAATAGATGACAAATTAATAATAGAGCCACCCTGACCGAAAGCAGCGCCCGGTTTCATGCTTTCAGCCGCTGCTCGCGTACCAAGAAATACCGACTCAATATTAATTTGATTAATCTTACTTACCTGCGCACTGGTGTTGCTCTCTAGCAAGCCACCAATATAAATACCGGCGTTATTAAGCAATACATCCCAGCGGTTTTTCCAATCTTGCAGCGCCAGCTTTAATGCCGCCCAATCTTCCTCACTCGTCACATCTAACCGTATAGCCTTCGCCTGCAAGCCCTGCTCATTGAGATCCGCTGCAATGCGCTCGCAAGACTCTATATTTATATCGCTTAGCATTACGGCGGCGCCGGCCTTTGCAAACATCCGCGCGCAAGCCTCCCCAATACCACCGCCGGCACCCGTCACCACCGCGACCTTACTCTCTAAACCAAAAACGGCAAGCTCATTACTCATAACAGAATCCTTATTATTTTAGTTTTTAAAATAATTTAACGGTGACTAAGATCCAATTTCGACGACAGCTCGCCCGCGAATTTGTCCCTGTAGAATTTTACCGGCGGCCGCCGGCACATCATCAAAGGGGATATTCACCAACAAGCTTTCTAGCTTGGCCATATCTAAATCCTTCGCCAATCTGCGCCACGCTTCTTCTCGTAAAGGCATAGGCGCATGAACTGAATCCACACCTAATAACGACACATTGCGCAGCGCAAACGGCATCATATTGCTAGGTAAATCTAAACCCTGAGCCAAACCGCAGGCTGTTACCACACCACTGTAATGCAGCTGCGCAATCACGTTTGCCAAGGTATGGCTACCGCAAGAATCTACCGCAGCCGCCCATCGCGGGGCCTGCATCATTTCACCTGGCTCAGATAGCTCGGCGCGATTAATAACATCACTTGCACCAAGGCTCTTTAAAAAATCTGCCTCTTCCATTCGGCCTGTCGATGCCGTAACGCGATACCCTAAGGCAGACAGCAAAGAAATCGCGACGGTACCAACACCACCAGACGCCCCTGTTACCAAAACAACACCAGACTCTGGCACCACGCCAAGACGTTCCAAACGCATGACCGACAACATGGCAGTGTAGCCAGCGGTGCCTATGGCCATTGCCTGACGAGTACTTATACCTGCCGGCAGCTTCACCAAGTATTCGCCTTTTGTACGCAAACGTTGGGTATAACCGCCGTTATGAGTTTCTGATGCGCCATAGCCATTCAATACAACCTTATCGCCGACACTGAAACGGGAGTTATCTGAACTGACAACGGTACCGGCCATATCAATACCGAGTATTAATTTGTCTTGCTGAACAATCGGGATGGCATCGCTCATGGCCAAACCATCTTTGTAATTTAAGGTTGAATACTCAACCGCAATTTCCACATCGCCCTCACCAATTTCGGCCGCACTCAACTGTTCAAAACCTACCGCCAGTTTTCCGTCCAAACGCTTTGCTACCAGTGCTTTATAAGTCTGTGTCATGTTATTTACCTCTTATAGAATTACGTGTTAATTACCTAAGCGCCGCAACGCGCCATTGGTTAAATAGCGGTCGTATATATCCTGATCATTCACCATCATTTTGTGACCACCACTCATGCTGGCCATTTGCTCAAGGCGCGTCATCTGCCCTGTTTGCACATCAAACGCATGAACATGACCCCAAGACCAATAAGGATGTTTGCCGTCCATTACTCGCTTGTCACCGTCTTCATACAGACCGTAAGCGCCATCAAAAGAACGGAAAATTTCACCTCGTCTATCATAAGACACCATACCTAGCGGTAGCTGAGTACGAGCATCAAACCATACGCGTTTTTTACCGACTGGTGCGCGTGGGAAACCCGTTGGCTCCGCATCTACCGCTATGGCCTCAGGCACCAACTCAACGTCGGTATCCCAAAATGTCTCGCCTTTAGGACCGCCGTGGGTAGTATGTGCCCAGCTCTCACTGGCCGAATTCCAACCGCCGCTCACCGCAGCCAACATAGGCCCGCGAGATACTATTTTGTAATTACCCCATGTATGGAGTGGGTCGCCCGCCGCCCAGGCATCTGATAAGTACAAGCTCGACCCTGGCACCAAAGGCTCAAAGCGCTGATCGGTAGGAAAGCGTCGAATACGTTTAAAATCTGGAATGTAGCCATATAGTTCAGGAAATTTATTCTGATCGTAATGCCATATATTTAAGTACGACGTGCCACGCACACTGTCAGGCTCGGAAAAAAACACACTTTGATAGCGCAGCTTGTCTTCATGGCCTTTCCAGTACACCCCTGGCAACACCACTCTGCCAGTGGGTGCATATTCAGCCCAGCCATTTTCATACTGGTAATTAACTTTGCCTTCACGACTTAAATCGTATTCGCGAATGGCGTAAAAAGACGCATCGTGCCGGCCCCAGCTCATGGTTAAACCGGCGAACAATTCCAAGCCGTTCTTTGCTTCAGGGAAAGGCAGACCACCAATCCAAGGCTTACAATCTAATGTGACTACATTTCCCTTATCATCAAATTTTGCCTGTCCACGATTCTTAAAGCTTGCCTCAAGATACTCCCAAGGACTTAATTTCATTATGTCGCGGGTCGTTTCCCTCAGTCGTAAACGACGACCCATTTCTTTAATTTGGTAATACTTAACGGGTTCCAATAAATCTTTAACTAGCTCTACATTACTAGCGTCTATGTAATCACCCGCTTTTAATTTACCGCCACTGTACTCATCAATCGACAACAACTCATCAGGATAGGCCGCAGTGAAGTCGCCATTATTTGCCATTGCCTTCCATACCGGCATTAGTAAGCCGCCCAAGGCAAGTCCCGCCGTTTTTTTTAAAAACTGCCGTCTTGCGTAATGTCGATCGTATTGCTTTATGTGAAATACCATGACGATTCCTAGCGACGAAGGGCCGACGAAAAAGCCGGCGGGAAATCCCGCCGGAAAGGTCCCGTAATTACGCGGACAAAGCCGAGTACTCGCCCCGGCAGGGTAGGTATTAGAACTGGTAGGCTACCCTTAAGCCAAACTCCTCAGCCCAATCAAAGGTCTGCATAATATTTTCATTGGCATTGGAGCTAATGTCGTCATCAATATAAGTATAGAAAGCTTCAATATTCCAGTTGCCGCTCGGCTTCCACTTCAACGCGGGCTGAACAAAAATTCCACCGCGAGTGTCGTATAACACGGAGAGATCCGCGCGCCATACTAAGCCGGGGAAAGGTTGTTGTAGAGCCAACACCAAGCCATCCCAGCCATCAACCCCTTCTGGCGCGTTATTCACTGTCCCACCCATTCCACTCAAATGACGACCGAACAAATCACTTTCGGTACGGTGCATCCACTGGAAAACAAAGTAAGTTGCTGGGAAACTACGACTAAAGCGCTGGTACTTTTCTAAAACTAAGGCCGAAATATACTCATCTTCAACTAGGTAATCTTGCCCTAGGTCTGGCGAAGTAAATACTCGATCCGGTGTAAAGGAAACCTCAAAGTTAAGTATTAATTGGTCTAACCAGCTACCAGGCTCCCCACTAAAAATGTAGCTAAAACCAGTACCAAAAATATCTTCTCTTTTATATTCCCGTTCGATATGCCCGCGCAAACCACCCATGCCATTGCCTGTGACGACACTTCCCGCACCGCCGGTGAGAATAAAGAACAAATCGAGTTCTTCTTTAGCAGCAGCAATACCGTTTACCGGTCTTGCCAACAGCAGCTGTGACGCTGGGAAATCTGTAATTAATTTATTTAGACCTTCAACACCATCCAGCCTTGCCATACCTGCATAGGTAAACCACTCCTCAGCGCTCCACACACCGGTTGGATCAATTTCAAGCGGCGTCTGAGATAATATTAAGCCGCTGCCGGGGATCCCAGGCGCATCGCGATTTACATTCGATGCTGTCCAGCGAATTACCCCATCAGGGTTGTAACGATTGGTGTACATAAATTGCAAGCCGAAATCGCCGATATTGCCCTTCAAACGAAACCCGCTGTTAATTTTTTCATTCGCATCGCTGTATCGATCATGCACAGTAAACTGACTAGGTATTACGTTATAAGGGGTATTCGGATTAGCGTAGATAGTTGGCTGAAATGCCTGCGCAAACATATCTAACTCCCAACTAGCGTTTAGCTGGTAAGACACCCTTACTGCTGGGGAGGAAATTCGCTCGTCCGCGTATTCCTCAGAGGCGAAATCTAAAATCAAATGGCGACGCAAATCTAGACCATTAGCGACATCCATTACTCGGAAAAATAAAGCCTGTCCCCATGCGATTTGCTGGTTACCCGCACGAACCAGTATCGGTCCGTTCTGATAATCTACATATAACGACGGAAAATCGACCATGTAATTATCACCAGCAACCTCTAGGCGATTTTGCTCGCCGCCGGTTTTATAGTCGTCGTATTCAAAATAATTGGGTTCGCCATAAAGAAAACCGGCTGCATTACTATTTACACTACTTGGGTCAAATTCATCATACTGCGCGGCATCAAAAATACCTCGAATTTTCGCAGTGGCCGACCAGTTATCGCTGAAGCGCAATTGCAAAGTATTCTCCAAGCGCACTTGGGTAAAATTGAAATCATTATTTGCTTGCTCACCATTACGTGTTGCCGAATCAGTGAGAGGTAAACCAACAGAGAACGGCAGATTTAAGCCAAGTAAAGTACCGGCATTAACGCCACCATTACGATCGACTGCTTCGCCATTAAAGACGTTACCGCGCTGATTAAATGGATTTTCTTCGCCAACTGTTTTTGCAGCTGCCTCAACGCGAATAAAACCGCTAGAACTATAATCAATCCCGAATAGTTCACCATTCGCCGACCACGCAGGGTTACTTAATCCGAGTGTCGCAAGGGTAATAGCTGTTGCCAGCTGATTATTATTTTTCATACCCGTAAATCTCCAGAAGATATTTTAAATAGAGAGTTTTAGAACATTGGCCTTTTGCCCAACCACATAGAAATCACCTTTATAAACACCAACATCGCAATACCATGAATCCAATAATTGCGAATTATCTAAGCGCTCGGCACGCTGCCCACCAGCCTCAATCGACAAGGCCTCACGAATCCCTGTAACCACGGCGCGATCATCGCTGCGAACAGAGACGTCTAATAAAATCGCATCACTACCAGATTCAATTTTTGACCAACTGTCGCCACCATCTACACTGCGCAGAATGGTGCCGCTCTGACCTACCGCGTAGCCAAGACCACGATCACCGAAGGCCAAACCAAATAGCGACTCATCACCGCTATGCAATGCTTGCCAAGATTTACCCTGATCGTCGGAGCGCGCAATCATGCCGAACTCCCCCGCCATATACGCTCGGCCCCGGCCATCAACGGTAACGTTATAAACATGGGGCTCGTAAGACTGACCAATCAATTCTTGCCAATCTATTAGCAACTTCTCCCAACTTTTACCACTGTCTACTGAGCGCAGAACTGTCCCGAAACCACCAGAGGCAATCACAAATCCAGCACCATCTTGGGCGACCGAAAACAAACGCTCCGTTGTTGGTGACTCCTGCTCCTGCCACGTATCTGCATTACGACGAACGATGACACCCTGCTGGCCAACGGCAATGGCATTGCCGCCAACGTCAGACACTGCCAGCAAGGAACGACCAGCAAGATCGACATTTACCCGCTGCCACGTAATACCGTCTTTGCTGCTACTTATCTGTCCCGCACCGCCCACTGCAATAAGGCCATCGGCGCTGGCATTAACGCCAAACAACGCCTCATGCGCATGCCCCTTATTGACCATGTCGCCCTGCAATGGCGCTGCATTTACAGTCGCCATTGCAAAACTTAATACCAAGGGAGCAGTATATTTAGCCATCTTCGCTACCGTAATCACATTAACCCCCAAGCCGCTGCATGGCCTGAATAGTGAGGTACTTATTGAAGACATCGATATCACCTGGGTCGTAATTACTTTGATAACCACCCGTCACTGACTTCGCTTGCACAAAGCGACTCATGCGATTTGATTGGATGTCATGACTGTGTACGCTTGACCAAGACCACGCTGGGTGGGAGCCGTCATTACGAGTCATTTTGTCGTTGTCCTGCATTGCATAGTGCGGCTCAAACGACTTCCACATTTCACCGCGGCGATCATAAATAACGTAACCGACATACATCTGGTTTCGCACATCAATCCAAACACGCTTTTTACCTACCGGCGCACGTGCGTAGCCCGTTGGCTCGGCTTCGAGCACGATGCACTCGGGCACTAACTCCATATAGGTATCAAAGAAGGTTTGATCCTTTGGCCCACCATGAACGGGCTTTTCCCAGTTATCGTGATAACCACCGTGGAAATTCCGAGACCCAATGGCACCCAACATAGGTTGGCGACCAATGATTTTGTAATTACCCCACGTTTGCAGTGGATCGCCCGCTGCCCATGCATCAGATAAAAATAGCGTGATCCCTGGCACTAAAGGTTCAAAACGTTGATTGGTGGGGAACTGGCGAACACGACGGAATGCCGGAATATAGCCATGTAACTCTGGAAATTTACGTTGGTCGTAATCCCAAATATTTAAGAAGGACGTACCGGCACTATCATTTGGCGCAGTAAAGAATACTGACTGGTAACGCAGTAAATCCTTTTTACCCTTCCAAACCGTACCGTCGGTGCGTGCGGTGGTATTTAATTCTGTCCACACAAAATCATATTGATAAGACAGCTCGCCAGAGGAATCTATATCCCAATCGCGCACTGCATATTGAGAATAATCGTGGCGCCCCCAACTCAGGGTCAAATTATATTGCGCTTCAACCCCATTTTTAGGTTCAGGAAAAGGTGTGCCGCCAATCCAAGGTTCGCCAGCCTTGGTATACACATTCCCATCTTTACCTATGACAGCCTTACCTTGATTTTTGAGTGTCGCCTCTAAGTATTCGGTGGGAAAAATGCGACTGATATCTTTAACCGGCTCAACAATATGAATTCGACGACCCATCTCCTTAACGTGCATATAGGCGATTGGGTCTAACAGCTCTTTCACATATTCAACATTATCGGCGGTTATAATATCGCCGGGCTTCACCTTGCCCTTGGTGTACATTTCAATAGACAGTAACTCGTCTGGGTAAGCCTTACTAACATCTCCCGCATTAGCGATAAGCGGCCACAGTGGCGCTAACACGCCGCCCGCGCCAATACCTTTAATCGTATTTTCCATGAAACGACGACGACTGTAGTTGGTATCATATTTCTTGATGTGCATAACATTCCTCCGGGATAAACCCTTTTATTGTTGTCATCTTGCGCATTGTGGAAGCACAGTAAAAAATCGTTTATTACAGTGCTTCGGCCTTTAAATTATTGTGATTCATTGCCTGCTTTTTTTCGGCGTCTTCCGCCATTAGCTTGGCAATGTCTACCCCTTCACCTAGAACCATAATGTCTTTACTCGACACAAACTTTGGCTTGATGAGCCACACCAGCAAGGGCAAAACCACAAGCGCGATAACCATATTGATCAACATGACCAGCACCAGTAGCAAACCCATATCAGCGAGGAATTTAAGTCCAGAAAGAAAATACCAAGGAAGAATCCCGATCAGCATGATGCTGGCGGTAAACATAATTGCCTTACCCGTGGTCGTTAGCGCTGCGGTGATAGATTCGCCGTAATCTTCGCGCTCCTGATATTCCTCACACATTCTGCTCAGCAAATAAATACCGTAATCGATACCAACGCCCACACCGATTGCCGCCACCATCAACGAGTTAATATCTAAGCCAATTCCCATAAAGGACATGCAAGTGGTGAGAATCATATTGGAAAGGTTTACAGGAATTAGCAGCACCACACCTGCTACCAATGAGCGGTAGGCGTAGCTAGACACCAGCAAAATAACGAGGTTTAGCAAGCCCATAATCAACCAGTGATAACGCTCAACCACATGATTTATAGCCTGCTGTATTGCAATGGTGCCGCTACCAAGGCGAACGGTGAAATCTGAGTGATCTATACCCACTATGGCGATAGCAGCTTCTGCGGAGGCTAGTGCGTGATCGACGGTGTCCTGCTTATTGTCTGGATACCAAAAAGATACCGTAGAATTTTGTAATTCAAAATCGACAACGTGAGAGTAGGCTTTTGGGCTAGTACCCATGAGTACCGCCGACGTTGCCGCGTTCACCGCCGAGTCGGTATTATCCAATGGCAACCACTTAGGGTGACCGCCGGAAATCAGGCGATTGGCGTCCATCAAAAAATCACCAAAGGAAAGTGTTGCCCGCGGCGCGCTTTCACCACCCTCCATAATGGCTTGAAGTTGCAACATGGTAGCCACAGTTTCAGCCTGACGAGCCACCCGATTGGGATTGTTTGAATCCTTTGCTTCAAGGATAACCTCTAGGGTATTTACCCCAGGGAAATGATGATTAATCTCTGAAACTGACACATTGTATTCAGAGTCTTCCCACAGCAGATTACTACCTTCGACGGGATTACCGATTTGAATACGCATAGAATGATAGAAAGAAAAGGCCGCAATAATGACGACAACAACCGTGGTATAACGCGCCCGCTTACCCTGGGAAAAGGTTGCGATCCATGCCAATACAGACTTCACCCTGCCATGCACACCACCCGACTCATCAGAAATAATCTTGTCGAGATTTTTAGGCGCAGGTAATACCGACAACAACAGCGGCGCAAGGAATACACCGGTGGGCGCCAACATCATTGCCCAAAATCCGCAGAACAAAGAGAAGCGCTCCATCGCAGGAATAGGCGCAATGGAAATTAAAAAGATACCTGCCGCGTCGGTGATAATGCCTAGTATCGACGGTGCTAACATCAGCCCAGTAGTGATGCCGGCTGCCCGTACTTTATCGCCCACTTGTGCGAACACTTCGTAAAAGCGTTCAGTAAATTGCACGCAATGGCTAAATGATCGCGCGATCAAAAGCAGTGGCACAATCATTAACAAGGGCTCTATGGGCAGCTTCATCCAACCTGCAAAACCGAAACCCCAAATCGCTGCCACAATACTTGCGAAAACGGGTGTGACAACGCCTGCAATGTTTTGGGTATAAAGCACAAGAGCAATAACCAAGGCACCCAATGTAATACCAAAGATGCCAATCATTTGATGCTGGTATTCGTATACCCAACCCGTTAACGCTGGCTGCCCAGCCATATATACATCGTGGTTAGCATCCCGAGCAGTGTCAGCCAGATATTTAACGAAAGTGAAGGCCTCACCGTAATCCAAACGCTGCTCTATAAACGTTGCTGATATTAACGTTGCAGTTTCGTCGCCAGAAATAAGAAACTGCTGGGCATTGGGCGACTTACGCACATTCTCTTTGAACCTAGCAATTTCTTCCTCAGTAACAGGAACTGAATCGCCCATTAATGGCTGAGCATCTATACCAAACGGCGTCGCCTCCGCGTAACGCGCTTTTGCCGAAGCTATAGATAAAATTTGATCGTGATCTACACCAGGCGACAAATCGATATCACGGGTAAGCTGCCATACTTTATCTAAGGTTTCTGCGTTATAAATATCACCACTCTTGGTTTTTACCATTAGCGTGAAGGTCAGCGGATTACCAAAATTAGGATGATCTTTAAACACCTGAATAAACGGATCATCCTTGGGCAGCAAATCCGAGAATATCGTCTTCAATTCAACATTCTTTAGACCCATAGCAAAGAATATTGTGACAGCCGCAAATAGGAACCAAGCCGCTTTTCGGTTCTCCAAAACAGCCATCGCTATTCTGTTTCTTATTGTATTCATTAAGGTTTACTACCCCATTACTGTAAAAAGAAACGCGAACATTCTTTCTACATAAAATTATTATGTCGTTCTATAAGAGTCTTATCTGTTCTATCTTGAACTTGATATTAGCCTTGAATGTAAGTGTCAGTAATGCTCATTACCGACCCATTCACTGTTAATTTACGACATCATTATTTTTAATTATTATTTACTTTATGACGCCACATCATAGACGTGATTTTTTTGCTCTAAAAAATATTCATAGCAAAATCTAGATTGCGGTTTTTCTGATGCCGTCTTTGGTATTTCAGACATAACTTGAATATAACTGGGAAGATCATTGCGCCCTAGGACCTCTCTGCAATGCCTAACTAGCACATCGGGGTCAAACAACTTAGCTTCAACCGGCACTACTGCCGCAATAACATCCTTTTCGCCGGGAGCACCGTTTAGGGCAGGAATACCGTAAACAAACACATCTTCAACATCGTCAAATTCAGCAATTATTTTTTCTATCTTAGCAATATCAACAAACTCACCATTGCGACGTATCTCATCGCCCTTGCGGCTATCAAAGTAATACCAGCCATCTTCATCCTGATGGCCAATATCGCCCATATATAAAACGCCATTGCGGGCTTTTTTATCTGAGGCCTCGGGATTTTTATAATATTCAATCGCCAATTCCTCGCCGCTGGCCGCCTCGAATACAATCTCGCCGCGCTGACCAGGCGGACAAGTATTACCCTCTTCATCTATAATGCGCGCGATTAA
The DNA here is from genome assembly GCA_018066965.1 of Zhongshania sp. Taxonomy (GTDB): domain Bacteria; phylum Pseudomonadota; class Gammaproteobacteria; order Pseudomonadales; family Spongiibacteraceae; genus Spongiibacter. The sequence goes on along the minus strand of JAGPVP010000045.1, from coordinate 15,987 downwards.
ACTTGGCGGTGGCTTGCCGATACTGCCTATCGGCCCCACCCCTGGCGGGTTAAACATCATGCCCCCTTCAGCAGCGCCGTAGAATTCAAAAAGTTCAACGTCAAAACGTTTACTAAACTCCCTCCAGATTGCCGCTGGCATACCTGCGCTTAAAATAAAACGTACCGGATTATTCGCATCATTTGCACGAAGCGGTTCGCTATAAATTGCGGTAGTCATACCACCCAGTAAATTAAAGGTGGTACAGCCATAAGCACGGCAAATATCCCACAATCTCGATTTGGTAAATTTGCGACTAATAACACCTCGCAAACCCATTTTCAGAATATTCCCCAAACTGATGAGCTGCGCATTTGCATGGGTAAAAGATAGACCAGTGTAAGGACGGTCTTTCTCGACAAGACCTATCATTGGCCCAATGGAAGAGACTGCGTCATAGCGTGTATAAGGCGCCCTGATTGCTTTGGGATCGCCGGTAGTGCCAGAGGTGTACAACATCTGCATGGTTTCATCGGCACTGCGTACTCGCCCTTCAACTTCTTTAAGTGGAGCACCTGCAATGTCAGCCCACTTTCTTAGCCGTGAATCGCCGGCAGGTAATTTTATTAGCTCGCCACTATGCAAAACCCATATCCAGCGAATTTGTGGTAAATTTTTGCAAGCCGCTAACACAGCATTAAGACAATAGTCTGCACAAACAACACCTTTGCAATCAGACCAACTCAGCATGTACTCCAATCGCTCGCCATTTGTGCGCGGGTCAATAGGCACAAACACCGTAGCAGCAAGCGAGCTACCGACCATGCAATCTACAAATTCCGGATGATTTTGCATCACCATCGCAAAACTTTCACCCGGCGCCATGCCTTCGTTACGCAAGCCGGAAAACACCCTCTGCCCCTGCTCCCAAAGATCATTGTAGGTTCGTATTTCGTGCTCCAAATCTCCACTGGGCAGTACGTTCACAAAAGTCAGCACATCCAAGTTTGGATTAGAATTTTTTTTATCTTCAATCAAATTTGACAATATTCTGAGGTCTTTCATATGTCATCCCTTCTTATTCTTTTGACAAAATGCTTAGCACCAATGCAGCGGCATCCGTTCCAATATAGCCACCGCCGTTTTCCGCGAGAGCAACCCTAGCCCCATTTACTTGACGAGCCCCGGCCTCGCCACGCAGCTGCATCACTAGCTCCACAATTTGTGCTGCGCCGGTTGCCCCTATTGGGTGGCCTTTACGCATTAAGCCACCAGATGTATTTACCGGTACCCGCCCACCTAATGACGATGCACCGCTAGCGACAAACTCACCACCCGCCCCGTTTTCACACAAACCTAAAAATTCGTAATATTTAATTTCCGATATCGCAGAGGCATCATGTAACTCAACACAATTGAGATCTTCCGCTCCCATGCCAGCCTGCTCATACAATTCAGATACGGCGCTAGACACCATCGGCCGCTCCCCCTCACCGACATCCCAACCGCTGTGGAGACTAGAGGCATTGACGCGAATACAGCGCTTCTTCCCCATCTTCTTCGCGAATTTTTCACTAACAACAATTACCGCTGCCGCACCATCACCTATTGGTGCGCACATCGGTAGCGTTAACGGCGCCACCACTTCACGTGCCGCCAAGACGTCCTCAATAGTGATTACATTCTGGAATTGTGACTTTGGATTCAAACTGCCATGCACCGAATTTTTGGCAGACACCGCCGCCAATTGCTCTCTAGTTGTGCCGTACTGATGCATGTGCTCCCGAGCCCATGTTGCATATATATCGATAAAGATAGATCGACTACTACCTGCACCCGACATATCTAAGGGTTGCCCAATGGCGTCATTACGCGCCTGCAAGCGCGCGGCAATGGCGTCGGTTTGAGTTACATCAATCGCACCGGTAAATACCGAGAATGTTTTATTTTTATCTTGGTGATAAAGCTTTTCGTAACCACAGACCAAGACCACATCGTAGACACCCAAGGTAACCATGGTGCAGGCTTGTTGAAATGCAGTAGCTGACGTCGCGCAGGCATTCTCGACATTAATGACCGGAATTTTGCTAATACCCATACTGCGCAAAGCAACCTGACCCGGCACACAAACCTGACCCGTTATCACCGCCCCCGCAGCATTGCCCATATACGCGGCATTTAGATCCTCTTTGTTGATACCCGCGTCTTGCAAGGCATCCTTCATAGAAGCGCACGCCAGTTCGTTAAGGGTTTTATCCATAGCGTTGCCAAACGGCGTCATACCGACGCCGGCAACGTAAGCAGTTTGTTTCACTGATCCCACCCCTTATGAAAGTTTTTCGCTATCTATGAGGTAGCTGCCGCCCTTGATCGCCAACACTTCGTTGCAACCATCTTCAATTAAAGATGCGCGGGCATCTCGCAGCATTTTTTCTATGGGATATTCTTTGGTCAGACCATTGCCGCCAAATATCTGCAAGGCATCACTGGTGACTTCGAAGGCATTTTGGGTGCCGGTAGTTTTTGAGAACATCGCCGCACACAACGATGGGGTGCCGAGCTGAGGATCATTATTAAAATTGAGGCCGCGCCGAGTTACCGCACGTGAAATTTCAACCTTTCTAAACATATGAAAAAGACGACTGCGAACCGACTGATGCTGAATAATTTGGACACCACCAGCGACTCTTTCGTGGGCGTAATCCAGCGCTAAATCTGCCGCGGCCTGAGCCAGACCAGTAAAAGTTGCGCCCATTAGGGCGTTGGCCTCTGCGTGAATGCAATACACTGCACGCTGATAATCCTCAGGTCCTGCCAGTAAATATTTGCGAGGGATGCGCACATTATCGAAAAATATTTCGCCTTGGTTTAAAGCTCGCTGCCCAAGCTTATCCAAAGGCTTACCACGACTAATACCCACAAGATTCATTGGAAACACCAATGCACAACCTTCCGTCGCCGATGGGCCATTACCCGAGTCTGCCGCGCAGTAAAGAATACACACATCGGCGATAACGCCGTTAGATACCCATGCAGATTTCTGACCGTTTAAAACAATGTCATCACCCGTTAAATCTGCAACTAGGTTTGGGCGCCCATAGGAACTTCCGGGATAGACGATTTGACGGCTTGGGTCGAGCATATCCGTGCCGTGATCTGGCTCGGTAATACCCCAGCAACCCAGCACCGCATCTGGGAACTCGTCTAATAAATCTTTGCGGCCGAACTTCGCACACAACCACTGCGGCAATATTCCCGCACCAACCGATATCGCAAGGCCCGCATCACCGTAGCCCAGCTCTTCAAATAAAATTGAGAAGAGCAGCGCCGCTTCCTGAGGCTCCATTTCGCCAAGCGCCTCGACTGTCACGCCAAGCTCCAGATACTTTTTTCTAAATTCCCAGAATGGAGAATCCTTAGCAATCACTTGCTCTGGCGTCATACGATCTAGCTTTATACCAATAGGTCGCATAACGTTGAGCGCAAAACTTCTCAGCGTTTGCTGAAAATCAGCAATGTGTTCAGGCAAGGCCGCTTCCGCACCAGATACCGTTAGCTTGCCTTTAGGCGTTGCGTCCCATGAATAAATAGGGGCATCTAAACTTCTATAATCTGTGGCAGCGGGTAAATCGATTTCTTGGACTGATTGAGTAGACATTGGCTCACCTCTATTCTTATGGTTTTTATAAATATTCCAAATTAGGTGACCATACTATCGGTGCAAGTTGAGAAGTTAGATGTTTACAGAGGACAATATGATTGTTAATTTACGACAGCCTTTAAAATTATAATAAGAGAATCCAACGATGGAGCTAAGGTCGTCATTAAGCACACCACCCGCTAGACACCTAAGCTACGGGCTCAACCCCTTGATATCCTTACTAAAGGAACACAAACTCGATCCGGCACCGATGCTAGATGTGGCCGGCATTCCCGCACAGGCATTGGAAGACCCAACCTACGAGCTAACACCCCACCAAGAATTGAGCTTCACCACAGAAGTTATCCGCGGAATTAATATTCCCGAAATTGGTTTGATCGTTGGGGGCCGCTATCACTTATCGGCCTACGGATTACTGGGGCTGGCGATTATGACCAGCGAAAACCTACTGGCAGGCATGACCGTTCTATACAAAAATATATTAATGACATGGACGTATATGCTATGGAACACCACCGTGCGTGGAGACCGAGCCTATGTCAGCCTAGAAAAACTCAGAGACCTTGGCGGCAGTTATCAGTACATGATTGATCGCGGCCTAGTTGCGTCCCATACCATTTTTAAAGAAGCCCTCGGTCAGGACCTGCCCGTTCTCGAAGTCCATTTAAAGCAGGCAAAGCCCTCATACGCAGACGTATATAGCGACTATTTTAAATGCCCAGTGCACTTTAACTCAGCGGAAAATTACTACGCCTTTGACAGTAAACTGCTATACCAATCACTGGCACAGTCAGAACCAGAAACCGCGAGAATATACGGTAATCAATGTGAAAAAATATGTGCTCAGCTATCTAGAAACAGTACATTTTCAGATATTATTCGCAATCATATTTTGTCGTCGCCCAGAGAAATTTTTACGCTAGAAACCATTGCCGAACGGTTAAATATGACTGCGCGCACCGTGCAGCGCAAATTAAGCGCAGAAAGCAGCAGCTACAAAGATATACTTGAAGATGTGCGCCGCAACCTAGCAATAGAATATTTGCAAAGCACCACCTTCACGATTGAAGAAATTGCCGTGAGACTAGGTTACTCAGACTCATCTAGTTTTTGCCACGCCTATAAGCGCTGGACCGGCGTTAATCCCAGCGATTTACGTCACCGAGATTCAGCGATAAACGCCGAGCGAAAATCAGACGGCGACACACCCGCCCAACGGCGGAAGGCATGAGAAAAATGTGCAGGATCACTATAACCTAATAATATCGACATCTGCTCCACACTAATATTAGTGGTATACAAATACTCCCTCGACAACTCAAAGCGCAAATCATCTAGTATTTTTTGATAGCCAACACCATGCGCAGACAACTTACGTCTCAAGGTTCGGCCAGACATATTTAACTTACCAGCCAACTCATCAATATTTGGAAAGTAACCTGGCCGCAAAAGTATTAATTCACGCACCTCATCAACAATATTATATTCCTCTGTCAATCTTGCCTTTAAGCGCTCACACCGCTCAATACATAGGCTGGCGGTATCGCTATCGCACTGCAGTACTGGAATATGAAGTAATTCTGCAGAGAAAATCAGTGCATTATTGTCTGCATTAAAGCTAACCGGGCATTCAAAATATTTCTCGTACTCTGACATCGACGTTTGCGGCGCATTGCGCAAGGTTGCCGAGTGCAAGCGAAAATCTTCGCCCATCAAACCGCGAAGAATCATCAGGGTGGCGATCATTTCACGCTCGTTAAGCATGGCGATATCGTCAGCACTGTAATCGTTCGAGCTCATACACATAACAACGTGATTACCACTGAACGACAAACTGTGCTCAAAAAACGCAAAGCTAAGCTCTACATACTCGTAGGCGAGTTTTAACGCATCGCTAATCGTTGCCGCACTCATCAAGGCGTAACCATAAATACCGAATAAGCTTAATGGATAGCACGCCCCCACTTTTAGCCCAATAGCTGGATTAGCCGTAGCCTTGCGCAAATTCCTCAAAAACATCAGCTCCTGACTCAAGCTCACATGCTGTTCCGGCTTATTCAAAATCGACAGCGACAAGCCGGTGCCCGTTAAAGCCTGACCAACCGAAACACCCTCTTCACGCAGACGCGTTAGTGGCGAAAGTATCGTTTTTGCGGAATGATATTTTGGCTTCATACAATGCTCTTTTCTTTTCAAACTATCACCGGCGTCCGCATTTCGCAAGCGCCTGTCCGTATTTCGCATTCTTAAAATCATGCGCTTTCGATACTTTAAATCACCGCCATTCGTATTATTGAAATGGCTATAAATAATTTTCTAACAATAAAATAATGGAGCATGACCATGTCTGATTCACCACGCATACTCATCTATGGTGCCAGCGGCTATACCGGAAAATTAGTCGCCGAGTGCCTTTCACAACGCAATATGCCCTTCTACTTTGTAGGTAGAAATAAACAAAAATTAGAGGCGTCGTTAGCAATCGTAGAGGAGCGACTAGAGTGCAAGGCACCGGCCACGATTGTTCAGGCCGCAAACACCCGAGAAGAGTTACTGCCTTTATTCGAAAAAGTTGAAGTCGTTATCAATGTCGCAGGGCCATTTATGCAATTGGCATGGCCAGTGGTTGAAACCTGTCTTGAAACCAACTGCCACTATTTGGACACCACCGGTGAACAGGACTTTGTTATTGCGGTTCGCAATCAATACGGAAAAGCCTTCGCCGAAAAGAATCTATTATTAAGTCCCGCCAATAGCTATATGTGGTGCGCCGGTGCGCTAGCGGCTGAAGTGGTACTTGAAACCGAAGGTGTCGACAGCTTGGATTTAAGTTATCAAATTAATGATGCACTACCTTCCCAGGCATCTACAAAATCATTCCTGCGCATGGTAAACAATCCACAATATTTATTGAAAAATAATGAAATGATTGAATGGCAAGGTGACCGCCACTTCACCATTACCGCTCCTCATATGTCGCAACCCGCACTTGCCCTACCTTGGAGCGGTGGCTGCGAGCCGGTTTGGTACGAACACGACGACCGTGTTATCAACTGTAAAGTGCTCACCGCTTTCGGTGATGAAATTATAGAGGGTGTGGTTGCGTTAATTCATCGCTTTAACAAAGAATCTGTTGGCATGAACCAAGAGCAAAAAGAAGCGCTAACCAATCAGTTTGGCGATGAAATGACGCCCGCAGAGCCGCCCAAAGACAGCCCAGATATTCACCGCACCGTGATTACCTGTATTGGCCAAGGCCGCCAAGTCACTACCGTTTTCCCGCTATCATTAAATGCGCCCTACACCTTTACAGGTGAAATTTGCACAGAGGCTGCGGAGCGCTTATTAAATGGTGAACTTAAGGCGGTGGGTTTTCAGTCAGCCGCTGGGGCATTTGGTCATCGCGAGCTCATCGAGAAATTCCATAAATTGGGATATATGAATAACCCCTGGCTATAACGAGGGAATAGATTGAACCGGTTTGTTTGATTCGAGGATTAGCTTGGTTTAGAGGCCCAAGCTAATATTAAAGTCATCCAAGCCGGCTCAACTACGCAGTTTCACCAGCAAAAAAATTATTCCTTAGCTCGCCATACCATCGCAAAGAATATCGCAAACAGCAGATCGGCTATTACCAAAATGCCAAAACCCACTGGCGCATTAAATAGCGCGATATCAATCCACGCCAAAGAAAACACCACTATTTTCCCTATACAGCCCATCCAGATAATATCTTTATGGAGCATAGGATTTCTTGAAATGACCCAATACCCCATACCGAACACCAAGACCAAACCGGCAAATTGGTGTAGCCATGGAATGGCTTCCTTCGTTAGCGTGTCGCTCATCATTAAAATCTTGAACAGCAACTCAGGAGCAAACAGCATGGCAAACGCAGCGGTAAAATTAAAAATAGCGGAGAACTGGAAGAAGCCCCGCCAAGCACGACTATTTTTCATGTAAATGTGACTCCGTTGCTGTCTTATTATTTTTAGAGATGCGATCCATTACTGCCCGACCATTAATAAGCGCCCAAGGAATAACCAAGCCTGACTGCGCTTTATAATCTGCCCAGCCGGGATGACGAGAAATGGCATTATCTTTACCCTTCATACGCGCAAGAAAATAAATCGCCATATACCCGTAAATAGCCCAAGCAATCCAATGATTAGCGAGCAATGCGTAGGCCGCATACAACATAAGCTCACCGAGGTAATTTGGATTGCGGGTATAACGGTACATACCTTCACGAATTAGACCCGGCTGACTGCGGTACTTTAAAATCCAATGACGCTGGCCATCACCAGCCACCATGGTTACAACACCTAGAGTATGGATGGCTATCGCGAAAAACAGCACCAAGCCGGAAGGCTCAATCGCGCGTGCAATAAACAACCACGGCATCAACCAATACCACGCGATCAATAGTACATAGAGATTTATAAAGCCTAGAAAGCTCAGTTTGTTTTCTAATTGATGATCCCGAAAACCGAAATCTTTGATCAGCCAGCAGTAGCCATATATGCCGTGCAAGCCCAAAAACACCCACGCGCCCACACTAAAGTTGCCGTAGTAGCTCATCATGCCGTAAATAATAAAGAGGGTGAATATTTTGTGTAAATCCACCGCCCACGCCACTTTCATAAAGGGCTTACCTGGGGCGTTGAAGATGGTTATATCGGCAAAGGCCAAAAAGAATCTCGCCCAGAGTGGCACCGGCTCCCTCGTCTCACTATTCATAGCTACCTCGTTTTTATGGTTTTATTAGATACCCATAAACTACGCTGACCAGCAAAAATTAGAATAGCGGCGCACGACGACTTCGCTGTTAATTAACGACACTCACTGATAAAAGGACTACTTTCACTTATTTCATGCTGGCTCAATCGCTAAGGTTGCGGTAAATGGCGCCGCATCGCACGAATGGCATCGTTTTCACTGATTATCACGTCAATTCCAAGCCATACCTCGACCTGAGACCAAGAAACCCGTATAGTACGCGCCCCGCACATCGTCCTCTTTTAGCTATTTCCACTTCATCACATTAGGTATACAACATTGATTTCCGCCGCAAATATCACCATGCAGTTTGGTGCCAAGCCGCTTTTTGAAAACATTTCCGTTAAATTTGGCGGTGGTAATCGCTACGGCCTTATCGGCGCAAACGGCTGCGGCAAGTCCACCTTCATGAAGATTCTGGACGGCAGTTTAAAGCCCAGCTCCGGCAATGTGTCACTAGACCCCAATGAGCGGATCGGCAAGCTACACCAAGACCAGTTCGCCTTTGAGGAATATTCGGTCATCGACACCGTCATCATGGGTCACACCGAACTGTGGGAAATAAAGCAAGAACGGGAACGCATTTACTCTCTGCCAGAAATGTCTGAAGAAGACGGTATGAAAGTAGCCGATCTTGAAACCCAGTTCATGGAATTGGACGGCTACAGCGCAGAAAGCCGTGCTGGTGAAATCTTACTCGGCGCGGGCATTGAATTAGATTTACATTTTGGCCCCATGAGTGAAGTCTCGCCCGGCTGGAAGCTCCGTGTCCTCCTCGCGCAAGCGCTGTTCTCTGATCCAGATATTTTGCTATTAGACGAGCCAACCAACAACTTGGACATCAACACCATCCGCTGGCTGGAAGGCGTGCTTAACGATCGCAAAAGCACCATGGTCATTATCTCCCATGACCGTCACTTCTTAAACGAAGTGTGTACTCACATGGCCGACATCGATTACGGCGAGCTGCGTGTTTACCCCGGCACCTACGACGATTTTATGACCGCGGCCACCGCCGCACGCGAGCGCATGCAATCCCAGAACGCCAAGAAGACGGCGCAAATTGCCGACTTACAAGCCTTCGTAAGCCGCTTCTCTGCCAACGCATCCAAGGCCAAGCAGGCGACATCACGCGCTAAGAAAATAGACAAAATTCAGCTAGATGAAATCAAAGCCTCTAGCCGCCAGTCGCCCTATATTCGTTTCAAGCAAGACAAAAAGCTTCACCGCCAAGCCCTAACACTTGAGAACATCGGCCACGGTTTTGACGAAGTGCTGTTCAAAAAAGGCAACATGATTTTAGAGGCGGGAACCCGCTTGGCCGTATTAGGCGAAAACGGCGCGGGCAAGACCACTTTCTTACGCTGCCTAATGAATGAGTTAAGCGCCAACGAAGGTGTTGTTAAATGGGCCGAAAACGCCACCTTAGGCTACTGCCCACAGGACAGCACCGACGACTTTGATAACGACCTAAATCTTTTCGACTGGATGAGCCGCTGGCGCAAACCAGAACACGACGACCAGATTGTTCGCGCCACCTTAGGCCGCCTATTATTTTCATCAGACGACTTTAACAAGCGCGCCAAAGTGTGTTCCGGCGGCGAGAAAAACCGCCTATTGTTCGGCAAGCTCATGATGCAAGACACCAACGTCTTGATCATGGACGAACCGACCAACCACTTGGACATGGAAGCCATCGAGGCGCTCAACTTAGCCTTAGAGCACTACGAAGGCACGCTGATCTTCGCCAGCCACGACCGTGAGTTTGTGTCGTCGTTAGCAACCCGCATTGTCGAAATTAAAGACGAGCAACTGATTGATTTCCAAGGAAGCTACGACGAGTTTCTTTCTCACCAAGAAATCCTCAGCCGCTAAAAAATGGCTAGTCACACCGGCCCAGCAACCATGCGGGCCGGTGCTTTTGCTACAACGACCACCCAAACAATCTACGGCAATCCCCTATTGAGTAAAAAACGAGCAGCACCCACAGTATAGGGTCGCTCATTTAATAATGACTCACCATGCCCGTCGACGCGCTTGCCTCAACATTAACGCCCAAAGCCCAGCTATTAAAAATAGTCACGGACTCCTTGCGCGCAGGCACCTTAGAACTCCCCAGCCTGCCCGATATCGCCATAGATGTTCGCGTTGCAATCAACCAAGACGACCTCAACATTGATGATCTTGTGCGGCTTATCCAACAAGACCCCGGCCTGAGCGCCTACCTCTTAAAAATTAGCCATAGTGTTCACTACAGCCGCGGCAACCCTGTGCGCAACCTTACTGCCGCCATCCGGCGTTTAGGGCTTAACGCCGCGCGCGACCTCACCGCCAGCTACGCACTTAAGACTCTGTTTTTAATCCACGACCCCAGGGTAAAACAATCTATGCATGATATTTGGCGGCGCAGTGTTTACACCGCCTCGCTCGCCCATGTTATGGCGCGGCACTGCGGATTTGATCCCGACCGCGCGCTGTTGGCCGGTCTCATTCAAGACATTGGCGCGCTACCCCTGCTCGCCAATTTAAAAGCCTTCCCCAGCCTATGCTCAGACCCGATCACCATTCAGCAACTACTTAATGACTTTACCGGTAAAATTAGCGGCCTAATTTTACACAATTGGCACTTCGATGAAGAACTCGTCCTAGTTGGCCTTAACCGCGAAAATTGGATGAGAGACAAAACTCCGCAGCCCGACCTAGCCGACCTTGTCTTAGTCGCTCGCTACCACACCTACCTTGCCGAACGCAGTCACCGCAAACTGCCACAACTATCTCGGCTGCCCGCATTTAAAAAGTTACGGCTAGAGGAAATAGGCCCAGAACAAGGCTTAGCGTTTTTATCAGAAGCTAAACAAGAAATTGATGAGCTTCGCAGCTCACTGCTGTAATTGGCACACCGAACTCCACCCGAATAAACACAATAAGCTTATCAAGGGCGCGGAGCCCGTGACCGGAGCCGTGCTTCATTTCGCATGGCATAAAAGCGCCACCTCAAACTAAGGTAAATTTATGGATCATTACAACGTGATACCTTAGTATTAACATTTAGTTATAATTAAATGATAATTGGAGGACGTTTTGGAATCAAAAACTGCTCGATTGACTGTACTCATTGATCCGGCTAAGAAAGCGGCGTTTGAAAAGCTTTGTGCAACTCAAGATCTCACCCCGTCACAGGTGGTACGCCAACTAATTCGCAGCTACCTCGCTGAACATGACGCTACTTATAGCACAAGCCCAGCAACCCCAAGAGGTCCAAAATCTAAACGCTAGCACCGACACACAAGTTAATAATTCAGCCGATCAGCTAACGATACACAAGCGCTATTAACTTCATAAGTCACGCAGCGCGTAAACACACCCCAGCAATGCCACAAAACTAGCTGACCAACTTGAAGCGGGCAAGGTATCGCTTGCACTCAACACCCACTTCAAATTGGCTTACATCTCGCGCTAGTCTAGCTTAGGACCAGCGGCTACCAAAGTAAGACCGTTCGCAGTGTCCGTAAATTGACTGAAATTAGCGATAAACTTTGCAGCCAGCGCAGAGGCCTTGTCGGTCCATTCGCAAACGTTTCCGTAGGTATTCCTCGGGTCGATAATGCCGCCATCTACCCCTTCAAGAGCCTCAGGAATTTGCAGCCCAAAAATAGGCAGCGTAGTAAACTCTGCTTCCTCAATTGAACCATTTAGAATGGCGTCAATAATGCGGCGAGTCGCTTTAATAGAGATTCGCTCACCGCTACCGTTCCAACCCGTATTTACTAGATAAGCCTGAGCGTTAGACTGCTCCATGCGATTATTGAGCACCTCTGCATACTGGGTGGGATGCAGGCTTAAAAATGCAGCACCAAAACACGCCGAAAAGGTTGGCGTGGGTTCAGTAATTCCCCGTTCGGTACCCGCCAACTTAGAGGTATAGCCGGACAAGAAATAGTAGCGAGCCTGCTCCTTAGTCAAGCGCGCCACCGGCGGCAACACACCAAACGCATCCGCTGTTAAGAAGATAACCTTATTTGCATGGCCACCCACAGAAACCGGCTTGACGATATTTTCAATGTGATGAATCGGGTATGAAACCCGGGTATTCTCAGTTTTCGAGGAATCGGAAAAATCGACATTGCCCGCATCATCAACAACCACATTTTCCAATAATGCATCGCGCTTGATCGCTGCATATATTTCGGGTTCTTGCTCTTGACTAAGATTGATGGTTTTGGCGTAGCAGCCACCCTCAAAATTAAACACGCCGTTGTCATCCCAACCGTGTTCATCGTCACCGATTAATGCGCGCTTGGGGTCGGTTGACAAGGTCGTTTTACCTGTCCCAGACAGTCCGAAAAATATTGCTGTGTCGCCGTCGGGCCCAACATTGGCAGAGCAATGCATGGAAGCAATTCCCTTCTGCGGCAGCAGATAATTCATAACTGAAAAAAGCCCTTTTTTCATTTCGCCGCCATACCAAGTACCGCCAATAAGCTGCACCCCCTCGGTCATATTAAAAGCAACGAAATTCTCCGAATTCAGACCCTGCTCCTGCCAATTCGGGTTAACCGTCTTAGCCCCGTTCAGCACGACGAAATCCGGCTCAAAATTTTCAAGCTCAGCCGCCGAAGGGAGAATGAACATATTTTTTACAAAGTGAGACTGCCAAGCAACTTCTGTTACAAAGCGAACTTTTAAACGGCTCGCGGGATTCGCGCCACAAAATAGATCATCAACAAACAAGCGCTTACCGCTAAGCTGCTCGCCTACTACCAGCTTTAGCGATTGCCAAGTCTCTTGAGTAATCGGCTTATTGTCGTTCTTACCCTGATCTGACCACCACAGCGTATCGCGGGTGGTATCGTCCTTGACGAAATATTTATCCTTTGGCGAGCGGCCAGTGAATATACCGGTATCCACCGCGACTGCGCCGCTGCTTGTTAAACGCGCCGACTCATAACCCTCCAGCTCTGCGCGCGTTTCTTCTTGGAATAAGGTCTCGTAGTCCGGATTGTATAGAATCGCCTCTGGATCATGAATGCCATAGCGCTGAAGTGCCTGCTGTAATCGGAGGAGAGACATGATTAGAGTTCCTTTTACTGGAGTTAGTATGAATGTGACTTTCAACAAGGTTAAATGATAATATCATTATAATACCATTATCATGATTAACAATGCTCCCGTTTAGCATAAGTAAGCGCGCCCAACGCGATGACGATGACATCTCCACTCCACGGGGCAAGACCAAATTGATGATAGTAATAAGCTAAATAACCACTCACCCTGAAAAGGAAAATCTGGCTTGTCTCATAGAGCACATCTTTTGTCATTGCGAATCGGGCATGCACTCCGTGAGGCATTTGCCGATGGATACTCTCGCGCAGATTTAATCAAAGACGTCATCGCCGGAATAACCGTCGGCATTATTGCCATTCCATTAGCCATGGCACTGGCTATCGCCAGCGGTGTAGCACCACAATACGGTCTGTATACGGCAATTATTGCCGGTGCCATCATTGCGTTGACGGGGGGGAGTCGTTTCAGTATTTCTGGGCCAACGGCTGCATTCGTCGTTATCTTGCATCCACTGGCAGAAAAATATGGTTTAGCAGGTTTATTGCTGGCCTCAATTATGGCTGGTGGCATCTTGGTCGCTATGGCCTACGCGCGACTCGGCCGCTTTATTGAGTACATCCCTGAATCAGTAACATTAGGGTTTACGGGCGGCATTGCCATTGTGATCGCCGTATTACAGATCACTGATTTTACCGGCATGACAATAGACAAAATGCCGGAACACTTCATCGATAAACTAATCGCCATCAGCAGCCATTTTCAGCAAATCGATTTGGGTAGCTTCACAATAGCCCTGTTCACACTTGCCATCATGATTGTGTGGCCGCGATTTGGCACCCGTATTCCAGCGCACTTGCCCGCACTGATATTAGCCTGCCTATTAGGGATTGTCTTGAGTTGGCAAGGCATCGACGTGGACACCATTGGCTCCCGCTTCCATTACTTGCTACCCAGCGGTGAACAAGCGCCTGGCATCCCCCCTTACTTACCCACATTTGACTGGCCTTGGAACAGGCCCGGCGCCGATGGCCAGCCGCTAGGGCTATCCCTGAACTTAGTTTCAGAGCTACTTCCCGCCGCCTTCGCCATCGCCATGCTCGGCGCCATCGAATCATTGCTATGTGCAGTTGTACTCGACGGCATGTCAGGCAAACGCCACAGCGCCAACAGCGAATTATTAGCGCAAGGTTTAGGTAACCTGATAACTCCTTTCTTTGGCGGCGTAACCGCAACAGCAGCCATCGCGCGCTCAGCAACCAACTTCAAGACTGGTGCCGTATCGCCTATTGCAGCCATTGTTCATTCAATAGTTGTGTTACTCAGCTTGTTACTTCTAGCTCGAATCTTGGCGTATATCCCTATGCCCGCCATGGCAGCACTTCTTATAGTGGTTGCCTGGAATATGAGCGAAGCGGCAAAATCCGTAAAACTGGTACGCTCCTCTCCCACCAGTGATGTACTGGTATTTTTGACCTGCCTATCGCTGACTGTTTTCTTCGATATGGTCATCGCCATCACCGCCGGCATCGTGTTGGCCTCTCTATTATTTATGAAAGAAATTGCCGCACTAACAGATGTGGTCGACATTACTAACAACCCGGACTTTGTCCACACAAAGCCACCAAAGAATATAAGAGTTTTAAAAATTCGAGGTCCCTTATTTTTTGCCGCCGCCGATCGTATCGTCGGAGAACTTTCTACCCAAATGGTTGAGGTTAATGGCCTTATCATACACTTACAATACAGCGCCTACTTGGACGCCGGTGGACTCTCTGCGATCAAGAAATTAATTGACCACTGCGAAAAAAATAAAATATCAATTCGTTTTTCTAACTGGCAATTTCAACCACTAAAAATCTTAGCAAAAGCACGAGGAGAAGCTTCAGGCGCTCTAGCCGCATCATTTCCCACGCTAGACGATGCCATTGAAGATGCCCTAAAGAAAGGAACATCATATGAAACTAGATAATGCCATTGCCTTAGGCAAAACCGGTGCGTGGAAAGAGGCACAGGTGCGAATTAGACCGGGCAATCAATCCCAATGGTTTGTCATGCTACGCGACAACCATAGTAAATCCTTTGTTTTTGCAGACAATGATGACAAGCCAATCGCCACAGAAGATTTAAATGCATTAGCCCCATTAATTAAAGCGCTGGGCTTAAGTGATTTCACTGTTTTTTTATAAATTATTAAGGAGATAAGTAATGAGTACTCTACCCCCCTGCCCAAAATGTGAGTCGAGCTATGTGTACGAAGTACAATCTATACTATCGTGCCCTGAATGCGGACTTGAATGGAATCCTAACGAAACGACAGCAACAGAAAGTGAATTCGTTGTTAAAGATGCCAACGGCAACCTACTTGCCGAAGGTGACTATGTGACTCTTATCAAAGACCTTAAAATCAAGGGCACATCGACTACCGCAAAAATTGGCACTAAAGTAAAAATTGGTCGGCTGGTAGAGGGCGATCACGACATCGATTGCAATATCAAAGGTATAGG
>JAGPVP010000041.1 GCA_018066965.1 Zhongshania sp. | reverse complement strand
TCGTCATTACTACTCCATTTATCTATATTGTTAGGTCAATACTAAGCAAAGGGATGAGAGATTTTTGTTAGGCATATTCGTTAGTACATATAAAACAACTAAAGCACACCTAATCAATTGATTCATAACGGCTTTACTTTTGAAAAAGTCCGAATACTAACAAATCAGGCAATCTTAATCGTAAATAAATGATGCATAAGCTCACCGCACTCGATCCACGCGGCACGAT
This sequence comes from Zhongshania sp., assembly GCA_018066965.1. Classification (GTDB taxonomy): domain Bacteria; phylum Pseudomonadota; class Gammaproteobacteria; order Pseudomonadales; family Spongiibacteraceae; genus Spongiibacter. The sequence goes on along the minus strand of JAGPVP010000041.1, from coordinate 4,791 downwards.
ACCAGGCATTACCCCGAGCCATCCAATCGGCGTTTACTTTGCTATTCATACGGTTCTGCAAGTCCAGCATTGTAATAAATGCTGATCGACGCGTTGAATCGGACACTGTTTACCCCACCCATCTAAAATCTGAGTTCACATGATAAACAAGGAAGGCATATTAAGCAGCGACTATTTGTCGCTTTCTATCGCGGATGGTGAGTTTGCAAGCGAGATTACTTCGCTAAATTTTCACCTAGTTCAATGAAGTAATTTAAAAGGTCCGCGCCGACAAGCTCGCGATAATCATCGCCCAAGCGGTCACCGATGCTTTCAGGAATCTGCGCTTTGAAATTGGGGCCATAGCTCACCCGCCTCTCTGGTATGCAAAGCGTAATAGTAGATTGCGGCCCATGTACTGAGTAATGATTCGATTCTAGCGGGCGACTTCTTTGCATATACCCCATGCTAGGCACAACGCTGCTGATCAAGTGGATAGACCAGCGATAACTTTCGACCGTGAGCAAAATCAATCACCTGTAGTGGCTTTCCAGCAAGGAGGTGTTTTACCGCGTTGTCAGGAAGTGAGGGTAAGCACACAATATTATTGGGTGCAGGCGCGTCGGCAAACAGCATGATGAGATCGACAACCTCCGTAACAGAGTCGTCACAACGGCCCCGAGAAAACAGACGCATCTCAACACAATCCAGTTGCTCGGGCAGAATATTGTCGACTGCGAGGTGCTTTACGCTGTCTTTATTGTCGAAACCGAGTAGATAGCTTGCTAACAGCATTGCGACTCTCATTCAAACTAGGAATGATGTCATTATGCCCTTTTCAGGAATTTAGCCTATCCGGTGATTTACTTATCGCCCGCAAACAATGCATTCAAGCCAGCACCTATTGACGAACTCCGCGACTATTGGGCGGATCAAAGACAGGATCACTACTCCGCCAAGGGTTAATATCCAAGCCCCCGCGCCGTGTATATCGTGCGTAAACGGCTAAGAATTCTGGCTCGCAACGCCGACTAATATCGCTAAATATCCGCTCAACGCAGTGTTCGTGAAACTCATCGTGCTCCCTAAAAGAGACAATATAGGCCAATAGCTGTTCGCGATTAATTTTTGTGCCGCGATAGCGGATTTCTACACTCGCCCAATCGGGCTGCGACGTTACTGGGCAGCGCGAACGCAGCAAGTGGCTATAAAGTATCTCGCTGTAAACTGCATCACCACTAACTTCAAGCAGCTCAGCATTTGGTGCGTAGAAGCATGGATTTATATCTAAATCATCCAGGCATTCGCCCTCAGGCTTGGCTATTTGGTAGGCCTCGCCCCACCGATCAGGGGTAAACACACTTGCCTGCACTTCCGCACCGCTAGCCGCGCTTAAATCCTCCGCCAGCGTTTGCTGAACCGCAGAGGCATCACGAAAACGGCTCTGATTAAAGGAGTTTAAATACAATTTAAACGATTTTGATTCGATAATATTCGGGCTATCAGCAGGAAAACGGAACTCCGCACACGCGACTTGTGGCTTTCCCGACTCGTTTAACCAAGATAACTCATAGGCGTTCCAAATATCGACGCCAGCGAACGGCAGTGGCATCGTCGCGTCAATGCCCAGCCCATCCCGCCCCTGCTTCCTCAAAATGGGATGAAGGCAAGACGGATCGTATTGGCTCGGATAATTAACCTTTTCGCCGAGTGGCCCGTGGCCGCTATGCTTAGTCACTTAACGCCCTCTTTACTGACGCAGACGCGTACCGCTAGACAACAAATACATACAGTAAGCATAGGCAGCCAGAGTGAAACCGCCAACCATCAAAAATGCGGTAGTCACATTAACGTCAGACACACCAAGTACGCCATATCGGAAGGCATTAACAATGTAAAGCATGGGGTTTAAGCGTGACACTGCTGCCCAAAAGTCAGGAAGTAGGTCAATTGAGTAAAACACACCGCCAAGATAGGTAAGCGGAGTTAATACAAACACAGGCACGATCGAGACATCGTCAAAATTATTGGCAAAGACCGCATTAATAAAGCCCGCCAAAGAGAACATAATTGAGGTCATTAATACAATCGCGATAGTGACCCCGATGTGCTGTATGTTCAAACTGGTAAAGAATAGGGACAGCATCGTTACGATCAGGCCGACCAGCAAACCGCGAGCAACGCCCCCGATAACAAAACCCCACAACACCGTGTTGTTTGACATCGGTGACACTAAAATTTCTTCTACAAAACGCTGAAACTTCGCACCAAAAAATGACGACACCACATTAGAGTAGGCATTGGTAATGACCGACATCATAATCAAGCCAGGCACAACAAACTCCATATAGCTAAAGCCGCCCATCTGACCAATTCGCGAGCCGATAAGCGCGCCAAATATGACAAAATACAGCGACATGGTGATCGCTGGTGGTAATAGGGTCTGCATCCAAATACGCAAAAAACGGCGGATTTCTTTGCGGACAATGGTGTAAAACGCCACCCACTGCTCTGCTAATGTCATTTAATACTCCATCCACTTTGTGTCGACGATTTTCGCCGGCAAGCCTAAATTTAAAACGCCAAGCTTACTTAGCAGCTAATAGCGACACGAATAACTCTTCCAAGCGATTTGCCTTGTTCCGCATGCTGGTGATAACCATATTTTGCTGAGCTAAAGCGGAGAAAACGTCGTTGAGCGAGCTGCCTTTATTCAGCACAAGCTCGAACATATGCTCGTCTAAATAGCGGGTATCAAAGCCCTCAATAGCTAGGTCGGGACTAATAGTATCGCGGGTATCTAATATAAATACTTCCTTCTGAAGCTGTTTTAGCAGCGCCTTCATGCTGGTGTTTTCTACGATATTACCACCGTCAATAATCGCAATATGGCGACAGAGACTTTCCGCTTCTTCTAAATAGTGGGTAGTGAGAATAATCGTTGTACCGCTGCGATTGATCTCGGTTAAAAATTCCCACATTGAGCGCCGCAACTCAATATCGACACCCGCGGTAGGCTCATCAAGAATCAATAAGCGCGGTTCATGAATGAGCGCTCGCGCTATCATTAGCCGCCTTTTCATACCACCAGACAGCATCCGCGACGCGACATCGCGCTTATCCCAGAGCCCTAGCTTTTTTAGATACTTCTCGGCGCGCTCACCCGCAGTCGCCCTGTTTAACCCGTAGTAACCCGCCTGATTTACGACAATATCCCAGACCGATTCAAAGTTAGAAAAGTTAAACTCTTGCGGAACAACTCCAATCTCGCGCTTGGCTGCGGCCAAATCAGTCTGAATGGAGTGTCCAAAGACGTGCACATCCCCTGCCGTTTTTTTTACCAGTGAGGACACGATACCTATTGTTGTCGACTTTCCCGCGCCGTTGGGGCCGAGCAACGCGAAAAAATCGCCTTCTTTTACTTCTAAATCAATACCTTTTAGTGCTTCAAAGCCATTGTCGTAAACTTTACGCAATCCTTTAATTTGCAGGGCAATTGCCATAGTATTCGCCTAAAATTATTGATAGCTAAATGTATTCAAGCACTTCGGCGGCGAGATCTTTTGGAACTTTGCAGCAAAAATCGAGGCTTATAGCTTCATTTTTTGCAAGACACCCGAACTGACTTGTTACTACCGACGGTAAATTGAAAATGAAAGCCGTCTATTTTGCCACGGCCACGAAGTGGAATACACCTAAGTATGAAATCTACGCCAAATGGAGACACAGTGACGACGCGTTTAGAGTATTACCACCAGCTAAATGATGCACTTAAGGCGCTATGCCTAAAGGCAGTGCCAAACCACCCCTCGCACAGCGACGAAAGCAACGAGGAATTGTTGAGTTTATTTACACAGCTTGATGCTAGCCTTTCTGCGGGAGATGATTATGCACTCATCGGCCAGCAAATTATCACTCGAATCGTCAGTCACTATCCGGATATAACACCGCAGCTGCACCGCGACTTGCTATGGTTTTTTGGCGGTGACTGCCTGCACTACTTGGGCGACGAGGAAATACAAAAATACCAAGATTTAGAAGAGCGCTATTATGAGCTCTGCAACAGCGAAGCCAATGGCTGCTATAGAAACCTTCGCGCCCAAGTTTTCAATATGCACTGATTAAAATAGCAGACGAAAAAAAAGCGAAGCACAAGCTTCGCTTTTTTAAAATTTGGAGCGGGAAAGGAGGCTCGAACTCCCGACCTCAACCTTGGCAAGGTTGCGCTCTACCAACTGAGCTATTCCCGCAAATTCCGGTTTTAGTATTTACCTCAAGCAAATAAATAACCGTACAGCCTTGATAAGAAACGCTTTTTTGCCCCTCTTTAAAGACCGGCGCATAGTAAAAAGTTTTCCTTAAGCTGTCAACAGCGCCGTGGCAGGCATTTTGTTGACATTATTCTACGCGCTGTAACGTAGAAATTGGCGTCCCCTAGGGGACTCGAACCCCTGTTACTGCCGTGAAAGGGCAGTGTCCTAGGCCACTAGACGAAGGGGACGCCGCGAGCCTTTCAGAGCAATACTGCTGTCCCTGAAAGAGGGCGCAATTTTAGAGTGACTCCCCCACCCCGTCAAGGCCATTTTGGCACTAAATAGAGGAAAAACAACAAAAAAAAAGAGAAGCATTTCTGCTTCTCTTTTAGCGTCGCCGGCGATGCCGACATCGCGGAATAATGGCGTCCCCTAGGGGACTCGAACCCCTGTTACTGCCGTGAAAGGGCAGTGTCCTAGGCCACTAGACGAAGGGGACGCCGCAAACCTTCCAGACTCCGAGTCACTTGACGTCTGAAAGTGGCGCGAATTCTAGAAA